>JBEKEY010000061.1:0-11803 GCA_050013595.1 Thermoplasmata archaeon | reverse complement strand
CTCCTCGACGCTGCAGCCGTTCTCTGCTCTCAAAACGGCGGTCGTTGAGATGGTGAGTAACAGCGGCTCCGGTGTGATCATCGGAGCGCCCTCAAGCCTATCGTCAGGGAGCTTCACCGTGAAGTTGACCCCGACCTAGACCGTGGAAACCGATGATGTATATCGACGCGCTACCGGCGGGAATGAGGTGAGGCCGGAGAGTGGGCAAAACGGAAACCCACCATGAGTTCTCGCCGTGGGCCCGAAACTATTCTTGCTCTCTACGAAGGGGCCAAAGGAGAGGTGAAACGTCTCACGGTGCTGTCTTCAATTGCGGGCCGACTCATTATGAATCGTTCCCTAACCCTTGGACTAGAGATTCCGAGGAGGGGCCGATTGTGAACCAGAGTATTACTCAGGCATTTCCGCCCAGGTCAGCGGAATGACAAAGACGGTGACTCGCTCTGCGAAAGAAGATTGCCTGAGCGCACTCGTCGTTTTCGTATGCATATGCTTGATCGCCGCGAGCGGGTCAGCGTGGGGAGCCTCTCCTCACTCGCGCATGTCCGTCGGGGCAGGATATCCCGGGAGACCGCCGAACGTCGTGTCGAATGTAGAGCGATCACACGGCAGGGGAGACGATTCGCGGCTCTCGATAGGTCTCCCTCCCGACGCAAATCAGCTAGGTCGACGGGGCGTCGCGGATGGGACAGGAGGAGGGCTTCCGTACTTGGCGGATACGCTGGTGTTACTCAATGATACCCTGGTCCACGGAGGGTTCAACGCCACTAATGGTCTTGTCCCGATGGCCGCTGCCTACGACAGCGGAAGGGGGGAGGTTTTCGTCACGAACTCCTATTCAGACAGCGTCAGCGTGATATCCGAAAGTTCGAACGTAGTTCAGAGAAGCATCATTGTGGGTGGCTACCCCATCGGCGCGGTGTACGACCCAAGGACCGACCAGGTATTTGTCGCCAATTACGATTCCGACAACATCAGCGTGATTTCGGATGTCACAAACACTATTGTGGGCACCGTGCCGGTTGGAGGCAACCCCTACGATGTGGCATACGACGCGAACAAAGCCGAGGTATTCGTTGCGAATTCACTCTCGAATGACGTGAATGTCATCTCCGACAGGAGCGACAAGGTGGTCGCCACAATTCCGGTCGGATCATCGCCGATCGGACTGGCGTACGACAACGGGACCGGGGATGTCTTCGTCGCGAACTTTGATTCGAATAACGTCAGTGTAATCTCAGACACTGGTAACACAGTCGTCGGCTCCATTCCGGTCGGAACACACCCTGCGGGTGTCGCGTACGACAGCGGCAGGGGGGAACTCTTTGTAACGAACCGTGGGTCGTCCAACGTTAGTGTAATTTCTGACTCGACGGAAACAGTGGTGTCCAGCATCATGGCTGGGAGCTTTCTGTTCGGAGTAGCGTACGACCCGGCGGCCGGCGAAGTTTTCGCGGCAAACTTGGAAGACAGCAATCAGTCGCTTTACGGCAATGTGACTGTGATTTCCGACGCTACCGATACCGAATTGACCAGCGTCCCGCTCGGCGCATATCCTGTGGGTCTGACGTACGACTCCACGAGAGCAGAAGTATACATCACGAACTACGGCTCGAACGACGTGAGTGTAGTCTCGGGGGAAACGAACAAGCTAGTCGCGACCATCCCTCTGGAAGCAAATCCTACCGGGGTCGCGTACGATAGCGGGAAGTCGGAAGTTTTCGTTGCGAGTGCGGTTTCGAATGACGTCTGGGTAATCTCCGATTCCACCGACGAGGAGGTGGCTATGATATCGGTCGGACTCGATCCGCAGGACCTGGCATACGACAATGCCACGGGCGAAGTTTTCGTAACCAACGAAGGATCGGGCACGGTAAGTGTGATCTCCGACACGACAGGCGCCATGGTAGCGACCATTCCAGTAGGTACAGGCCCCATCGGTGTAGCTTACGATCCCAGAACGGACGAGCTGTTCGTCGCGAATTCGGGGTCTAGTAATGTGAGCGTGATTTCGATTTCGAACAATCGAGTAGTGGGAAACATCCCGATTAGCCCCACCGAGCCTTCCCCTGGCTCGTCCCCTATAGACGTGGCCTACGACAGTCGAACGAGCGAGGTGTTCGTGAGTGCCTCCTACTCACGCAATGTGAGCGTGATCTCGGACTCCAACGACACGGTCGTTGCTGAGATCCCCGTTGGCACTTACGCTGAGGGGGTTACATACGATGAAGGCCGAGGAGAAGTTTTCGTCTCGCAGCTCTACACGTCGAGCGGGCTTCCGAATGACAATGTCAGCGTGATCTCGGATCGGTCCGACACGGTGGTGGCTACGATCCAAACTGGATTCATGCCGAGGGAGCTGGCTTACGACCCATTTCAGGGAGAAATCCTCGTCACCAACAGCGTCAGTCCCGGGAATGTGAGTGTGATTTCGGACTCGTCCGATTCCGTAATCGCGAATATCACAGCCGGCGTCGAACCTTGGGGCATCGCATACGACTCGGCGACCAATGGATTCTACGTGGCAAACCAGCTTAGTGGAACAGTCTCCGTACTTGCCTCGCTTCAGCATGAGGTAGGGTTCGACGAAACGGGGCTGCCGTCCAACGCCGAATGGTCCGTCGTGTTGAACGGCTCCACTCAAAACTCCAGCGCCGAAACCGTCACTTTTTCTGAACACGACGGGGGATACTTTTTTATTGTGGCCTCTCCCCCCGGATATTCCTCGGCTCCATCCTCGGGCAATCTTACAGTCAGCGGTAGGGCTGAGATCATCCTCGTCACCTTCACCTCGACCACGGGTATGCGCCCAGGACCGACCTTCCTGGGTTTCCCGATCGTCGTGGGTTATTCTCTTCTTATTCTGGTCCTCGCCGCGGTTGTTCTATCGATTATCGCCATAGTCATTGAACGACGGCGACGCAAAGCCAGGCCAGCATCACAAGTTCCGTCAAAATAACATCCCCCTCGGTCCGACCACGCGCATTCTGGTTGTCACCTGGGGCTGCAATGGCTTGGCGGTAAGTCGCTCGCCCGCGGGTCCTCCCCCCACGCGTCGCTTAGGGGTCTCTCTTCCTGGCCCGGGCCGAGACTCTCGCGCGCGACGGACCTGATTGGACCCGACCCCGACGCGGGCGCACTTCGAGTCGCGGGTCGCGTTCGGCGGCACGGACGAAGGCGATGACGCGGAGGAGACCCCGACCCGACAGTTCACCCTCCTCGAGATCACGAGCGGGCTCCCGGACGATTCCCGCGAAGCGGATGAGAAGCAGACGGAACGGCGGCTCCGCGACCTTCGTAGGCGCGTGAGGGCAGCGAGAGCGGTGGTTTCCCGGACTCCCGGGCTCGCGGACACCCTCGCTCGTGACTGGCGCAAAGCGGGGCAGTTCCGAGACGGAGTCCCCGGGGAGCAGACACGGTAGCAGCGTGTCATAGGGGTCGCCACCGCATGGGGCGTTTTCGACGCACGTTGAAGTAGCAGGAAGCGGGTCCGCGTCCAACCAAGGTCGAAGCATGATGACTACGCGCATCGAGCGCGTGGTTTGGACCGTGCCGGAGGCGGCCCCGGACCCACTTGACAACGCGATTCCGAGTCTTGGATTGGAGTCTGTCTGCGAGCCCTTCATTTTCGCGGTGAGACGCCGTGCAAGGGGGGAGGAAATAGCAACATGAGCGGAGAAAAACGCAATCGAATAAGAGTGGGCCGTCGACCAGGTTCGTTCAGCGTTGTCTGCTCGATAACGGCTGTCCTGTTATTGAGTGTGATCGTTTTAGCCCCTAGTGCAGCGGCTTCGTCTTCGACGCAGTCCACGGCCACTTTCAGCACCGCAGTTGTAAGTCATTCGGCTTCCGGCGCAGGGCCTGAAATCCCTCCAGGCTATGTCATCACATTCACTTGCTATGGTGGGACGATAAGCGTCAGCGGCTCCACTATCTGCTCCAATCAAAGCAAGCTCCTCGAGGTTTGCGGGTCCGGGACTTGCCAGATCCCCTTGGTCGGTGCGGTGCTCTATCAGAATGTCTTCCAGTCGTGGTCATCCGGCGGGCAGGACCAGTCAATGCATTGTACGAATCAGAGCTGCACCCAGCAGCTTCTAACAGTCACCCTCCCTTCGGGACAGAAATCCGCTACCGGATATGTCACATTGAATGTAGCGGGATACGACGTCACCTTCTCTTGCAGGGCTGGCTCAGTTTCCCTGAACTCTTCGACGACCTGCTACAACCAAGTGGTAACCCACAATCTCTGCTCATCCGGCACCTGCTGGTACAATCTCGTTGGAAGCGGGATCGGAGTTAATCAGTTTCTCAACTGGAGTTCCGGAGGCTCGGACCAGACGGTCAATTGCTTGAGTTGTAGCCAAACCACACTTACTGTAACACTTCAGCCGCCGTCGACCCTCGCAAGTGGCGACGTAGGCCTACAGATAACTCACCCAGTGACGATTACCGGGCGGACGTACATGAACTGGGACTCAGGAGTGAGGGCGGGCGACATCAAGGTTTGTGGTTCTTCGTGCTGGACATTGGAGAATGGCAACACGACGAACCTGCAAACCAATGTCTCCTACTCGCTGACGGGAGTAAACCTCTGGGCAGGGGGGACCGTTACCCAATGGGCCACCAATGCTGGGACGCTGGCCGCAAATCAACTCACGGTTTCCGGTGCCGGTACGATCTCAATGTACGTCCAGGCAGAGGGTGGCTCTGGGGGTTACATCTACTCGACCGCGTCGTCGCACATTCAGGTGACCCAAGTGTCAGCTTCGTTCCAGCTACCCACATTTGATTCCGGCAACTCATTCAACTACACTATGTGGGTTGGATTAGGTGGCTTTGCCAACGGGTCGACGCCGTTCTTTCAAGCGGGAGTCGATTACGTAGCAATCAACAACTCATACGTCCCCTTTTGGGAGTACTTGCCTTCAAAGTGTTACCCGAATGGGTCGACACCTTTGAACTGTTCGTGGAATTGGGGCAAGAAATTCACCGTTGGTGATGAAATCTCGGTGCTAGTAACCTCGAACGGCGCCACGAGCACATTCTCCATTCACGATCAACGATTGGGCAATGCAGGCTGGTGGAATCGCACGATCGCGCATGCTCCGACCTTGAACAACGGGCAGTGGTCCGCGGAGTTCATCGGGAGGGGTACACCGCAGCAGGTATCTGTCACCTTTACAGGTCTTGGGGTCAATGGTGAATCTGCCTCCATGCTGGATGGGTGGTTTGAAAGCTTCTCGTCGATAGTGACAGCCTCGGCGTTGGGCGGTGGCCCAGGGTTTACGGCGACGTGGAAGTAGGGGTCATCTCGCGCTCATCGGATTGTCAAGCGCAAGGAATTGGGCCACGGGGCCTATGCCCGGTCACCCCAGTGCCCCGCACCAGCCGACTCACAAAGGAGGATACGAGGGTGCGGCCATATGGATACATGTTTCCAGAAGGCCCCGATTGGATGATTAATGGAACTTGAAACCATGCAAGTTCGGAATGGGATGCAGGCGCAATGGGCCCTTTCGGTGGGTGCGATTGTTCTGCTCCTTCTGTCATGCATGATTGGTCTCCCGTCATTCGTTTCTCTCTCACCTGCTCTCCATTCAACTACACCCGAGAACCGGGCACCACGGCTCACAGGATTTCCACAAGCATCCCGAGTCTCTTTGGAGACTGATTCTCGAATTCTCCTCCGACCCAACCTCGGTAGCACTGCATCATTGTCGCAACTCTCCACAATCGCGGTTGGGGGCTATCCGTTCGGCGAGGCGTATGATCCAGCGAACGCTCGGCTGTTCGTAGCTGACTTTGCGGCCAACTACAACAGCATGACCGCGATCGACACTGTCACGAATAAAGTCGTGGCTACGATTAACCTCTCGTACGGAGTCTCGAACCCTGTCTTTGATGCCGCAGACGGCCTAGTCTACATCGGTACGTGTTGCTCGCAAATCTATGCGATTGACGCGAATACCAGTCAGGTTGTGGCCACCGTCACATTGGGTGTTGGGTGTTACCCGGGGTGCGCCCCCGGCCCCGCAGTCTACGACCCTGCGAGCCAGGACGTCTACTTCGAGGATGGATTCACAAGCAACGTAACCGTGATTCATGGAAGGACGGTGACTCTCATCACGAACGTGGGGCCTTACCCATATGGGATTGGTTACGACAGTCGGAACGGCAATGTTTACGTTTCTAATGAGGGGAACTCGAGCTTGACAATCATCAATGGGCATACGAATCAGATCGCTGGATGGATCCCTGGGGTTCAGCCCGGCCCGGCGGTCGTGGCAGACGCTGCGAACGGCGAGATCTTCGTCGGTGGAAACAATGTATCCGGCCAGGCGAAGGTGACCATCGTAGATGGAACAACGAACCGTGTCGTGGGGAATGTACTCACTCGAAATGCGTCGGGGGATGCCGCGTACGACCCGATCACCGAGGACGTCTATGTGACTCAGCGGTTCAACAACAATTACACTCCAAGCGACGTCTGGAACGTCACAGCAATCAGTGGGACGACGAACCGAATGGTAGGAATCTTACCCACACAAAGGGGGCCGATTGGCATCGCATACGCTGACTACAATCACGAGATGTACGTGGCAGACTCCGATACGAATAATGTCAGCCTGCTCTTCCCTCTCCACACGGTTTCATTCGTCGAGACCGGGCTGACCCCTAGAACGCCCTGGTCGGTACACCTGAACAATGTGTCGCTGTCGTCGAACACGACGTCCGTGCCATTCACGGGTGCCGACGGGCCGTACCAGTACTCTGTGAAATCAATTCGCAACTACACGGTCTCCCCGCAAGTTGGAACTTTCACCATGAATGGGACCAACGTCACTGTCGACATCACATACGTTCCGGTGGCGTTTTCGGCGACGTTCAACGAGACCGGGTTGCCGAGCGGCACGTCCTGGTCGGTAACGTTGAACAACTCTACTGAGTCCAGTCCGACCCAGACTCTCGCGTTTACCCTGAAGAACGGGACCTACAACTACACAGTGAACCCACCCTCCGGATACACAGTCGTGCCCACGAACGACTCGATTAAGATCCTGGGCGCGAACCGGACCATCAGTCTTGTATTCACGGCGATCCCGAAGACGCCGGCGTGGTCGTTCCTCGGGCTGAGCGTGACGCAGTGGAGCTTGATTCTCGCGGTTGTCGTAGTGGTTGCAGCGCTGGCAATCTTCGTACTCTTCCGACGGCGCAGAACCAAGGAAGATACTGCCGCCGCGACGACCCCGCATCCCGCTCCACTCACTGAGAACCGGCCACCCTAGTTCTCACGACTACTCGCGGACAGGGTTCGAGTCGCGGGTCGCGTTCGGCGGCCCCGACGAAGACGCGGAGGATGAACTAATCGCGACCCCGACGCGGCAGTTCAGCCTCCTGGAGATCACGAGCGGCCTGCCCGACGACTCGCGGGAGGCGGACGAGCGGGTCGCGGAGCGGAGGCTTCGAGATTTTCGTGCCCGCGTGAAGGCGGCGCGCGCGGTGGTCGCAACGACCCCGGGCCTGACCGAGACGCTCGCGCGCGACGGGCGAAAGGCGGCGCGGTTCTACGCGCGCTTTGGCATCGCAGAGACCCTGTTCCGGCAAGGTGGTCCCTCGCCCGCACGGGAGGTTCCAGACCACTCGACGGAATGCCTCCAGTTCAGCTTCGAGTGGCTCTCGGAAACGCGGACACGAACGGAAGCTCAGTTCCCCTCCGAGCCGATTCCTTATCCGAAGTGACGACTTGATTTGGTGGGATTCGGTATCATGGCGTCCGCCCCCACGCGGATTCGGCGATGGCAATCCTTTGTATCGTGGCTCCCGCTCGTTTTTGTGCTGGGCGGACTCGCGGCTTTCTTCTTGATCGCCCTCAACGTATCCGGTCCAGTATCAGATGTTGAACGAGCAGAAGTCTACGCGGGTTGGGGCATTTCCTGGCTCATTGCCTACGCCATCTTGTTCCTCGGATTCCGAGCAAAATTCAAGCGCCAGGGAGTGGCCATTCAACGCACCCGGCTCGTCCCTGGGCGACGCCTTGCCGGGACCTCGGCGGTCCTTTTGGGAATAGGGTTCTTCCTTTTCGTTTACTGGGTTTTTGACCTAAGCTGCGTCACCGCAGGAGGACTAAGCTGCACGGTTCCTAGCACGATTCCAGGGACATTCGGCTTGCTTACGATACTTGAGTTCGGTGACTTGATCTTCTTACTGGTCGCGGCCGGAATCGTTCTTCTCGCGCTCGCCATCAGGAGACAAATGAAGTGGCAACGTCTGGTGGCTCCACCCGTGGGCGCCGGTCCGATTTAGTATCAGGGCCGGGCGGTAGTCGCGACCCCCCGTGGGCGGGGCGAGACGCTCGCGCGCGACGGGCGCACGGCGAAGCGGTTCGACGCGCGGTTCGGAGTCACGGAGGCAATGTTCCGGCGCGGTTTCGCGTTAGAAGCCGAGAGCCAAGAAACTTATGGCGCGACGCCTTGAAACTTCGTCTCCGTGATCGTCATCGAGGATTTGAGCAAGTGGTTCCCGGGACGGTCTGAGCCGGCAATCGAAGGTATCGACCTGAACCTGAGGAATGGCGAGATCCTCGGCCTCGTCGGGCTTAATGGGGCGGGGAAGACGACTACCATACGAATCGCCGCAGGTGTCGCCTTCCCGACATCGGGGCGGGTTCTCGTCGATGGCCACGACATTGTTCACGACAAGGTTCGCGCGTCCGAAGCAGTCGGATGGGTGCCGGAGCTCTACCCGTTCGCTCCTGAGGCGAGAGCCCGTCGAGTGCTCGTCTATCACGCCGGATTCCACGGGCTTACCGGTCGGTCAGCTGACAAGCGCGCGCGGGAACTTCTCGACCTAGTGGGCCTCCATGGCTTCGAGGAAGATCGGATCCGAACTTACTCTCAGGGAATGAAACGACGATTCGGGCTAGCCGCCGCGATGTTGTCGGACCCCCAGAATCTGCTCTTAGACGAAATCCTCAACGGGTTAGACCCCGAGGGAATGGCATTCGCCCGAAACTGGGTCGGCGAGCTACGAAAGCAAGGCAAGAGCGTTCTCCTCTCCTCCCATCTGCTCACCGAACTTCAGGCACTGGCGGACCGCGTCGCGTTCATCCACGAGGGTCGACTTATACAAGTCGTCGACCAGGCCGACGTCGCACGCGCTGGGAAGCCGGTCTTACACCTCTCGCTCGAGAATCCAGACCCGGCCGCGGAGACATACCTTGGTTCGCTGGGAATCGTACGAGCCGACGGAAAGTCGTTCCTCGTGGAAAAGCCACGCTTGGACGCCGCGTCGATAACCGCCGAATTGGTGCGGCGGGGATATCGCATCGCGGAGATCTGGCGCGAAGATGCCTCGTTGGAGGAGTACTTTCTCCGACTTATCCACACGGACTCAGCAACGGAAGGGGAAGAGTCGTGAGGCTGAGGATTCCGTTTACCTATCGACACGATGTCCGACATTCGCTGACAAGCGGAGCGATCATTGCGGTCGTGGCTCTCTCCCTGCTCGCCGGCGCTGCTTCATTGGTCACAGTCGAAGGCGCGACTCCCTACTATTCGATCATGGGATCCGGCTTGTACTATTACGACGACGGTGCGTACCACCTCCTCGTTTGGGTCTACGATGCGGGGGGCGCTCCGGTTTCGGGAGTCGTCGCCGAGTTCACCGAAATGACAGGCGGCTCGGAGAACACTACTTCGGGCCCATACACGGTCACGAGCAATTCTCAAGGGGAAATGTCCCTCGTTATCCCCATTGCCGATCAAAATTGGGCAAATCTGACCGTAAATTCATTGCACCTTGCGTCGGCCAGATCGGTGACCGTCCTGTGGGGGGGTTTCTTCGGCGGCCCACCCGGGTACTTGCCATCTCTCTACCTCGGGTACCTTTCCCCGGGTGTAGTTGACGACCTCGACACCATAGTCGCCGCCGGAACGAGCTACTACTCTGCTCAGACCCAGGTGATGGTCTTCGCCGCGGGTCCGAACGGTTCCTCGCCGACAGGACTTCGCCTCGAGTCTTGCTCGACCCCTCAAGCGTACTTTCCTTTCGGTGGGCAGGACAGCTGTGCCGGGCTGCCGACCCAAGAATTGGGTCCCATCACCGGGTTCTGGACCCACTTCCCATTGCCGGAATATCCCCTGAACGCTACGACCGTTTTCGTTCAGGTTGTCAACGAGTCGGGCGGAATCGTGCAGGCGTTAGACCTTCGCCCCACCGGCACCACAGGAAACGAGTCATCGGTCGTCAACAACGCTCCCGGCGCTCCGATCCTGAATGATTTCGCTACGGAGGAGAGTTTCTTCCTCCCCTCAATGGCAATCGTTGCAGCCTACTGGGTCTACGCCCGCCCGCGGTTGTCGGGGACTGTCGAGCCCGTTCTTGCGGGGCCGGTGACCCGCCGCGGTGTTCTTCTAGCGCGTTACGCGAGTGTTGCCGCCGTCCTTACAGTGGCAACCGGTGTTGAAGTCCTGGTCTTGGACGCCAGCGTCACCGGGATCCTCGGTGAACCTCTCCCGGTGGGGTTCCTCGCTCCGCTGTTCGGAGGGCTGTTGGTCGCCGCGCTCGGCTCAGCAGGGCTGATCTTCCTCACCGCCCACTTAGTACGGTCGTCGGGAGCCGTGCTTGGAGTTGGTGTCGTTCCAATCGTGCTCGGGTTCTTCTGGTCGAGCATCGTCCTCGGGTTGCTGATCGTCAACAACCCGAGTTATAATGCGGCTTCAGCAACGTCGCTTCTTCTCCCCTCCCAGCTCTTTTTCCCTCCCCAATTCCCGGGCCTCACGGTAAGCCTCCTGATCGGACAGTCGACCTTCGGCACACCGCTGGCAGCGTCTCCAGGTGGCGTGGGATTTGCGTTGGAGGCTGCCATCGGAATTGCGTGGGTCGTCGTTCCCTTCTTCGTCACGTATCGGCTGGCAACGACACAGGACTGACTTCGGTCGGCGTTGCGAGCGTCACGCCGGGACCGCGGTCTTCCTCCGCGCCGTCCTGACCATGAGGGCCCCCAGGACAGCCGCCGCGACCATGATCACGAGGCCGAGGAGAGCGGCTTGCCCGTAAGCGGGATTTGGCGCAAGGATCGGAGGGCAAGAGAAGTTGCAATTACGGAGGGTTTGTTCGTTCGCCGCGTTGGCTGCTTGCAACATCGTTTCGCCCCACGCGAACAACGTGACCCCCACCGCGAGGAGAGAAGCAACGGCGGCGTTCATTATCCTGCGGTCCACTGCGACCACGACCCAGGAACGCTATCGCGCCACTCCCGATAATCCTCCCCCTCCATGCCCCCGCAGCGGGTCCTCCCCGCTCGCTTCGATTCCGTGCCGACCGCGCGTGGTCAGCCCTTTTCCGCGGACCCTACTCCGCCGTGGAACCTGCCATGCCACAAGTGACTTCCGATAGAGGCTGCCAGGGAGTACGTTCCAGAACCAAGCAGGAACCAGAGTCCCGCTACCGCGGACTGGCTCGAGGCGGTAGACGGGCAGTTGCAAGGAGCGGGTGCGGCTGGACACGAACACACAGCCGTCGGACTGAGGGCGTACATGGTCAACACCACGGCACCCACCATAAGAAGGGCGATTCCAGGGAGATACACCAGGAGGAGCTGGAGCCAGCGCTTCACTCGCGGAACCCGTACAGGCCAAGGGGCCGACCCCTAATGAACGCGTCACATCGAACCGCATCGCGGGTCCTCCCCGCTCGCTCCGCTCGTGAGGACATCATACGTTCCGCCCGATGGGACGAAAGGGAAAGGACGGCCGCCCCGTGTCCTGCCCTCGGAGGCGACCGATGGAGAGCATCACCTACG
>JBEKEY010000060.1:0-21580 GCA_050013595.1 Thermoplasmata archaeon | reverse complement strand
TGGATGTCCAACCCAACGTACGTCGTTTGCTGCATGCGGCGCCTCACTCGAGAAGGCAGGAGGCGCCGCGTTTGCGTGTTCCGCCTCATCGGGCGGGACTAAGCATGTCCACATTGCGGTCCGTCATCGGCCGCGCGCGTCCCACATCAAGCCGGGGGGGCGCGTGGAAGGTAGTGCGTGATAGAGTTATTCGCTCGTAGGTGCTATTTCAATCGCCAAGTAGGCGCGGCGCACTATGTACGGGGCCCGGCGCAGCTCTCTACCCTTGCTGTTCGGCGCGTTGGGCGTCGCGATTGGGGCGGTTGTGGCAGTTGGCGGCCTCGGATGGATTCCGCCGGCAACGCCGCCCGGAACGATCGCGTTTGAGGGTGTCAATCTGACGATTAGCTACTCTGGGGACTGGCCCGGAATCTACGGTCCGGCCCATCAGAATGCATGTCTCGAGCCGCCCCGGTCCTTCCTGTCAGGCAGTACCCCTAATTGCCCAGGTAACTTGACTGGTGGCAGCCAGTATGCCTTCGGTATCTTCGAGTTGGGCACCCCGAACAATGTCTCGGACCTGTTCGTAAACGTGTCAATTCATTCGCCGATTCCCATCTTCAGCTACTTTTGTGGATACGGTGATCCTCCTCCCGCTCCTGCCATGAGTTGGAATCTGAGCATGGGGTTCCCGACGGGTATGGGCTGCGGCCTGGGAGTCATTCTGACGATGCCCAACCCAGCATCGAACATCCCCGGTGGCCTGTGGCTTCAGGCGAACATGACCGTCCACGCATTCTAGTCCGCGGTTCACTGACGACTCAAGGGTTCCGCGCGCTGATTGCGGTCCCGTCATCGGTCGCGCGCGTGCTTCAATGAGTCCCCGCGGAGCGCTGCACCCACTTCGGCCCCGGCCGGGCCAATTCCTTATGCGGACAATTGGGGCTACCGTGCTTGGCGTCATTGAGACGCCGGGTGACTCCGCAGAATGCTCGGCCGTCGCCTGCCATGGGTGGTCTGCGCACTCTCGATCGGGACCGTGCTTTTGCTGATCGCCCTGCCCACACCTTGGGGACTTGGGGCTTTCGAACCGAATCGCGCGGGGGTGCCCCCGGTGTCGATCCTTCAGTTCTCACTGAACACGGGGATTGATCCAAACGGTCCCAACTTGATTCTGGTTCTCGAGAACTCGGGGAGTTTGACGATAGTGCTCCTTTCGGCCTCCCTCGGTCCTCAGGTGGTCCATGGAGGCCTCACGCTGGCGTTTCCCAACACGAACGCGACATCTCCCCTCGCGCCTGGGCAGAACGTGGCCGACGGCGCCGCGATCTATGACGATAACATGACATGCGGCTCAATCTACAGTTGGGACATTTCCGGCACTTTCTCCTCCGGATCCGATTTCGGGATCCAATCCTCGGCGCCATTGAATTGCAGGGGTTGAGCGCCTCGGCAAAGGCCCGCCCATCCCACGCGCGTACCCATCCTTCGTGGCCTGCCCTCCTCCCGCGCGCTGATTGCGGTCAGGTCATCAGCCGTGCTCACACGTTTTCGCGTTACCCGAGTCCCCGGCCGATTAATTTGGGACCTCGCTTGCTGTTGCTGGCTTGCGACCCCGTGCACGGGCTGAACGCCGGAGTTGCAATGCCACGATCGCGAGTGATACGACCCCCGCTCCCAGAATCACGCCTCCGACCACAACCAAGTCCAAGGGGAACCCGCTAAGGACCCATGGAAAGGTGGGATAGCCGCACGGTTCAGCACAGGTTTGGCCCCATCCGAACGGGAGTATGAGACCGAGGAGGACCATTGCCCACCCCCAGAACATCAGGAACGGCGCTAGAACATGCAGCGCGAGTTGCGGTCCCCTCGGGAAGGCGCTCTCCGTCCCCTCCGACGGCGACTTGATTGCGTTGGCCAAAGCTCGTGCTGACAATCCTACGGAAACGAAGAACGCCTCGATGCCGAGAACAATCCCAATCGACACACGTGCGTCCACGGAACCTGGACACGGACCGGAACCGTTGCAAAAGTTGTCCGTGCAGATCGGGCACTGCTGCATCCCCACCTGAGTTATGGCCCCGGTCCAAACCGTGAGTAGGATGGCGAAAATCCCCACACCGGTGAAGAAGAACGCAAGGTCCGTCCGTGGACGGAGACGCAACCGACCCCGGCGCTCGGGTCTCGCGGATGCGTTCATCGCGGTCAAGTCATCGACCGCGCGCGTCCCACATTAATCTCGCGCCCGCGCTGCGCGCGAGCGTTCCCTCGCTTCGCTCGGCGAGAATAATGGGGACACGACCGCCCTCGTCGCTCGAATCGCTCCTCGGGCGGCCTGCGCGCTCTCTGCGAGTCGATGACCGCGATGAGCGCGCAGAGCGCCTCCGCTGACGACGCGCGGTCGTTCTGTCGAGGACTGTTCACGTGCCCCGGGCGGGCCGTCCGGCCCGATAGTCCGCCTCGATGGCCGCGGCGAACCGGGCCCACGTCTTCGCGACCTGCGCGCGGTGTGCTTCGCGGGTCATGAATTCCGGGGTGACCCAGTGTTCGGTGGACAACAGCTGAAGTCGCGTCCGCGCGCGGCCGATCGAGCTGACCCGGTAGTCCAAGGACTGCCGGTCGGTCTCGTCGATCTGGTCGAGGTGCCAGGAGTGGGGGGGATTGAGACGAACCAAATCGACCGCGATCGCGGGATTGCGACCGGACCCCCGGGAAACGCGAATCCGGAGCACGCGGCGGGGCGAAATTCTGATCACACGGAAGCTCGGGCGGGGACGCCTGTTCGAGAATCGTCCGTCGTCGCTCCGGTAGTCCGTGCACCAATCATACACGTAGCGCGACGGGGCGTGAATCACTAGGGAGAGACGCACCGTAGTGGTCCCGTAGATCCGGTGGCCCCGTTCGGGCATGGGCCGGGAAACCGGTGGGACGTCTTAAGCCCGGCCGACAGGCTAGAACGCCGCAAGTGTTCCATTGCGGGCCGATCCCGCACTAAGCTCGAGATCGCAGCTCGCTACCTTGGCGCGACGACCCACAGGATCGCGGAACACGCGAACATCATCGCGAGCGCGATCAAGGCGGCGAGCAGTCGTTGACGTTCCGTTCCGGCCCCTCCAGGATGCAGATGACCCCGCAGCCGCGACACGCCACGTTTCGGTAAATAACGGGAGTTACGGCGTTTCGCCGGGTCAAGTCCATCAACGCGCCACAGGTCCGACAGATCGGATTCGACTCCATGCCGCCTGAATCGGAGTGACGAGAGATGGACCGCGAGGTGGGATCTCGGAACGGGTCCCCTTTGATAGCCGATTCACTGAGGAACTTGGCGAGGGGCTTGGCTGCCCTCTCGCAACCGCCCGTTCGCCGGGCGCATTACTTTCGAGTGCGCTTGGCACCGTCCCTTTTGTAATCTCGTTCTAGGGCCCGGCCAAATCTTCTCCAGTTTGTTGCGACGGAGCGCTCCCATTGCGATTTCGGGGGATTCTTCAAGCCGATACCGTAAGGTCGACGACGGGCTCGAATGGTCAATTGAGTGTGGTTCCCTGGGAGTTTCGAGAGGCGATAATCGACTGAAAGCGCGCGGTCGCTCCCTACCGAATCGGCATGCCAACGGTCAGGCGGAAGGAGGCGTACTACTCGTCGCATCCAGATCCAACCCTTCTTGGTGTCGTAGAGGTCTTCGAAAATTACTTCGCGGTGAGAACGTTGAGGGATCCGTCGGTCGTAGCCCTCCCGGGAGTATCGCGCATCCTTCGGGGTGTAGTCAGTGCACCATCGATAGACGAAGGAGAGAGGCGCCTGGAAGGTCGACCGCACTTCGTAGCGGGGCCCCGGCCAAAGTTTCTGCATGATCGCGTCCTCCTGGGACCCAAGGGACGGAGAGAGATGCAGGGTTAAGGCTGTGGTCAAAGGGCGGGTTTCCGGACAGTGCGACCCGTTGGCGTTCGCACGGCTCACCCCGCTCCCCGCGGTCGGTCCTCATCTCGCGCGCTGATTGCGGTCCCGTCATCGGCCGCGCGCGTCCATCATCAAACCCGCTTAGCCCTGAATAAGTAAACTCTGATATCGCCAAAGGGTCTTGGCGGGGCGTGGCGGCCGTACCCGAGGCTGCTCCGCTCAAACCAGGCCACCAGGTTCGGACCGTGGTCATCGTTGTCGTGATCGTCGTCGCCGCAGTTCTTGCCGGGCTGCTGGTCGCTGGCGTAGGCCCCTTTGCTCCCGCCTCGAGCTGTGGCAGCCCCAGCTACCCGGTCACGTTTGCCGAGAACGGGCTCCCTCACGGTACAGGATGGGAAGTGTCCTTGGGCAACTCGTTACGGGAGTCGACCGGTTCGATAGTCTTCTGCGAGAAGGGCGGGACGTACCCTTTCGAGGTCTGGCCGCCGTCCGCGTGCGTTCCGAGTCCCAGGGACGGAAATGCGGTGGTGAATGGAGTTGCCGTGTTTGTAACGATTGCGTTTACCTGCACAAAGGAGCTCAACTTCACGTGGGGGCTGGCGTCCAACGTCACGGGCACGACGCCCACGGGATGCGAGTCCAAAACGCTCTACTGTTACACTATCGGGATTGCCATTGTCGGCCGTGGACTCAATGCTTCTAACCTTCAGCTCCGGCTGCTGGCCCCTCTGGGAGGGAACCCTAATTGGTCTACGGACGCAATCTCTCTGGTCGGCCCTGGTGAAACGCTGCTCGCGACGTACAACACCACCAGCTCGTCATGGACGCTCCAGGATACTTTCAACGGCACCGTCTCAGCGGGACTTTCCCTGGTCATCCAGCCCGCGGCCGCAACCCAAGTCGACGGCCTGGCTGGCGACGTTCTTATCGCGATAGGGGTTAACGGATTCGCCGGAACGGTCGACTCGGGCACGATCCCGTAGGTTGGCGCTGGGTTCCAATACTGCGAAAGGGGAGATTGGCCGTTTGCTTCGGCGCCCGTCAATCAGGAACCAGGAAACGATCCCACCCGGGCTCGGTGCCCCCCGACCTCGAGGGCGGCAGATGGGGAGAAATAACGTCGTTTTCTACCGCCGTAGCTATGGCGCTCCCTTCTGGGAAGGATTTGTGCCCAAAGTGCGGCGGGCTCTTGGAGCCGGGATTCGTTCGAGGGGACGCGGGAAACTTCAGCGGAATCCCCTCGACAATTCGTTGGGAACCGATGGTTCCCGTCTTAGTGCCGGGAGAGTCCGACGAGGACACACGATTGGCGCGACTCCCGATCTTCCGATTCCAAGAGTCCCCACGGTTTCCCGCCGTCCTCTGTCCCGCCTGCCATGTCGTGGAGTTCCAGTTCACCGACCGGGTACGCGCAAGGTTCCCCTGAGACTGATGGCGCAGCCGGTTCCTGGGGGACGCGATCCCCCCGACCGAGAGAGGGAGCGATGGGGGGATGTAACTTCGATTTCTACCGGGGCGTGGACGAACGGGGACAAGCCCTGTTCTACTTGGGAGTCGCCCTCCTTTCGTTCGTCGTGATCTTTGTCGGTCAGTGGGCCCTCGCCACCAGCTCCGTGGACTACGGCACTGACCAACTCGTTCAGCTATTCATGATCGCATGCGGGATCTTGGGCGTTTACGCCGCGTTTCGTTTCTATCAGGTCCGGCACCCGCGATAGCCCCGTCCGCGACGGCTCTGGTCCAATCATGTCGATGACTCCCACCGCGGTTCTCAGCTTCCATCCTCCGCCGGCAAAGTGCGCTGCTTAGAACCGGAGTCGTTCGGTCCGATTAGCAAGGCGTCGTAGTCAGAGGTTGTTCGAGAACAGAGCCGTTGGTGGCTGAGACCACTGAGTAGAGGACCCCCGGGGGCGGAGGTTCAGGTCCGTTAGGTCCTCCCCCGAAACCGGGCTGCCAGAACACGTCGCTGCAGGCACTGAGATAAACCAACCAAACCGCGCCGGGAAAGCCGGGCTGCAACTGGAGGTAGACGTTTGACGTCGGAAAGCTTGCCGCAAAGTGACTTCCGTTGGTCGTCGACAGCACCTTGTGCATTGCGACCGAGCTATCGAGAGTCGGACCCAGGGCGTAACTTCCTTGGAACGGTAGGCAGAACCCGGGCATCTCTCCCACTTCCTGCGCGAATCCGTTGAGGAACTGAATGAACAAGGAACCCCCGCTCGGATCCGTGGAAGCGTACATCAAGAGCCAGAGAACTGCCCCACCGTTCTGGTAATTCCCTGAGGAAGGGCCATCAGGGGCCAACTGGCTCGTCATGTCCGTAGGCGAGCAAGTGGCGTTCCGCCCCAAGACCGCGAGCTGGAAGGAGTTCGGATTCGTGAATGCGAACCCTTCGGCGAACAACAGTTGCCACGGCCCCCCGGGTATCGATCTCGCGGAGTCCTGCGCAGCCTGGGCCGCCTGGCCTTCCGTGTAAGGAACCCCAACAAACCCCGCCGGTGGAAAGGGGTTGAATCCCGGAATTAGCCCGGCCGCGATGACGAGAATTAAGGCAGTGCCCGCGACGGCCACGCCGCCTACGATTGCTGTTTGATGGCGGTAGGACGAGCTTGACACGGGGCTCATCGATTCGCCTCGACCCGAAGCGGCCCATCGAGGTCTGATTGAGTACGGCTTGCCGCCAATATATGAACATCTTCCATGGCATTCCCGCGCGCGATCTGTTTCGTTGAGTTGAGTCTCACATTTGCCGCGGGCCTGCGTTCATCGTCGGCCGGCGAGGACCGATAGATAGACTATGATTCGCTCAGACGTTGCGGTGGCGTTCCGGCATGGCCCGCGGAGCAACAATGGCATGGGCGGCACCCTCCATGCCCTCCTGTCGAAACCTAGACGGTTCCGTAACCTACCCGTTGACCATCATACGGATTCGGAGAAGAGTGCGTCCGGGCTAGATCCCTCCGAACCGCCCATGAGGGAAACCCTTAGTGCCTCACGGCAGTAACTTCCTCTCGAATGCCGCCATAGCTCAGTCGGTAGAGCGGCTGATTTGTAATCAGCAGGTCGGGAGTTCAATCCTCTCTGGCGGCTGGGGGAGCGCACAGGCGTACGCCCGGCCCTTTCGCAACGGGTGGGATACCAAAGACCCGAGCCGCTAGCTATCCATGGGTGATCAGCGTTGGAAAGGAGCCGCTCTCGAAGAGCGGATATGTGTCACCGGGCTGCGGGCACTCGCGCCATGATTGCACGTTGCCGTCCGCCTAGGGCACCGTCGACCATCGCCACCCTTGCATTGGTACCCCCAGAGTGTAGACCCTCCCAACCCGCCCGGCGCGCGAGAGGGTGGCGGCCCTCCGTCCTCGCGGCGACAGGAGCGATCGTGATCTCGGCCCTCTTCCTTCTCTCCATCGGGACATCAATGGTGGGGGAGATAGGGGGCCCGGCGTCCCCCGCCTCGGTCCCGACGGCTGCCGCGGGAAGCCCGGCCCCGTCCAGTCACCCGATACAACACGTTGTCGTCATCTATCTGGAGAACGAGGGGGTCGCTGCCGTGGATAAGTACGGACCATACGAGCGGTACTTGGGCGCTACGTACGGCAACATGACGGAGATGTACTCGACCTGTCATACCTCGCAGTCGTACTATGCAGCGGTGGCGGCCGTGACCAACAATTGCGGGACCTCGACGTGGTACAATTACTCCAACGCCTCCCTCGCGGACCTGATCTCGGGAGACCATTCGAACGCCTTCACGTGGGCTCAGTTCGCGGAGAACGTCCCCTCCAATATCTGTGCGAACCCGGACCAGACCCTCGGCGTTTTCGCCGTGCGTCACGTCCCGTTCCTGTTTTTCCGGAATGTGACCAAGAACGAGTCATACTGCAAGTCCCATGTGCTGGGCAGCGCCTACTTCAATGGCACGCTCGGTCAGGAGGGGATCACGTCCCCCAACTTTGTGAACTACTCGTTCTACACGCCGAACCTATGTGACGACGGCCACAACACCTGTGGAAGCGTTCCGGCGAAGTGCAAATCGATCTCAGGGTCCAAGATCACGTGCCAAGAGGTCACCCAGGCCGACAACTGGTTGAAAGGGTTCCTCGGCTCGATGTTGAACCGTACGAACCGGGTAGAGAGGAATAACGTCAACCACACGCTGTTCATCGTCACGTGGGACTAGGACGGAAACCCCGCCACGCTCGGAGGGTATTCGGTCCCGGGAATCACATCGGGCAACAACCATCTTTATTGCAGGGCGGCCGGTGCGGTCGCGGGCTACGCCGTTTGCGGCGGGCACATCTACGGACTCGTGATCGACCACTACAACCGGGGAGTCGCGCCGATGTCACATCACGACGCGGCGTACGGGATTGCGGCGACCGTCGAATGGCTCTTCAACCTCCAGGGGAAGCACGGCACTGGGCTCGGCAACTACGGGGAGTATGACTACCTGTATCGCACCACCTCCCCCGGGTTCCCTACATTCGCCCCGATCTCTGGGATCACGGGTGACGGGTACAGCGCAGGGTTCTGAATCCCCGTCGCGCCGCTCGGAACCTAGGACCGACTTGCTTCCGCGGCGTTCGGTCGGAAGCTGACCACGCCTTTCTCCCATTGCAAAAGGGTCCATTAGCCCACCCGGAAAGACTCCGTTTGGAGCGGCCAATCGAGAGCGTGCGCTGCGTCGTAGCCGCAATGCCAAGCGTTGGTCCCTCGAAGATGCCGAAGGGAAGCCTTCGAACCGCCTCACTCGTCGAGTTGGCACCCGTGCTCGGAATCGTCGCCCTGCTGCTGTTGAGCGGCGGGGTCGCGGCCGGACACTTGGGATCTCCCGGCCCGGTGCCGCAGGTCTCGGCGTCGAGCGCTATCGGCGCCGCCCTCCCGACGTCAATCAAGCATGTTTACGTCATCATGATGGAGAACGAGGGAGTGGACCAGGTCTATGGCCCCCTCCCGTACGAGACCAAGCTCGCCAAGGAGTACGCGTGGGGCGGCGATGCGCTGACCAACCCTGGCAATATCGGGTACTACGCGGTGTGCCACCCGTCGGCGCCGAACTACCTCGGCCTCACCTCGGGACAGTCGCTCCAGTGCGGAACGGACAACTACAAGCCCTACCCGGTGAACAATATCGGGGAGATCATGACGAAGGCCGGCGTATCTTGGGTGGCCTATGCCGAGAGCATGCCCAAGGCGTGCGACACGAGCAGTTCGGGAAACTACCTCGCCCAGCACAACCCGTTCCCGTACTACTCCGACCTGGTCTCCTCGGGCGTCTGCAAGTCGCACGATCTCCCCATGGCCAACCTGATCGCCGACTTCCCCTACAAGGCCACGCAGCCGGAGTTCACCTGGATAACTCCGAACGAATGGCGATGCCGACGTTTAGTTCCTCGGTGATCTTCGTCGTATACGACGAGTCGTACGGCGCGAAGCCGGACAGCGGATACAACGGTCTCGTCGGTGGACCCGTCTACATGGTGGCCGTGAGCCCGAATACCTATGGAATGGGCGTGCTCACCACCAAGACGAGCCACTACAACCTTCTCTCCACCTTCGAGTGGCTGCTCGCACTCCCTGCCACCGGGACCGGGCACGACGGCACCTCGTCCTTCCCGGCGATGAAGGCGCTTTTCCGGACCGCATAGACGGAGCGGCTGGAAAGCGCAATCCCTATCGAAATCGGCATGCTGTGCCGGGTCTCTTGATCCTGGCGGTCTGTAGCCCCGACCGATTCGTGACGCGCTTCCGCGGCGTCGGTTCTCCAACCGAGTTCCCGAGGACGATCGCAGCGGGTCGGAAGGTCTCCGTCGGCGCGCTCGCTGCATCGATGCCGGAAAACACTCGAGGACCGACTTGCCAAGGGCCGCAGACAACGGCACCGGCAGCCCTATGACGGACCTTTTGACACCGTCGGGACGTTCCGAAAGGGATCCTTTCCAGCTCCGGATAGGGCGGCGAAGTCAACAATGCTTCTTCAGGGAAGATCGAGGGAACTAGTACGAGGACGCCACTTCGAAGGGTGGGTTTCCAGGCAGGAGAGCTGGCGCCGAAGAACCGTAGAGTGAGCGGTCCGAGGTTGGCCCAGAAGTGCACGGCCCGTGGCCGACGGCATACGAACCGCGCCGCCTCACTAGCGATCCAGGTGCCCCAGGGGGAGCGACGGAGTCCGTCGCATCCGAAGGTTCATGTGCATCCATGCGTGTCGCTTCCGTCTCGCAGCCGATCGAACCGGGGAGATACGATATCTATGATCACGTTCCAAGCGGGCGCAACGAGATCGTCCGGCGGATCCTCACCCCGTCACCTCCTTTTCGGACTCACGGGGATCGTGGTGGTACTGTTGGTGGGAGTCCTGTTCGTCCCGTCGATCATCCGCCCGATGCCGGTCCCCCAGTCTGAACTCGTCCCGGGGGCCTCAATCCCGCCATGGAACAACTGGACGTGCAATCCCAACAACCCAAGCCCCGCGGCCCTCGACATCCCCGTAGCGAACCCGTCGGTGAACCAGATCGCCGGCGTGACGTTCAACGTCACCTACGAGTTTGAAGTGGAGGGGTACAACGCCTCCGACTTTGGAACGACTGTACACCTCCCGAGCACCAAGGCGCTGCTGCCGACGGCACCAACGGGCGACCTCCTCATGGTGCTCCCGCCCAAGAACGTGACTGTTACTGGAGCGGGATGGTCTTCCCCCGCCCTCCTGAGCAAGAACACGACGCTTACCTCCGACGAGGATTTCTCTACGACCAACGCCTCCCTCACGACTTCCAAGTTAGCGGTGATGGCCAACGCCACTTCCGGATCCCTCACGCTCGAGTTCCGCTGGCAATGGAACTTCAGCTCGGAAGGCCTCGGGACCAACGATAGCGGGAATTGGTCCGTGCCATCCTTGACTGCGACGTCCTCCTACCTGCCCAGCATCTTCTACCCGGCACCCTACGTGGGTATTGTGTCCACGACCGCCTCGCCGGCGCTTGCCGGGACGAATTTCACCGTCGAACTCAACGGAGCCGTCAATAACACATCGTTCCGGGTAGTGCTGGAGTACCCCAACAACGGGACCGAGATTCAGTCGATCTGGGAGAACACCAGCGCCCACGCCACTCTCTTCAACGCCACTGTTCCCCTTTCCTACCGGAACGGGGTCCCATTGCCTGTCGGGAACTACGAGATTCACGTTCACGACGTCTGTGAGGCCATCGTGCAAATGCACCCCGTGGCGGTGATCATCGAGAAGGCCTTCAACACGACCTTCACGGAGACGGGCCTCCCGAGCGGTACGACCTGGTATGTGAACGGAACGGCCTGGGGGTCGCTCTCCGCGACGGTGGCGGGTACCCTGGGGACCTCGGTGTCCGCGAACCTCACCAACGGGAGCTACTCCTTCTCCGTCGCCAGCGCCAACAAGACGTGGGCGCCGGCATACACGTCGCCCTTCGACGTGAGCGGCGGCCCGGCCTCGGTACCCGTGACGTTCACGGAGGTCACCTATGCGGTGACGTTCACCGAGAGCGGGCTTCTGAGCGGTACTACGTGGTATGTGAACCTCACCGACGGTCAGTCCAACAGCTCGACGGGGAGCATGATCGGCTTCTCCGAGCCGAACGGGACGTACCACTACGCAGTGGCGACAACGGACAAGAAATACTCGCCGACACCGTCGGGCGGTTCGTTCGACGTGAGTGGGGCGCCGGTCGGCCAATCGGTGACGTTCAATAGGGTGACGTACACCGTGACCTTCACAGAGACGGGCCTACCGAGCGGCACGACCTGGTATGTCAACGGAACGGCCTGGGGGACGCTCTCCGCGACGGTGGCGGGTGCCCTCGGGACCTCCGTGTCCGCGAGCCTCGCCAATGGGACCTACCACTTCACCGTGGCGAGCGCCAACAAGACGTGGGCGCCGGCATACACGTCACCCTTCGTCGTGAACGGCGGCCCGGCCTCGGTACCCGTGACGTTCGCGGAGGTCACCTACGCGGTGACGTTCACGGAGAGTGGACTTCCGAGCGGTGCTACGTGGTATGTGAACATCACCGGCGGTCAATCCCACAGTTCGACGGGAAGTACGATCGGCTTCGTCGAACCGAACGGGACGTACGCCTACACGGTGGCCAGCACCAACAAGACGTGGGCGCCGGCATACACGTCGCCCTTCGTCGTGAACGGCGGCCCGGTCTCGATACCCGTGACGTTCACGGAGGTCACCTATGCGGTGACGTTCACCGAGAGCGGGCTTCCGAGCGGTACGACCTGGTATGTGAACCTCACCGATGGTCAGTCCAAAAGTTCGACAGGAACCACGATCGGCTTCCTCGAACCGAATGAGACGTACCACTACACGGTGGCGACAACGGACAAGGTGTATGCGCCGACGGTGTCGGGCGGTTCATTCGACGTGAGTGGTGCGCCGGTTGGCCAGTCGGTGACGTTCAATCGGGGGACGTACCCCGTGACCTTCACGGAGACGGGCCTCCCGAGCGGTACGACCTGGTATGTGAACGGAACGGCCTGGGGGTCGCTCTCCGCGACGGTGGCGGGTGCCCTCGGGACCTCGGTGTCCGCGAACCTCACCAACGGGACCTACTCCTTCACCGTGGCCAGTGCCACCAAGACGTGGGCGCCGGCATACACGTCGCCCTTCGTCGTGAACGGCGGCCCGGTCTCGGTACCCGTGACGTTCACAGAGGTCACCTATGCGGTGACGTTCACCGAGAGTGGACTTCCGAGCGGTACGACCTGGTATGTGAATCTCACCGACGGTCAGTCTAACAGTTCGACGGGAAGTACGATCGGCTTCCTCGAACCGAACGGGACGTACGCCTACACGGTGGCGAGCGCCAACAAGACGTGGGCGCCGGCATACACGTCACCCTTCGTCGTGAACGGCGGTCCGGTCTCGGAACCGGTGACGTTCACAGAGGTCACCTATTCGGTGACGTTTACGGAGACCGGTCTGCCCCCCGGCACCAGCTGGACGGTGACGTTGAACGGGACCCTGTACATCACAACCACGACCACCATCACGTTCACGCAGCCGAACGGGACGTATGACTACACAGTGGCGACATCGGACACGGAGTACGCGTCTGCCGGGGGAACCTTCAGGGTCAACGGGGCGGTGGTGTCGGAAACCGTGACCTTTCTCGTTGTGAAGTACACGATAACGTTCACGGAGACCGGACTACCTCCTGGTACGACGTGGTATGTGAACATCACTGGCGGCCAGTCCCACAGTTCGACGGGAACCACGATCAGCTTCTCCGAGCCGAACGGGACGTATGTGTACACGGTAGGGGGAGTTCCCGGTTGGACATCGTCGCAAGGGACCGAGACGGTGACGGTACACGGGGCAGTGGTGAGGATGCCGACAATCACGTACAGCCCAACGGGCAATGTATCCCCCGGTACCGGGTGGTGGGTATGGGCGATTGACGGGGTCGTCATCTTCGTGGTCCTAGCGGCCGCCGTGGTGGTCGTACTGAGCCGGCGGAAGCCGCCTGCGACCCCGGTCGGGAGTTCGTCGAGCGAGCCCGGGCCGGGTGGGATTGAAACAGAACCTGCCGGTCGACCCGCTCCGGAATAGCTCGCGGACTAAGGGGCCCCGTGCAGGCCACGTCCCGTCGGTCCCGGTTTGGCGGAAGAAAGGAGTGCCTTGCCAACCCTCGTTTTCCTCTCGCGGAATTCCGCGGCGCTCAAGACGACTCACTCGTTCCAGAAGCAATGTTTGCTATCTTACGTGGTACCGTTCCAGGACCGAGGTTCCGTATCTCATCTTGGAAGATTATTCGGTGGGGTCCCCGGTGGGTCTAGAAAGCCTCTTGCGAACCCAGAACAAGCGCTGGCTGGAAGCGCCCCTGTCGGCCCCAGGCACGCAAGAGATGAAGGAAGAGCCTCGTGAACGCAGTAGGGCAGAAGCCTGCCTCGGGCAAGTCGCGGGAACATTTGACCCGGCCCCGTTGCACCTGCGCTGGCACTCGCGACCCGGCCGCGTCAGCGGAATATGCCCTCAAAGACCAAGCGAGGGGGCCTGTCGAATGGATCGCCCTGCTCACAATGGAACAATGAAGTGGGGGTTGTGACGAGCGGTGTCGCTGAGACCCGACGCGCAACGTCGTCCCCCGCGTTGACAAGGGGGCCCGGCAAAGCCGGGGAGGCGTCAGGAGCTCCCGACCTCGAGCCGCTGACCACTTCCCAGGGTGCAAGGGCCGAAGAATTCAGGAATCTCTCCCGCCTCCGCCCTCCGGCAAAGACCGAAGTCTCATGATGTCAGGCCGGGGGCAACTTTTCGGTCCCACCGAGGCGCGGTGCAGGGCACGAGATCTCGACTTATCGGCGATGGGCCGACGACGTTCGGTCGAACTTGACGTTGCGCAGGACCGAAAATGTGGCGAACCCGGCGTCGGGAGGGGCCTTCCACCCGGGTGCCAAACCGGCGACCACACGCACGACCCGCACGGGAGATCGGCTGGGGACTCGACGATGTCGCGGCCTTCGCGAGAGGAGCACCGCCAGAGCGATCACGAAGACCGTCGTGAGTAGTACAGCACGGATCACGAGAACCCCCATCGCCCCCAGAGAGGATCCGAGGAAGGCAAGAGTGAGCCATTGGAGGACGAGGTCGGGACCGCCTACCGTTCCGGACGGAGGTCCCGGGGAAGCGGACCCGACGCCCGACGTGTTGCCCGGGGTGTTGCCCGAGGTGTTGCCCGACCCATGGCCGCCGCCCCCGGAGGGCGTTAATGTGGTCGCGGTGGCCGAGGAACTTAGCGGCCCGCCGCCCGTGGAGTTGAACGCCTGGATCGCCAGGCAGTAGCTGCTTCCCGCCGATAGTCCGGTGACTGTGTAGTTCGTCACGACCCCCACCGAAAGCGGAGTCTCGAACGATCCGCACGAGGTGCCATACCAGACGGTGTCGTTGACCAAGCCGCCGCCGCCCGGGTTCCTCCAGGACAGGGAAATGCTCGAGACCGTGAAACCCGTGGCCGAGAGACCCGTCGGGGCTGCCGGAACGAGGGGCCCGCCGGTTGCCTGCATGATCGTCGCGCTGAGCAGACTCCCGCCGGTTCCGTTGTACGCTTGAACGGCAAAGCAAAACGGCGTGCCCAACGCGAGATAGGGGACCGTGAAGGACGTCGTCGCCTCCTCCGTCGAGTTCGCCCATTTCCAGGATCCGCAACTGGTCCCGACCCAGACCGTATTGTTGACCAACCCCCCGGTACCGGGATTGGTCCACGAGAGAGATACGGTCGAATCCGTCTCAGCAGTCGCGGAGAGACCGGCGGGCGCGGCGGGCACAGACCCGACCGTTTGACTGACCGGCGGGCTGAAGGGACTCGCTCCTGTTGAGTTCCACGCTTGAACGGCCGCACAGTAGTTCGTCCCGGCGACCAGACCACGAATCGTGTAGGTCGTCGCCGCGCCACCGGTCGACGCATGATTGGAGAGTGAGTCGCAGGACGTCCCGAACGCCACGGTGTCGTTGACCAGCACGCTCCCGCCCGGGTTCGTCCAGGCGAGCAGGAGCGTCGTCCTCGTGAAGTGGAGGACCGTGAGTCCGGTGGGAGCCTCGGGAAAGACGGCCTCGAGCGTCGAGGTGCTGACGGTCGAGCTCAAAGGGCTCCCGCCGCTGCTGGTGAACGCTTGGACGGCGAAGCAGTAGTTCGTACTGGGCGTCAGTCCTGTTACCGTATCGGTACTCGCGACACCACCCGTTGAGATCGGGGTCTTAAGGGCCGTGCAGGAGGCTCCATACCACACGGTATCGTTGACGAGCGATCCCGTCGGGTTCTTCCACGATAGCCCGATGGTCGAGCTCGTGCGGCTGGTGACGGTCAAGTTGGTGGCACCCGACACCCGATGGAGCGCGTTGGCGGTCACGAGGAAGGTGCTCAGGGGAGGAACTGAGAATTGGGACGGAAGACTGGCATAGGGAGTGGTAATCGGGTCGGTGGTCGAACTGTTCCACGCGATCACCGTGCCCGACGCCCCCGCGTTGAAGTAGGTCGACGGCAGGCTGAAGGACACCGTGTTCGTCAGGTTCGCGTTGACGAAGAGCAGGGAACCCGCTTCCGTCGTTCGGTCGTAGACGAGCGTCGCCCAGAGATTGGTGGAGTGGCCGCTCGAGACCGTAGCGTTGTAGACATCACCGCTCCCGAGCGACGTGAGGACCTGGGAGTAGAGAATGGCGGCTGGGCTCTCAGCGTTGTTGGATTTCAGAAGACAGTAGATGCAGCTCGAACCTCCTTGGAGATTGAAGAACTGGAACGAGGAATAGCCGACATCCAGCGCTTGCACCACCGACGCGGCAAGGAACACCGAGCCGTCGAACTCCCGGTCCTGCGCTGCCGGCGTGCCGGTGGACGGACCCCCGTTATACTCTCCCATCTGGATGGGCAACGTCGCGCAACTCGAACAGAGGCCCGTGATATGCTGGCGAACGCTCGCGTAGTAGTACTCGAGATTGCTCTTGGCCGAGTCGAGCGGTTCGAAATACTGGGCGGTGGTAGGGTTCGATTTACCGCCGGGGTAGGCGTGACATGCGATGGCGGCGATCGAGTCTCCGTCGAGCTTCGCGACGGCCGGGACGTAGTTGTTGTCTGGGCACCAAGCCTCCTCGATCCCGATGAACTGTGCGGACGGGTCGACCGCCTTTACTCGGGTAATGGCGTTCTTCACGTCCCACGCATAATCCAGCGCGGTGGGCTGTCGGCAGGCCGCCCCGGATACCCATGCCGTCCACGCTAGTCCGTAGTCGCACCACCCGCTCGGCTCATTGCCGATGGAGAAGTACGTCGGCTGGAACCCGACCTTGTTGACGACGTAGTTCGCGATGTTGGCGTCCTCGTAGGAGTTGTTGTTCTCTCCCGCGAGGTCGATGATCGAGAGACAGTGAGGAGTGGTCGAATAGCACCACGCTTTGAAGGAGGTGATGTTGTATCCGCATCCCCCGGTAACGACTCCGCCCGACGGGCCGGGTGCCCATCCGGTGTTCGACGTAACGTTGCACGCGTCATCCCCCTCACCGTACCGGATCTCGGTGACCGGGGTCGAGTTGACATACTGCCCAAGAGACGGGTCGGTCGTGAAGGCGTGCGACCCAGCTGTCTGAGCGACGAACCCCCAAAAGCCGGCGGGGATCGGGCCGTTGTTCGCACCCACGTTGACCACAGCGGACGTGGAGACATTCGAGACCTGACCGTTGTCCATCGAGGAGGCTACCACGGAAGGTCCAGCGGCAGCCGACCGAGCAAGTCCGGACCCGCCGGGAAGGACCAGCGAAGCAAAGAGGAGCGAAATCACCAGTCCGGTGACCCAGATGCAGAATCGACGACCTTCGTGGCGGGACCCGGCGCACCGCCTGGACGGCCATCCTTTCAGGACGGACATTCGGGTGTGGAAATTTATAGGCGTCTCGGGTTATATAATACGTATGGACACGCATGCGTGCGCATCCGTTAGGGGTGGCTCCACAAGGCTCACCGGGTGCAAGGACCGAAGGGCCCGAGAGAGTTTCCGAAGCGTGAACGCCGAATCCGTGGCGTTTCGAACGATGATGTGCCCCCCGCCGAGTGGGGGCTTTTGAACTAGAGCCAGTACCCGGGGTGTTGGTGAAGAAGCCGAGGAAGATCCCCCACTCGGGACCGATCGAAGCGCGGAGGCTGGGGAGGGTTCCTTTGCCTTCCGAACCGTTATATGGGGCAGGTCGCCGTAGTCCGCTAACTTGGGCGGGGTCCGAGTTCTGGTCGATGGCCGAGTGGCACCCGTCGAATCGCGGGATGATGGCGTCGCTTGAGGGTACGCTGGCCGTCGGATTCGCGATCCTGTTCATTGCGTCCTCGCTTTCCTCGTCCGGGATGGTTGGCGTCGTATCCCGCGCCTCCCTAACCGGGGTCAGCGTGGATGGTACCGGGCCGGTATCGAGTGACGGCGCCCTGGCGGGCGCGGGCATTTCCTTTCCCTCGCCCATCCGGCACGTCGTCGTCGTTATGATGGAGAACCAGAACTACAGCACCGTTCTCGCCGAGGGCCCCTTCGAGGCGCACCTCGCCCACAGCTATGCCCAGGCCACGGACGATTACTCCGTCCACCACTATTCGGTACCCGCCTACCTGGCCGCGACGTCCGGCGTCGACTACGGCGGGTTCGGGGTTTACAGCGTCAAGAACATCGGCGATCTTGCCGATTCAGCGGGTCGAACTTGGGCGGCCTTCGAGCAGGACATGCCCCGGCCTTGCGACCTGACGAACAACTGGTCGGATGGATACGAGGCGGCGCACAATCCGTTCATCATGTACAAAGACATCGAGAGCAACACGACCCGTTGCGACGCCCACGACCTGACATGGTCGTCCTGGACGAACGATGTGAAGCTCAACTCGATCCCCAACTTCTCCTTCATCACTCCCAACGCCACGAACGACGATCACAACAGCTCCATTCCCGTGGGCGACGCCTGGCTCCGGAGCTGGCTGAGTCCCCTCATCAACGACTCGGCAGTCTTCTCCAACACCGCCTTTATCATCAGCTACGATGAGTCGGGGAACGACTCCTCCCCGCCGGTCAACGGCTCCTCAGGGGGGCATGTCTACACCGTCGTCGTCAGCCCGTATTCTCGGGGCTTGACGTCAAAGGCGTTCTACAACACGTTCTCGCTCCTCACCACCGCCGAGTGGCTCCTCCGGCTCAAGAGCGACACACTCGGGAACGACAACTGGACCCTCCACCCTCCCCTGAGGGCCCTGTTTTCCTTCGGGTCGTCCTCTTCGGTAGTGACGTTCGCCGAATCGGGCCTGCCCACATCGACCGATTGGTCGGTGACCCTGGGAGGCGCTGTCCAGAGCTCGAGGACAAACGGGATCTCCTTCACCGAATCGAACGGGACCTATGCGTTCAAAGTGGGGGCGGTGTCCGGGTATGTGAGGAGCCCTTCGAACGGGTCGGTGACGGTGAGGGGCGCACGGCAGACCGTCCCGGTAACCTTCAACTCAACGAATTCGGTCACGTTCAAAGATAGTGGATCGCCCCAGGGGACGGCGTGGAAAGTGACGATCGAAGCGGAAACGATTCGCTCGGAAACGTCGGCCCTTGGCCTCCTTGAACTGAACGGGACGTACGCGCACGAGTTGGGAATCGTTTCTGGCTGGAAGACCGTGTACTCGAGATCCGTATAGGTAGCCGGCTCGATCGTCCAATCCTCTACCGGGACTACGATCGCATTCGACCTCGCGAACGGGCCTGCCCGCTCCACAGGTGACGTGACAGAGTCGGGCGACTTCGGCCGCTAACGGAACGGCAGGGGTCAACGGGGGCCGCTCTAGGTGAGGATCTTTTTCAGTAAGTCACTCAAGGTGGCGGTAGAGGTCGGCTCCGTATGTCCAACCGGAAATTCTCGAACCAAGCCGGGTACCGTGACGGCGAGGCTGGTAGCTTGGTTTCGGCCCGGTAGCATCGGTCGAAACCACTCAACTTCGCGTAGCATCAAGACCCGAGGTCGGATGAGAATCCACCGGCATGGGCGAGGACGGATCGCATCGACGTCGACCCCCGAAGGCCGCACTTCGTTCGGTCGCTCTGCAGGCCAGGAGAGTCCCGGGACTCCAACGTCTAGCCGCGATCGAGGCAGTGGAGATGCCGCAGGGCTTGAGCCGGGCGTTCTCGCGTGGCCCCCTGTGAGGGGCCGCGTGCGAACCTCATCGGGATACCGAAACGCCCGGGTCACATGGTTCGGGGGAGCCCCATGGGAGCCCGTGTCTCGGAGGGGTTGGGCAGGTAGCGCGGGCGCTCCGTGGGGTGGAATCCGTTGGCGGACAGCAGGGTCTGCTGCTGGCGCTCGGGCTGAAAGTTCAGCCGAGAGGTTACGACGAGTAGCGAAGGGAATTGTGTGCGATGCGGGAGACCGGGCAGCTTCCTGCCGCCGGATCGCGACATGGACAGTGAGGTGGGTTGGCCGGGGGCAGCGGTCTCGTTCGAGGGGAGCTCGATCGTCAGCCGGCGGCGCTGAGAGCGTATGAAGACGCTGACCGAGCGGGCCTCTCCCGCCGCCGAACCCGCGCAGGGCAGGGAGGCGGAGAGCGGAAAGAAGGAGGTCCCCGCGTCAATTTCCCATGCCGGCGAGGCTCCGATGGACCCCATCGGGGAGAATGGGCTGGCGGGTGCGCGAGCCTCGATCCGGATACGGGTTTCCGGGAGCTGCCCTTGGAGGTACCGAGCGACCTGCCCGGCTTCAGCGGCTTCAGAAGGAGCGCACTCGAGCAGGGCGCCGAAGCTTCCGAGCACGATGCCGATCGATAGCAGGTCACGGGCCCATGAAGCGGGACCTTGACCATTCTCCGCAGCAGTGCGACTCGGGCGTGCATGCCGGAGTATCGCCCAGAGGATTTGGCTGCCATCCGCCAGTGCTCGCAGCTTGGCCGTTCCGAGCCGCTGGCGATAGGCCACGGGGATTTGGTGGATGCTATAGCCCCGACGGATCGACTTTAGGACGAGCTCCGCTTCGATCGCAAAACTCGAAGCGTCGAGATGAAGGTCCATGAACTGCTGGGTCGAGACGCCCCAGAAGCCGCTACACAGGTCGAGAATCGGTCGGTGGGCAAGGAAACTCGCGGCGTAGCTCAAGAAGACGTTGCCGACCCGGTGGCTAAGGTCCTTGAAGTCGCTCGGCGGACCCCACTCGGGATGGCGTATTCCGATGACGAGGTCGGTACCGCCCCGCAGCAGGTCGACGGTCGGGAGAATACGGTCGGGAGGGTAGGTGGCGTCCGCGTCGAGCACGACCACGAAGGGAATTCCCATACGGTGCACCCATGTGATCGCCTCGAGCATGGCCCCGCCCTTCCCCCGACTCGTTTGCCTCAGAACGGGGATGTTCCACTTCCGGGCCACCTCGAGGGTTCCGTCGGTCGAACCCCCGTCGATGATGAGGGGTTGGATTCTGTGGCCCGGTTCTGCGAACCGGTCGAGCGGGAGGTCCCCCAGCGTTCGGGCGAGTCCCTTCTCCTCGTTCAGGGTGGGGAGAATGACGACGGCGAGCACCCCGCGGAACTTTGCTACGTCGACCTCCTCCGCGAGGGCGCGCGCGGCCACGGCCCGGGGCGTCATCGGTGAACCCGACCCTCGGAACCGCTTGCCGGCGGACCGCAAAACAGGCTAAGAGCAAGGAGACGTCCTTCTCCGGCCAGATACCCGATCGAGTACTGACCGGAATCGGGTGAGGGGAGTTCTTGAGCGGTGATCACCGGTGGGAAAACCATCTTTCGTCGGACCGGCGATTCGGTTTTCATGAGCTCCCCCTTGCAATTTGTCGTAGGCCCCTGCACCCCGGTCAAAGGTCGGGGGGGCCGGCAAGGATAAACATACGTCCTTAATCGGAATCAAGCAATTTCGGGCCCCGTAACTACGGTTCGCCCCGGGCAGGCCGACTTCAGGTCCGCTTTCACTCCGGTCTTCGAGCGGCGGCATGCCGGCCGGACCTGCGAGACGACGTTCCGCCCGGCGGGTTACCGTGGGTCAAGCTGGCTCATCTCGTATTCGCATACGGCCGCTGTCGACCGCAACGATTATGGCCAATCGCATCTGGCGCCAAGCGTTGGTCCCTCGAAGATGCCGAAGGGAAGCCTTCGAACCGCCTCACTCGTCGAGTTGGCACCCGTGCTCGGAATCGTCGCCCTGCTGCTGTTGAGCGGCGGGGTCGCGGCCGGAC
>JBEKEY010000059.1:0-13285 GCA_050013595.1 Thermoplasmata archaeon | reverse complement strand
CATCTTCCCGGTAATGCGACCCATCCGCGAGATGTTGTCCTCGCACATCACGCGGATCCGCGCGGCCCCGAGGAGCTGGTTCGCGATCCCGAAGACCTCACCGCGGTTGCGTCGAGGCAGCGGAAGTCGACCGACCTCTTCGCCGCCCTCGACGACCTCGATGGTAGGCGCCGGCTCCTCCACGGTCGGAGGGGTCGGGGCCTCCTCGGGACGCTCGGGGCTCTCGGTCACGAAAATGCGAGAGGAACGCAGTATTTCAAGTGGGCGTTCGCCGAGGGAACACCCGCAACGGATTCTCCTCAAGGATCCGGCGCTGGTCGTCGGACGGGATCGGGAGACCGCGGAACGCTGCGAGATTCCCTCCGATGTCGCGGACGCCGGGCCCGGGCCAATCCGAACCGAAGAGGACCTTCTCGGTGATCCGCGGCAGTTGCGGGAAGTACTCGAGGAGGCGGGCGGGCGGCATCCCCGATAGCTCGAGCCACACGTTCGGGAACCTTCGAGCCAGGAGCACCGCCGTCTCCATCCAGATCGGGCGACCACCGTGCGCGAGGACGATCGTGAGGTCGGGGAAATCGACCGCGACATCGTCGAGGAACAGCGGGTCGGCGAAGCGATTGCGGGCCCTCGGAAAGATCGACGTCCCGGTGTGGAAGATCACTGGAAGATGATGGCGGGAGCACGCGTCGTAGAGCAATCGGAGCGACGGCAGCTCTCCATCCACGTAGGCGTTCGGCCGGAACAACTGGTGCGGCGGGTGAAGTTTCAGTGCGCGGATCCCTAGATCCTCGATGAGGTGAACTATCTCTCGCTCCGGGTCGGGATGGTCGGGGCGGATCCCTCCGACCGCGATCAGACGGTCGGGGTCGGCGCGCACGTACTCGGAGACGAACGTGTTCGCCGCCTCGGTGTAGCCGATGACGTCCGGGGCGACGTAGTTGATCAGGAGCGCGCGTTCGACCCCCGAGCGGTCCAGGTATGCGAGGAACTCCTTCGGTTCGGTAAGGTACCGTTCCACCGACGGGTCGACACGGCTGAGCAGGCGGGCCGCGTCGGGTCGCATCTCCCAGAGCGGGTTGATGTGGACGTGGCAGTCTGTGACGCCCATCGAAGGGCCCGACGAACCGGGCCATATAAGGGAGAAACCCGGTGCGCCGCGCGGCCCGAGGGCTTTATCTCCCGTCCGGGCCCATCCCCCTCGGAACCATTTCTATGTCGACCACCCCGCGGTCCATGCCGAAGCTCCTCAAAGCGACGTACCTCGGTGACACCGAGTATCTCCTCGCGGAGACCCGCGCCACGAAGCTCTTTTACTTCCCCGGCCCGCTCGTCTTCGCCGTATTCTTCGGGGTGCTCGCGTTCGCCTCGGCGCATGCGATCAGCTCGGCGGTGCCGGACTGGTTCCCGAGTCTCTACTCGGGGTTGACGCTCTCGAGCTACCTTTCTTCCACCGGCCAGATGTACCTCGCCTACTTCTGGCTCCTGCTCTTCCTCATCGGCCTTCTCTGGCTGCTTATGCGCTACTTCCGGTGGATTACCACGGTCTACGCCGTCACCAACCGACGGGTCATCGTCCAGAAGGGGATCCTCGGCAAAGATTTCGATGAGATCCCGGTGACCCAGGTCCGGGGAGTTGACGTCCACCAGAGGTTCGGCCAGCGCATTCTCGGGTATGGGTCGGTGCGGGTGAGCTCGGAAGGCGGAAGCCGACTCGGGAACGAGGATTGGAAGGGGATTCCGAAACCGTTCCGTTTCCAGAAGCTGATCGAGAACGCAACCCAGAACGTCCAATCCGCACCGGGGCCGCTCGTGATGCCGCCGCCCGGTCGCTGAGACGAGGGTCCGTCGGGCACTGTTAAATCGAACCGACCTCGTCGGTCCCCGGCGCATGGCCGACGATTTTGACGTCATCGTGGTCGGGGCCGGGATGGCCGGCAGTTCGGCCGCGATCCGCCTCGCTCAGGGCGGAGCGAACGTCCTTCTCGCGGAGCGGGGCGCCGAGCCCGGCACGAAGAACCTCTCCGGGGGCATCCTCTGGGGAAACGACCTCGGGCGCATCCTCCCCCACTGGGCGCGCGAGATGCCGGTCGAACGCCACATCGTTCGGAAGCGGTTCGGTCTCCTGACCGCGGACAGCGCGGTTTCCTTCGACCTCGAGGAGGGGAGCTGGAACCGAGAACCGTACGTGGCCCATTCCGTCCTCCGTTCCCGCACCGACGCATGGCTCGCTCGCAAGGCCGAGGAGGCCGGGGCGACCGTGGTCGCGTCGGTCCCCGTCGAACGGTTGAACTGGGAGGGGACGCGCGCGCACGGTATCGTCCAAGGGGGCGAGAAGATGACCGCCCCCATCACGATACTGGCGGACGGGGCCAACACCCGGTTATCGCTCGGGACGCCGATCCGCCCGGAAGCGCGACTCTCCCCGGAGACCACCGAGCTCGGAATCAAGGAGGTCTTCCGACTCGATCCGTCGGTCATCGAGGACCGGTTCCACGTTACGGGCAACGAGGGCCACGCGGAGGAGTGGGTCGCCGGATTGTTCCCCCCCGGCGTGATGGGTGGAGGGTTCCTCTACACGAACCGCGATACCCTGTCGCTCGGCATCATCGTCCGGCTCCAGTCGCTCTACGGCCGCAATGCCTACTCGCAACAGCTCATCGAGCAGTTCAAGCTCCATCCGGCGATCGCGAACCGTTTGAAAGGTGCGGAGCTCGTCGAGTACGGTGCGAAGCTGGTCCCGTCCGGCTGGTCCAGCCGACCCGCCGCGTTCCACGGCGACGGTTGGCTGGTCGTCGGGGATGCCGCGGGGTTCGTCTTCTCGAATGGGATCATGATCCAGGGAATGAACTACGCGATCCGCTCCGGGCTCGAAGCGGCCGAGACCGCTCTTCTTGCCAAGGCGGCCGGCGATGCGTCGTCCCGCCGGCTCGCCGACTACGACCAACGTCTCGAGGCGACCGGCATCCTTGCCGACTTCCGTGATTTCGCCCGCCTCGACCGCGTCAAGTGGAACCCCCGGATCTACACCGTGTACCCGAAGTTCGCGACGGAGCTCTTGCGATCGATGATGGCCAACCCCGACTCGCCGAAGAAGTCGGCCCGAAAGCTCCTTCGAACGGCCCAGAAAGCGGCCGGCGTCAAGATCACGTCGGCGCTCATGGACGGGGTCGAGGTCGCGTGGGACCTATAGGCCGCTCGTCCCCGCGCCGGATACGTCCGGGACGGATGTCCCATGGATGGGTCAGCCGCCGCGGGCGCGCTGGACCTCGAGGGTCAGCGCCGGCACGATCTGGAACAGGTCGCCCACGATCCCGTAATCGGCGACCTTGAAGATCGGCGCGGACGCGTCCGAGTTGATCGCGACGATCACGCGCGAGCTGACCATTCCTACGAGGTGTTGGATCGCTCCGGAGATCCCGACCGCCACGTACAGCTGCGGCGAGACCGCCTTGCCGGTTTGGCCCACCTGGTAGCTCGCCGGTCGCCAACCCGCATCGGTGACGGCGCGTGAAGCTCCCACCGCGGCGCCGAGCGACGCGGCGAGCTCCTCGACGAGCGGGAAATTCTCCGCCGACCGGACCCCCCGGCCTCCCGAGACCACGATCGAAGCATCCCCGAGCGTCGGCCCGGCGCCGCGCGGAGCCACTTTGACGCTCAGCCGCTTCGGTGCCCAGAGGCCGTCCGGGATTCCCTCGAGCGGAAGGGCCGTCAGGGTAGCCTCCACCGGCGACCCGTCCGGAGCCGGGAACGCGTGGGGTCGGATCGCGACCGCCGCGTAGGCCCCGTTGAGCTGACGGGTCTCGGTGGCCCGTCCACCGAAGACCGGCCGCCGAACCTCGAGGGTCGAGCCGGTCCGGGTCAGGGCCGTGGCCCCGGTGGCAACGGCCGCGTTCCAGCGGACGCCCAACCGAGCCACCAGGTCGCGGCCGAAGGTCGTGCCGCCCACGAGGACGAGGTCGGCGCCGACCGAGTCGGCCGCGGCCGCGACGACCCGGGCGGTCACGGCACTCACAGCCGCCTCCAAACGAGGGTCCTCGGCGACGATCGTCCGAACTACCCCGATGTGGCCGAATCCGCCCGCAGGGACCCGTACCGAGGCGCCCATGAGGAAACCGACCACGGCCTCCTTTCCGGAAAGCCCCAAGGCGACCCCGACGGCCTCCTTCGACGCATCCGAAAGCGCTCCGTCATGGAGCTCTCCGACGACCAGCGTGGTCCCGGTCATGGGAACACCTTGGCCTCCTCCTTGAGGATCTTCACCAGCTTCTGGGCGGCCTCTTCGGGCGTCTTGTATTCGATGAGTTTCGCGCCGGTCCGTGGGGGTGGGAGTTCGAACTTCGCCGACCGGGTCGATCCCGCGGAGGTCGCAGGAGGCTCGAGCGGGACTTTGGCGATGCTCATCTTACGCGACTTCAGGATGGCGGGGAGCTTCGCGGTCCGCGGGTCGTTCCAGGCTTGCTGCAGGGCGACCAGGCACGGAAGCGGGGCCTCCCACGTCTCGACCCCGGCGTCGGTCGACCGCTGGAATCGAAGACGGGACGTAGCCGGATCCCATCGCAGGTCGAGGACCGCACTGAAATCCGCCACAGAGAGAAGTTCCGCGAGCGCCGCGCCCACGACCCCGGCCTCGTCGTCCCCCGCCTGCTTGCCGCAGAGCACGAGGTCGTGCGGGAGAGCCGACACCGCGCGTGCGAGCGCCCGCGCGGTGGACACCGGGTCGGGGGCGACCCCGGGGGCGGTCTCGACCCACGTGGCGAGGTCGCATCCGAGAGCGAGCGAAGCGCGGAGGACCTCCTCGGTCCTCGGGGCCGGTCCGGCGGACACGACGTGGACCTTCGAGCCGGGATTCGCCTCCTTGAGGAGCAGCGCCTGCTCGACCGCGGACTCATCGTAACCCGCGAGCACGAACTTGACCGCCTCGATGTCGAGGGTCGTCCCGTCGGGGGCGCTGCGAAGACGGGTCTCCGCGTCCGGGACCGGTTTGACGCAGACGACGATCTCCACGACCCGTTCCCCGACCTAGGCGTAACCGCGCAGGAGCTCGCGGGCGATGACCGTCCGCTGGATCTCGTTCGCGCCCTCGTAGATCTGGGTCAGTTTCGCGTCCCGGAGAAGCTTCTCGACCGGATACTCCTTCATGTAGCCGTATCCTCCGAACGTCTGGATCGCCTCGTCCGCAACGTGCAGCGCAGCGTCCGACGCAAAGCACTTCGCGATCGACGATTCGAGCGTTCCTTTCTGGCCGCGGTCGATCGTCCAGGCCGCGTGCCACGTGAGCAACCGGGCCGCGTGCACGGCTTGGACCATGTTGGCGAGCTTGATCTGGATCGCCTGGTGTTCGGAGATCGGCTTCCCGAACGTTTGCCGCTTGAGCGAATAGGCGGCCGCATGGTCGAGCGCGGCTTGCGCGATCCCCGTCGCGAGCGCGCCGATCGGCGTTCGGGTCTGGTCGAGGGTCCGCATGGCGAGCGAGAACCCGCCGCCTTCGGCCCCGAGCCGGTCCGTGGCGGGGACATGCACGTCTTCGAAGCGGATCGTGCTCGTCGACGAGGCCCGGTGCCCCATCTTGTCCTCATCCTTACCCGGAAGCACGCCCGGCGCGGACCGCGGGACGACGAACGCCGTGACCCCCTTGTGTCGCAGGCTCGGGTCCACCGTGGCGAAGACCGTGTAGAGCGAGGCGTGCGGAGCGTTGGTGATGAAGCATTTCTCCCCCGAGAGGACGTAATGGTCCCCGTCCCGACGTGCGACCGTCCTCATCGTTCCCGCGTCCGACCCCCCCGACGGCTCGGTGAGCGCGAACGAGGCGAGGTGGTATTCGGCACAGAACGGTTGGAGGAACCGCTCCTTCTGTTCGCGCGTTCCATCGAGCAGGATGGGCTCGAGAGCGAGACAGTTCGCGATGATGGAGGTCGTCATCCCGCCGCAGGCGTAGGCCAGCTCCTCGACGATGAGGCACTGTTCGAACGAGGCCAGCCCACTACCCCCGTATTCGGCGGGAACGTTGAGGTTCATGAGGCCGAGGTCGAACGCCTTCCGATAGATCTCCTCGGGGAAGCGGGGAGCCCGGTCGCACTCAGCCGCGTGCGGAGCCATCTCGGTGCGGGCGAACTTCCGGGCGAGGTCGCGTAGGCTCTCTTGCTCCGCCGTGAGTGAGAAATCGGGCATGGGGCGCGAGACGGGCGTGCCAGCGGAATCCGCTATATCACGGCTTGGGTGGTCCTCGGCGTGACACCGAGGAGGTTCGCGCGCCCGGTCCGCCGGACCCAGGGGGCCCTGCACGTCCGACACTACGCCCGGCTCGACAGGGATCGGGCCCGTCGGGTCGGGATACCCGAGGTCGTTCTGGGCGAGGGGAAGAGCGTCGAGCACCTGCTTGGCATCGTTCGCGCTCTCAGCGACCGAAGGCTCGGGGCCCTGATCTCGCGACCCACCCCTGCGCAGCTCCGGGCTTTGCGAGCTTGGCGCACCCCTGGGGGGCGGGATCCTCGTTTCAAGTTCCTCGCCAACGACCGCCTCGTCCGGCTTCCCGGGCCGCTCGGCCCGCACTATCATGCCGGGGTCGCGGCGATCCTCACCGCGGGCACGAGCGACGTGGCTCTCGCGGAAGAGGCGAGGGCGTTGCTCCTCGAGCTCGGGATACGGGTCGTACGAGCCTATGACGTGGGGGTCGCCGGCCTCCACCGGCTCCTTTCGGCCGTTCGTCGATTGGAAGAGCACCGGCCGGAGATCTACCTCGTGTTCGCGGGTCGCGAGGGGGCGCTCCCCACCGTCGTAGCCGGCCTCGTTCCGGCTCTGGTCGTGGGCATCCCCACCTCGGTCGGTTACGGTCGCGGGGGCCGCGGAGAGGCCGCTCTCAACGCCATGCTGCAGTCGTGCGCCCCCCTCGCGGTCGTGAACATCGATGCGTCGGTGCCCGCCGCGCTCTTCGCCGCTCAACGATTCACGGACCGCCGGCCCAGAGGGGAAACTCGGGTCCGGCGACGGGGGCGAGCGTAACCGAGGCGCCCACCGCCGGCCCGCACCGTCATCGGCCCCGGCAGAAGGGCTTTTGAGAACTGCGACTCCTCGCGGGGACGTGCCTCCGCGCGCGCTGCTCTCCGACGAGGAAGAACGCGAAGACCGCGAGGACCACGACAAGCTTCGGGCGATCGACCAGAAGCTACGGTCCCTCTTCGACCGTAGGGAGGACCTGATCGTGGAGGTCCGTCGGATCTCGTCGGAGCAGAAGTCGATCTACGACCGCCGCCAGGCGCCCCAGGTCGAGGTCGAGCGGCTCTACGAGGAGCATACTGCCCTCGGACGGCGGATCGCACAGCTCCGGAACGCCCGGGAGGCGGCCCGACGGAAGGTGGACGACGCGATCGTCGCGGTCCGCGAAGCACGTCTTTCGTTCGCGCCGGGGGAGCGAGTGCGTCCCGAGCAGATCCGCAAAGAGATCGCCCAGCTCGAGCTGCGCCAGCAGACCCGGGCCCTTCCCCTGGACGAGGAGAACGCGCTCGTCGCCCTCGTACGGCAACGGGCCCATGAACTGAAACAAAGCGAGGCAAGGACGGCGATCGCGGCCGCGCACCAAAAGAAGCTCAAGGATGCCGAGACCGCCCTCGTCGCAGCGCGCGAGGAATTCGACCGGTCGGGAAAGGATCTCGCTGGAGCGAAGACCGAGCGCGACGCGAAGATGGCCGCGGTGCGGGAGAAGCTCCAGGTCGCCGGTGGTCTCATCGCCTCCCTGCGGGAGAAGGGCAAGGCTCGTGCCGACGCGGTGGGCAAGGTCGACGCCGTGAGCCGCGAGATGGACGAACTCGAACGAGAGGCCCGCCAGCTCCTCGCCAAGTCCCGCTCGCGACGTGAGCAGGCCCGCCGCATGCTCCGAGCGTACTCGCAAACGCGCGGTCCCCCGACGGAGGACATCCTTGCGACGACGGCCGAGGCCCACCTCGAAGAACTGCTGCGGCGCGGAAAGATCACGCTCTGAGCGCGATCCCCGCTCAGGCGGGGAAGATGTCGACCACGGTGACCTCGAAATCCAGGGTCTCACCCTGGACCTCGGGGTTGAAGTTCTCCGTGAACGTGCCGGCCTCAAGGTTCACGGCGCTCACGATGAACTTCGTTCCTCCGCAGAGTCCCCCGGTCTTGACGTGACCCGAAACGAGCCCGGCGTTCCCCGGGGACAGCTGGCTCGCGAGCGTGATGGTCGTCGCGTTGAGGCTCGTGACCAGGTACGGTAGCCCGTTCGGCGAAGCGGACCATCCGACCGTCGGCAGTGCCTGAACGGTGACGGTCGTCGAGTTCACCGAGAAGACGGAATCGTTCCATCCGTAGGTCGGGTCCGGGAACACCGAGCCCACGGCGGCCGTCACGTTCGGGAACTGCGTAGAGAACGTCGCGGCGGGGACGTTCGAGAGCAACGGGACCGTGTAGTCCAGAGGGAACGTGCCGAAGCAGCTCGCGTTCATCGATCCGTAGCCAAGATTGGGCGGAATGACGATGTTGGAGCTCTGGTTGCCCGCGAGACCGAGCAGCCCTTGCCAGAAACCCGTGACGACCGTGCTGAACGTGAGGTTGGCGAACGAGTAACCGCCCGACGGCGCATTCGGGCCGACATGAACGGGCAACGGCGTGTACGCCGAAACGGCTCCGCGCGGCTCGTATTCCAGTGATTTCGGATAGGAGAGGTTCTGGGTGGCCACCGAGTAGATCGACGTGTCGAAGACCGATCCTTTCTGGGCCCCGCTCCCGAAGGAGCCGATGTAGTTGACCGTCACGTTGTCCCCGAGCTGAACCCTAAGGACCGACGTCGCGGCCTTCGGCTTGTTGATCTCGTAGACGAACACGGCCGCGGCGCCGGCGGCGGCCAGCACGACGACGACGAGGACGACGAGCCAGATGCGGGAGGGTTTCTTGGTGACCATGTCTTAGGAGGTACGGAGTGTGGGGGTCAGTTTGTCGCTGGTCTCGTCATCGATTCGGAGAGACAGGTGTTCCTCATTCCCCCGCCTCCGAAGAGGCTCCCGATATAAACCCTCGGGAGGGGCTCAGGCGCGGCGCAGCTTCCCGACGATGGGCTCTTCGATGACCCCTTCTTCCTCGAGTCGGTTGAGAATGGCCTCGGCCCGGTCGCCGAGGAGTCCGTGGGAGGAGACGCGGGAGAGAACCTCCCGGAGGTCGGCGTACCCGTCCGCGGAGACGTCCGCGACCTCATCGAGCTGGTCGAGGAACAAGGACTCCTCCGCCCGCTCGGCCGCTGACGGCGCGGGCGGAGGTGGACGGGGAGGTGGTGCACGGGACACGGTGACCGCGGGAGCCGCGGTCGCGCGGGAGGGGCCACTTTCGCCGGCGACCCGACGGACCGCGTGGCGGAGCTCGCGGCGGAACGCCGCTCGGTCGACGTTCGGGTAGCGGACCCGCGACTCCTTCGCGGCGCGAAGCCAGGCCACCGGTATCCCCTCCCTCCGAAGGGTCTCCTCGGTGAGCCCGGGTTCCTTTTCGACCCGCTCGAGAAGGTCCAACCGGTCAAGGGTCTGCCGGACGATGTCGGCGAGCGCGGCGCGTTCCTCGGCTTCCGCCACGGAGCGGACCGCTTCCGCCCGGACCGACACGTAGCCGACGCCGTCCCGTCCGCGGAAGAGGTGGACCTTGCCGACCACGAGGGCGGGCCGAGGGGCGGATCCTGCGCGGAGCTGGGCCATCGCGCGCGGCTGAAAGGAGCCCGCGGTCACCGCGACCGCGCCGGTGGGGTCGCTCAGGCGGGCTCGCCAGAATGCCTGCGATTCGTCCCGGCCGATCGACTCGGCCGGCGAAAGGTTACCGGCCAAGAGGACCCGATTCATCCGAGCGGCGAACGGGGAGAGCAGATACGTCGCGGGTCGCTCGCCCTCGCCCTTCTCCTCCTCGAGCGAACTTTCGAGCTCCCGAGCGGTCACCCGCCAGGCGGGCTCCCGAAGCGACATCAGTTGCCTCCTCCGAGGCGGGCGGAGAGCTCCTCCGCGGCCGCGTCCAGGTCGATCTCCACGCGGTCGATCGATTCCGGCGTGAGCGTCACTCCGAAATCGTCCTTCGTGCCGACCCCGCGTACCCGGAGGCGGCGCCCGAGCAGGGCCTCGAGCATCTCTTCCTCGAGCAGGCTCGGGTCGGGTTGGTTCCGCAGCCGCGCCCGAGCCTCCTCGAGGGTAACACCCCAAAGTCGCTCGGTGTCGGCGCGGTTCGCATTGACCGTCAAGGCTCCCGTTCCGTCGTCCAGCACGATCCGGGCTCGCAGGTCGGCCTGTCCTTCCACCTGTCCATGGATGCGGCAGATCCCACTTCGGACCGAGCGATGGCACGTCGGGCACCGGTAGACCAAGCCGCTGGGCGGCAGGAGGCCGACCACGACTCCCTCCACGGCGACCGTCTCCCCGCCGCCCTCATCCTCGACCTCCGCAATGGACCGCGGAGGGGCGCGCAACAGCTCGACCGGGTCCGGTAGGTCGCTGCCCTCGATCCGTACGACGCTCGAGCGCTCGTCGAGCACGAGGGAGGGGCGACCACGAAAACTTCGAACGTAGGCCCCGGCCATGCGGACCGACTCGCCGACCTTGAGGCCAAAGTCGCTCCAGGCCGACAGCGCGATCGATCCGGTGCGGTCAGCGACGAGCCCGTCATGCACGACCCGTCGCTCCGTTCCGACAGTCACGCTCTTCTCCGCGACGCGCACGACCCGCACCTCGATCCGGAATCCCTCGTCCGCCGGACGAAGGTCCTGGACGGTCCGGAACGGGACGTCTTCCGCATCGATCCGAGGGAGTTCGGCCGGACTGGCGGGCGCGACCCGGGTCTTCCAGCTGAAAGTGACCTCGGGCCGACCCCGGAACTCACGGACCTCCGCGCCGACGACGTGGAGGATCGTCCCCCGTTCGATCCCTTCGCGCGGAGGGTCCCACCAGGTGAATCGCACGGTCGCGGTTCCGTCGCTGAGAAGCCCCGACAGCAGCGGTCGACGGGTTCCGTCCGATTTGCGCGTTACGTCGCGCCGCTCGCAGGTGACGACGCGGGCCACGAATTCGACCGGGGACGAGGTCGGCCGCAGGTCCCGTAGTCGGGTTTCCACGGGAGTGGAAGCGGGCGGTTCAACGGTCATGGAGGGGACAACGGCAGCCACCTCCCCCGGTCATAAAAGCGCCCCGCCGGTCGTGGAGGATGAACGCCGTGGCGCGGGGGGACAAGCCACGGTGGGGGACGGTCCACCGGCGTCTTCCCCGGTGATAATCCTTTTCCCCCTCGGACCATGACTCGCGGAACGTGCCGACGAAGTTCTCCCAACGGGTCGACCGGATACTGTCGGCGAGGGATTCCCTCGTCTGCGTGGGTCTGGACCCGGACCAGTTGCTCATGCCGAAAAGCCTACGTCGGCTCCCGCCCCGGACTCAGCTCGACCGGTTCTTGAACGGAGTGATCCGGGCGACCTTCCCGCACGCCGCCGCCTACAAGATGCAGTTCGGTTCCTACTTGCAGTACGGGGCCCCCGGGGTGGAGGTCCTGTCTCGACTCTGTCGCCAGATCGGGCCGACCCGGTTGCGGATCCTCGACATGAAAGTGAACGACATTCCGAACACCCTTCGGATGGTGCGGGAGGGGGCGTTCCACCAGTTCGGGTTTGATGCGATCACCTTCACGCCGTGGCTCGGCTGGGAGACCCTTCAGCCCTTCCTCGACGACCCGACCCACGGGGTGTTCGTCGTAGCCCACTCCTCGAACCCGGGCTCGCTCGATTTCCAGGAGATCCCGACACCCCGGGGACCCTTGTGGCTCGCGGTGGTCGGAGAGGTCCGACGGCTGGCCCACGCCCACGGGAACGTAGGAGTGGTTCTGGGCGCGACGTTCTCGGACGCGTTCCACGCCGCGCGCCAAACGCTCGGGAACGGGATTCCGATCCTTGTCCCGGGAGTGGGGGCGCAGGGCGGGTCGCTCGCCACCGCGGTCCGCGAAGGCGTCGACGCGCACGGCCGCGCGCTCCTCGTGAACGCGTCGAGGAGCATCCTCTACGCTTCGGCCGAAGGGGATTGGAAGAAGGCGGCCGGTGCCGAGGCGGAGCGACTCAAGGTCCAGATCAATCAGCTGCGCGCAGGGCTTCGTACAGGTTGACCAGGGAGCGGACAACGGTCGACAGACCGTAGCGGGCCTCGGCCCGTTCCCGACCCGCGCGTCCCATTCGCTTCGCAAGCAAGGGGTCGTCGAGGATCACCCGGACCTTTTCCGCGAGGTCGCTCGCGATGAGAGGCTCAGCGAGGAGGCCCTCGCGTCCGGGCTCGATGACCTCCCGAACTCCCGGCATGTCGGCGATCACCACCGGCAGTCCCGCCGCCATCGCCTCGGCCACCGCGAGGCCGAATCCTTCGAGGCGATTCTGGGACGCGAATACAAAGACATCGCCGAGCGCGAGGTAGCGCGGTAGGTCCTCGTCGGTCACCGCAGGGCAGAATCGGACCCGGTCGTCCACCCCCAGACGTCGCGCGAGCCCGACCAGGCTCGGGAGCCGCGGTCCGGCGCCGATGACGACCAGGACGACATCCGGGGGCAGCTGGACCAGGGCCTGCAGAAGGACGTCGACGCCCTTGTGCGGGACCAGGCGCCCCGTGAACACGGCGACCCGCTTTCCATCGAGGCGAAGGTCAGCGCGCAGGCCGCTCGCATCGATTCCCGGTCGGAACCGCTCGAGGTCGACCGCCGATGGGATGACGCTCAGCTCGCGGCCCCGCAGCATCGCGGACGTGCTTCCGTAGCTCTTCGTATGGACGATCACCCGGTCGGTGCGGTTGAGCGTGGACGGAAGGAACACGGTCTGGTAGATCCCGGCGAGCAACTTTCCCGCCGCTCCGGGAAGGTAGAGGTCGCAGTGGTAGGTGAGACAGACCGGAACCTTGCGGCGGGAGAGCTCGCGCGTCGCGAAGTAGGACGTCAGCGGAGGAGGGTAATGCAAGTGGAACACGTCGGGTTCGAGCGCCCGGACCGTGCGGCGGGTGCCGAAGTCGAGCGGAGTGTCGAGGAGGACCCCCAGCGTCCGGCTCCGCAGGATGCGGTAACCTTCGGTCTCCTCGTCCACTGGTAGGGAGCGGTCGTAGCGCGAAGTGACGACCGTCACTTCGTGGCCCTCGCGGGCCAACTCGCGGACGATCCCTCGGACGTGCGACTCCACACCCCCTGCGTGGGGGTGGAAGAACGGCGAGACTTGGACGATCCGCACGAGGCCGCCTTAGAACGGCCTTCCCTTTACGACCATCGCCGCCGGGGGCGTCCCCCCACGTCAAGC
>JBEKEY010000058.1:0-13575 GCA_050013595.1 Thermoplasmata archaeon | reverse complement strand
CCCGCGGAAGCAAGTCCAACGCCGGGAAGGAACCATCGGTAGGCGAGGTCGAGGAACCGTTCCCCACGGGCCGGGGTCGGCCCCGTTCGGACAGCGTGGATGTACCCGGTCATGACGGAACCGATGGGAGGTGCCGGAAAGGGAGGCTTGAACCTATCGCGGCAGTGGAAGCTCTCCCGGAGCGGCGGCCGCCGCCGGGCCCGAGCGCGTCATCGGCCCGACGACGGGTGCCTTACCTGCGAAGTCGAGGGTCGAGCGCGTCCCGGAGGCCGTCCGCGAGGAAGTTCACGCTAATGGCGAAGAGGAACAGGGTGAGCCCCGGGAAGAAGAACTGCCACCACGGGAACGAACAGCTACCATTGACGGAGGTTTGACACGCGGTGATGAAGGAATAGAGGACAGCTCCCTGCACCGAGAACGCCGTGATCGTCCCCCACTCGGGGAAGTTCTCGTACGGGAACACCTGGAAACCGATGAACACGATCGACGCGATGACGAGGGGAACCGTTCCGACGTCCAACGAGAGTTGAACAAAGACCGGGTACATGCTGTTCGGGATGATGTGCTTACGCAACATCCGGCCACCGGTCGCACCCGATGCCTTGGCCGCTTCCACGTACCGCTGCTCCCGAACCACGAGGACCTGCCCTCGGACGATGCGGGCGTAGGTCGGCCACCACGTGATTACAAAGGCTCCGATGAGGAGCCAGACCCGATCCCATAGATTCGTGATCGACGGAGCGAGCGCCGCCAGGATGATGATGACGAGCAGGAGGCCGGGGATCGAGAGGAAGATGTCGGTCGTGCGCATGACCAGCTCGTCAATGATGCCACCGTAGTAGCCGGAAACGACCCCGAGGACGAGGCCGATGAGCGCACCCAGCCCGACCACGCCGACCGAGATTGTGACCGACCACTGAGTTCCTTTGACGAGGCCATCGAACGTGTTGAAGAACGTTTGTCCGGCCGGATTGAGCGTAAGCGACCCAAAGGGAAGAGGCCCCAGAGTCGCCGGATGGAGCGAGACGGTGGGGCCGATGACGGACGGCATGCCCTGAGGGGTCTGATAGCAGTTCGGAGCCGGTGGGAGCTCCCCACCGGGGTAAGTGCAGATCTGGGTGAAGATCGGATTCGGGCCTGGCGCCAGTCCGTTCGTGGATTCGTAGGTCTGGAGCTGGGTCGACGACGCCGGGTAGAAGAAGGAATAGACAAAGAGCACGGCGAAGCAGACGATGATCCCCAGCCCGATCATGGCGAGTGTGTTCTGCCGGAAGAAGTACCAAGTCCTCCGGTACTGGTCGAGCCGAGGGTTCGCCCTCCGCTTCGATTTCGGCGGGAGGGCCTTGGAGCTCGATGCCTCGCTCACGCTCTTCTCCCGTCAATCCTCCACCTACGGGTCGCTATTTATGGATTCAGCGGAGTGGGGATCGAGCGAAATCGCTTTCCCGGGAGCAGAGGACGGTCCCCTCCGACGGTGACCTTGGGCCGCGAGCCCGCGGTTCGCTGCGACCCACGATCGAACGGGAGGTGGGGGAGTCCGCGAACATCCCCCGCTCGCCGGAGCGGGGAGAGGGGTCCACGCAAGCAACTCCCCCGGTGTCGCTCACCGAAGCAACGCCCGGAACGGGTCGTTACTTCTTCTTCGTCTTCTTGCCCTTCTTTGGCATCTTTGTTCTGTCTACCCGGCCGGCGACCGAGCGTGATGACTCCTATGGCGGCCCAACTATTTCAACAGCGAGCCCGCCGACGAGGTTGCGAGTCGATCAACCGTGACGAATCCTGCGTCGCGATGGCGGGATCGACGAAACTCGTAGGCGAGAAAATCAACTGGGCGGTCGGAGTCTCTGCTTCCTCGCCGGAACCCTTAGATACCGACCGCTTCTCCCTGGCATGGCTTCGGCCGGGAGGTTCACGGTGGTATGGTAGCTCACGCAGAGACCGCTCCACCGCGAACCGCCTGATTTGGTCGCCGGCGCGCCGCGGCCCGCTCCCTGCGTGCTACTCACCTTGATTCTTCGGGCCCGAGCCGGGTCGAACCGATGCCCAACGAGGGATATCTCGATACGAGCGTGCACTGGAAAGTGCGGACGGGGCAGATCGCCTTCGCCGAGCCCACGCACCATGAGGTAGCGGATGCGATCATGGAAACAGGGCTGGCCACGGAAGTGGGTCAGCGCCTCGGTTCCGGCAAGGAAGCCGATGTCTATCTCTGCCGAGACCGTCGACGATTTGTGGCCGTCAAGGTCTATCGGCAGTACCGGACCTCGCATCGCGGAGGAGGTGCGATCAAGTTGGAGTCGATGGGGCAACGGGCCGTTAGAGAGTTCGAGCTTCTCAGTTACGCATGGCAAGGCGGGGCGAGAGTTCCCCAACCGGGCGAGCGAGTAGAGAATATGTTCTCGATGCAGTATCTGGGCACGTCGTACCAGGTGGCTCCGATGCTTCAACGGACCCGACTGGACGACCCGGAGCGATTCCTCCGGGAGACCGAGAACGGCGTCGAGGGGCTCGCCGAAGCGGGCATCGTTCATTCGGATCTGAGCCCCTTCAATATCCTGGTCCACGAGGGAAAGCCCTGGTTCATCGACCTCGCCGCCGGAATTCGCGTGGACCGGCTCGGATGGCCTCCGTGGGAGCGCATGAGCCAGGCCACCGAGTCGCTCCGCCGAGGAGTTGCGTCACTCGAGCGGTATTTCCGACGCTACGGACTCGTTCTCGATGGCGCGGACCTGCTGCGGCGCGCCCGGTCTCAGTTCGACCGATTCACGGTGGGATGACGGGCAGGGACCGCGGGCGGGGCGCTCACAATCCGATCGAGAGCAGGGAGTTCATCGCTTGCTCGAGGGTCTGGTCCGGAGTACCGCTCGCGTTGATCCGGACCCAGCGGGGAGGCTGGAACATCTGTTCGAACTTACGTTTCACTTTCACGAGGTACGGTTCGTCCTCGAAAGCGTCCCGTTGGCCCTGGGCCTCGACCCGCTTTACGGCGACCTCGACGGGAGCATCTAGATAGAGGACGAGGTCCGGTTCCAACGCCACCTCTCGCTCGATGCGGTCCACTTCTCGCCAGGCTTCCGGGCTCAGGCCGGGATACTGATAGGCCAACGTCGAATAGAACGAACGGTCCTGGATGACGATGTCCCCCATCTCGAGAGCGCGTTCGATGAGGGGGCGGAGCAGCGCCCGGTCGACGGTGTAACAGAGTGCGGCCGCGACCGAATCCACCTTGATGAGCCGGGCGAATTCGGAACGAAGGTACTTGTCGGTAGGTTCTCGAAAGCTCGAGATCGAGTGGCCCCGGCCGAGCAGCGGTGGGACCAGTCGAGCGGCGAGCTCCGTCTTACCGGTGCCGTCGATGCCTTCGATCACGATGTAGGTGGCGCGCTCGCTCATGGCCGACCGTCGGGCGTACCGAGAACGGGCCGGCGAGAGAAGCTGCTTCGGAGGGCTGACACCGAAAGGGGGCAGCCCTTCCCGGGCCATAATACCGATTGAAGTCGAAGGTTTCGCCGGCGAATGTCTAGGGTGTACCTCTAGCTTAATGAGGGGGCGGACCGAACGGGAGTCGGGAGCGGGTGAAGCGAGATGAGCAGCGATCAGGACGGAACACGGGAACGACCCTGGATTCTGAAGACGCCGAGCCTCACGTCGGAGTTCAGGGCCTTCCGCGACCCCCACTCGGATCCCCCAGCCCTAGTGGTCCAGGCGGGGACGACCGAGCTACGATACCGCCTCCGCTCGATCGAGGACCTTCGAGAGATGTTGAAGGACCGGCACGATTGGGTTCCGCTCGGGAGTGCGGACGAGCAGAAGCCCGCAGCCCCGGGAACGGTGGAGGAATGGGGCCGTTCCCCGAAGAATCCGGTCGGAGGCTGGTACGGGCTCCGCAAGGGCTACCGTGGGCGGTTGGGCATGTATCTCCCGGCGGTCCTCGAAAAGCTGGGCCTCGCCGAGGTGGAGCACCATCCGAAGAACAATCGGATGCGAGCCCGCTAGGGCGAGCGCCCGGCCCCCTCCGAGCTCAGAGGTGGGAGCGACTCCGACTTCACCTCGTAACCTCCTCCCTCCCCTCGGGCTAATAGCCTCGACCCGATAGGGGGTCGAGCGACGGAGGGGCGAATTGGCGACGGAGGAGAAGCTAGGGGTCCGAATTGAGAGAAAGGCACCCACCCATCTGCTTCCCTTCGAACGCTTTTTTCGGGGATTTGGCGAGGTCCCCGCCGTCCGCGACCTCTTCGGCAAGAACACCCCCCGGGTGTTGAAGAATCTAAAGGTCGAGTTCTTCTCGGCACGTTTCGGGTACATGGGTACGAGCGACGTCGACGGCCACCTCCTGGTCAGCACGCATCACCTGAGCGATTCGGACTTCCGCACGGTGTATCTTGACGTGGTCCACGAGCTGTGCCACGTCAATCAGTTCCGGAAAGGTAAGCCGCTCTTCTACCCTAAGCTGAGCTACGTGGACGCTCCTTCCGAGATCGAAGCATACACGTTCACGGTGAAGGAAGGTCGCCGCATCGGCATGACCAATCGCGAACTCATCGATTACCTCAAGGTCGAGTGGATCAGCAAGGCGGAGCACTTGCGTCTCGCGCGCCACACGGGTCTCGTGGGGCGAGCATCGCGCTCGAAGCCCCACCGCTCTCGGCTGCGGCGCTGAAAGCTGCCGCCGGGCGAAATTCACCGCGACGACATCGCACGGGAGAGAACGTCGACCAGCATCGGGACCGCCCCGAGGGGGACGGGTCGAGAGTCACGAAGGGGTCCCGAGTCGATTCCCTTCTCGCAGACCAGGTGGCCCTTCCTCCATTCCGCAATGTGCTTACAGTCCAAGCGGAAGACAAAATCGAAGAAATTTCGTCCTGGGCCCGCGGCCTCCGAGTAGCCGACGAAGACCGAGAAGCCGGCGTTTCGGTGGACGGCCAGGATCGGAGCGACCCGTTCGGGAGAAAAGGCCGCCATGACCCGGTGAGCGTTCGCGACCGCGAGCGCTCCGGGTCGGCCATCGTTGGGTCGCGTGGCCAGGATCCTCTGGGAGGTATCGGGGAGCCGAAGGAATTCGCTGAGATGAGTGAGCGCGGCCGGGGCCTCATCCGAACGGATGAGACTCGAGATCGGAAGGTTCGCGGTGAGATCGTTGGGTCGCAGTGCGTCCGGACGCTCCACCTTCCAAAGTCGTTCTCCCGAAATCCAACCGAGTCGGACCGGGTCAAACGCGGTTCGTTCCTCCCCCGGTACCCCGATGTCCAGCCACTGGAAATCCGGTGTCGTGGCTTGCGCGAAGGCATAGAGCGCGAGATTGACCAACGGGCGGGAGGGGCCGTAGATGAAGACGGAGTTCGCGCGGTCGAAGAGTTCCGACGGGAAGAGGGTCGCTGACTCGTCCGGGGCGAGCGCGCCCCCGGTCGGAGGGCGGTGGGAAGGGAGCTTTCGGGGCGGTCGGGAAACGCCGATCGGCTCAGCCGGAGGGCTATGCACGTGATCGGGTCGGCTCGGGTCGATGATCAAAGGAGACGGTACTGGCTGTGGGGCGCTCGGCATATGCGGATTCGGACCGTGGTGGTCCAAGATGTCCAACCCCGTCGGAGGCCATGACGAAGTCCCGAACGTATTCGGTCCTCCGAACGGGTTCGGTGTCGGCCCGGCCGTGAAGAGGCAACATCGACCCGCCCCGTGGGGGCTTCGAGGCCAGGATCTTGCGATCCGGGGGGCGCCCACCAGCCCGCGTTCGTTTATATTCCCGGTTCGGATTCACCGGCGGCGGTCGGGCCGGCGCCAGGGGCCAACCGGTCCTAGGAGAAAGTGTCCGAGCACAGCCGTTTGCCCAAGGACAAATCCGGCCGCCGAGCAACGCGCGAAGTCCCCGACGTCGACACGACGCGGTTTCGGGAATTACAACTCGCGGAGGACGACGTCTCCGGCCAGCGCCTGCTCTTAGCGACGCTTCGGATCCGCATCCCGAAGGGGCTGTGGACGGGACCCTTTTCGAGCGGCAACCCGAACGTTCGAATGGAAGTTCTGAACCGTGCCGACGTGAGCAAGGATGTTTCGGTGTCGGATTACTGGATCAGCGGTCAGCCCCCGGGAGTGTGGGCCCGGGAGATCGCCCGATATCCGGACGTCATCAAGGTCGATAGCCTCGCCGAGGTCGGCGAAGGATGTCTCTATCGAATCACCTATCGCAATCCGCCGGTCATCTACTTCTACCGCAAACTCGGGATGCCGATCCAGCTCCCGATCCACATTCAAGGCGGTCTCATTCACTGGGAGGTCGCGGCCCGCCACACGCAATTCCAAGAGGTTCTCGATCACGTACGCAAGGTCGATCCCGGTTTTCAGGTCGTGTCCCTCCGACGACGCCCGCTACGAAACCATCTTCCGATGCTTACCGACTCCCAGCACAATCTCCTGACCCAGGCGATGGCAGCGGGTTACTTCGCGGTACCCCGCGCGATCACGCTCACGGATCTCGCTAAGCGTCTCGACCGAAGCAAGTCCGGAATCTCGGAGGCGATCGCGATCATCGAGAGGAAATTGCTCGAGAGCGCGATGCGGCCCACGCCGCTTTCGGCGTAGAGGCTGGACCGGCCACCACTTCGGTTGCGGTCTACGAAGCGCCCGCGTCGACCTTCGACGGGTCGGGCGGCGCCGCGCGAGCGGCCGCCCAGGCCTTCACGCGCGACTCGAGCATACCCAGCGGAATGGCACCTTCCTCGAGAACGCAATCGTGGAACCCCCGCACGTCGAACCGCTCACCGAGCGTCCGCTCGGCCCCGGTCCGAAGCTCGCGAATCTTGAGCTGCCCGATCTTGTAGGCGAGCGCCTGGCCCGGCCAGACGATGTAGCGGTCGACCTCCACCGCGATATCGTTGTCGGCTTTGCCGGCGTTCTCGCGGAAGAAGCGGATGGCCTCGTCCCGAGTCCAGCCGAGGGCGTGGATACCCGTATCCACCACTAGACGGATCGAGCGCCACAGATCGTACGTGAACTTGCCCATCATCGAATACGGGTCCTGATAGAGCCCGAACTCCTCGCCCAGGCTTTCCGCGTACAATCCCCAGCCCTCGACGAACGCGGTCGGTCCCGTGAACTTCCGGAAATCGGGGAGGTCGTCGCGCTCCTGGGCGAGCGCGATCTGGAGGTGGTGACCGGGGACCGCTTCGTGGAGGGTGAGAGCTTCCATCTCCCACCGGGGGCGGGAGTGGATATCGAAGGTGTTGGCGAAGAACATGCCCGGGCGGCCGGTGGCCGGTGCGCCGGGCATGTAATACGCCGTGGTCGAGCTCTTGGCACGGAACGGGGGAACCGGCAGCACTCCGTACGGGAGACGCGGCAGCCGGCCGAACCGGCGAGCCAGCCCGGGGTCGATTTTCTTCGCGATGACGCGGTAGCCGTCCACGAGCGATTCCGCATCCGAATAGAAGAATCGATCGTCGGTGCGTAGGAACTGAAGGAACTCGGGATAGGTCCCCGAGAATCCGGTCCCATGCATCAGCTCCTCCATGGCCGAACGAAGTCGCCGGACCTCGCCGAGCCCAATCTCATGGATCTCCTTCGGAGTCAGCTCCGTCGTGGTCTCGTAGCGAACGAGATAAGTGTACAGGGCCGTACCGTTCGGGAGCGACGACACTCCCGCGGAATCCCGACAGGCGGGTAGATAGGTCGCGACCAGGTAGTCGTGGAGTCGATGGAAGGCCGGTGCCACCCGATCCTGGTAGACCTTGACCGCGGCTCCGACGAGCCGCTGGCGGTCACCTTCCGCGAAGTGGGCCGGGAGCTCGGTGAAGGCCCGCAAGAGAGGGCTCGTCATCGGGTCGCTCGGAACCAATCCCCGTACCTGGTCCGGCGCGCCGCGTACCGCGACGCGGTGGGGGACGTAGCCCTTCGCGCGGCCGGCCTCGAGCAGCGCGAGGTTCTGTTCGATGGCGCGCGGGAGCGATTCCAGCCGGGAGAGGATATCGTCGTAGTCGGAGAGACGCTCGCGCGGTTGGATCTCGAGGATATCGGCGGCCGTGAGGTGAACCCCTTCCATTTGGTTCAGGGGAGTGAGGAGATTGTGGGGTTCGCCGAGCTGGAATGGCAACGGGTCGAGTCCGAACGGCAGGCCCTGCTCGGCCGCTTCCAGGAGTTCCCGGTAGAGGTCGTAATTCGTCCGCTCGGAAGGCGGCAGACCGTCGGGGTCCAGTCGCTTCAAGGAGGCCAGGCTCGCCGCGAGGTGCCGCTTACGGCGGTCGATGCCCTCGGGAGAGTCGTCGGTCCACCGACCGTTCAGTCCCGGGGACCCGAAGCTGGTCGCGAGCTCCGGATACTCCGTGAGCCACTGCCGCCAATCGTCCGCTAGATAGGCCCGGAACGCGTTCGTGGCCGAAAATCTCGAGGATGCCATGGATTCTCTGCTACCACGGAGGACCGAGGAGCGGGGGCCGCAGGAGACTCCCGTATTTGAATCGGCGCGGGGATGTCAACCCCGCCCCGACCGGGAGGATCCTTGACTCGGGGATCCGAGTCCGCGACGCTCCGAACTCGTTTCCGCCCTGCCGAGCGCTCGGAATCCGGATCTTGGAGGAAGGTCTCGGGAGGCACCGGGGCTGGCGGACCTAGAGGTCGGAAGCGGTCCCCGGAGGGCGGGCCGCGGGCGCGACCACCCGCCGCTGGAACTCGCGGACGAGGGTCCCGACCTCCCGGGCGAGCTTCAGCGGCCCGTCGACGACGGAGGGTACTCGGACGTCCGAATGGATCTGGGACCTCACCCGAGCGGCCCATAGGACGACCGAAACACCTTGGGCGCCGGAGCCCGAGGCGGGCTCCGACTTCGTCACCGTGACCATAACGAGTTCGCTATCGTAGGTTCCACCGTACACCAGCCAGAAGATCCCTGAGGTCGCGGCAGCGCCGAGGACCCAGAAGATCCCGACAAGGGGAGAACCGACGATATAGGCGTCCAAGCCCCCCAGGATGGACCCCGCGACGAACACCGCGACAATGGGGAATACCGCCGTCGATGAAGTGACTCCTCGTCGGCGTAACCCCCGTTCTCCGATCCAGACTCGCGAGTCCGCGAGGAGCGGAATGCCGGGAATGCCGCGGGAGCCGGATCGCGAATCGAGTTCGAATCCCGCCCCTTGAAGAACGGCACGAGCCGTGTCCTCGGCCCGCGACGCGGCTTCGGGAGCGATCGGGAATTCCTGTCGGAAGGGAAACCCAAAACCCGAGCTTAGGTCGAGCGGCGGGGCAATCCCACGCCGTTTCCGTCGGGATCGCGCGGCCATCGACAAGTTTCGAGGAACGCCCCCTCCTCCTAAACGGTGGACCCCTCTTATGCCTGGACCCCCGAAATTTCACCCCCTCCGCTTCGGGAACCGAGGCCGCTGGGAGGTCGCCCCGAGCCGGACCTCCAAACCTTTGTTAAGCGTCGGTCCTACCCTCGACCATGCCCCCGAACTCACCGGCCCCGTACGAACGGTACGCTCAGCATTGGAGCTACGGCGACCTTGCATGGCTTCGGCCGGGCGAATTGGTGTTCACCGCGAACATCACGGGGCAGTTCAACCTCTGGCGGCAGAGCGTCGGTTCGAAAGGCGAGCGCGGCTTTGTCGAACCTCTGACCGCGTACACCGACCGTTCCGTCCGAGCCATCGTGTCGACCCCCGACGGACGATCCATCCTCTTCATGGCGGACCAAGACGGGGATGAGCAGATGCAGATCCTTCGGATCGCCGGCGAGGGCGGGGAGCCGGTCGCCATCACCAACGACCGAAAGGTGCGGCACGAACTCACAGCGGGAGGCATCGACGCGGTGGCTCGCCGGCTGCTCTTCGTGGATAACGGGCGGGACCCTGCCGACATGGATGTGGTGCTTCTCGATCTCGCCCGGGGCACCACCGTGCGCCCTCTCCCAAAGGGAGCCCTGTGGGGGGGACCCACCTGGGACCCCAGTGGCCGTCGGTTTTCAGCCCTGCAGTCTCATAGCAACACCCGAATCCAGACCTTCGTCCACGACCTCGCGAAGAAGACCACCGTGGAGATCGTGCCCCATGACACCGAGGAGTGGGCCGTGGCGGAAGCCTGGACGAAGGACGGCCGCAGCCTGCTCATGCGCACGAACATCGACCGGGAGTTCAAGCAGCTCGAGCTGGTCGACGTCGCGACCGGACGTAGGAAGGTACTGGCGGCGCCCGATGCGGACGTCGAAGACGTCCGGTATTCGGCCCGCAGCTCGTCGCTCGTCTACAGCGTGAACGAGGATGGGTATTCGAAGATCTATGCCGGCCGGCTGGGCAGCCCCTTCCGCCGAATCGAGTCGTTGCCCCCCGGGTCGCTTTTCTCGAACTGGGGGAGCTCTCTCGTGATCTCGCCGGACGGTCGCTCCGCCGCGGCGTTGTGGGAGAGTGGGTCGCGGCCAAACGAGATCGTGTGGTTCCCCCTCGGCGCGGGTCGCTCGACCCAGCTCACCGAAAGCATGGTGGGGGGTGTCCCCGGCGGGCCGCTTCCGGGGCCGAAGCTCGTCCGGTTCCGTTCCTTCGACGGACGGCAGATCCCAGCGCTCTACTACATTCCGAAGCGTCGGCCCCAGCGACCCATGCCCGCGGTGCTCTCCATCCACGGAGGTCCCGAGTATCAGGAGCGGCCAGGGTGGATGTACGGGGGCCTCTACGCGTGGCTGAACGCGCACGGGATCGCCGTGCTCGCGCCCAACATCCGGGGATCCACGGGATACGGGACGTCGTACCAGAAGCTGATCCACCACGATTGGGGCGGCGCGGAACTGAAGGACCTGAAAGCCGCGGCCGATTGGATGTGTGCCCGACCCGAGATCGACCCAGCACGTCTGGGGGTCTTCGGGGGGAGCTTTGGAGGGTTCGCGACGCTCAGCTGCGTGACCCGCCTTCCCGAGTACTGGAAGGTCGGAGTCGACATCGTCGGTCCGTCGAACCTGATGACGTTCGTGAAGACCGTCCCACCGTTCTGGGTTCGGTTCATGGCCCAGTGGGTGGGAGATCCCGAGACGGAGGCCGACTTCCTTCGGGATCGTTCGCCGATCACCTACATCGACAACGTCCGCGCGGACCTGCTCGTCGTCCAGGGCGCCAACGACCCGCGCGTAAACAAGGCCGAATCCGACCAGATGGTCGAGCACCTTCGGGCCAAGGGACGCAAGGTGGAGTACATGGTGTTCGAGGACGAGGGTCACGGGTTCACTAAGCGTGTGAACCAGCTCCGAGCGATGGGGGCATGCGGTCGGTTCTTGGTCGACCACCTGCGGAACTGACGACGGGGACGCACGGGACGTTCGCGGTCGCGTCGGCTCACCCCCTGAGCACCGCCGCGGGCCTCGAGATCCTGCGCGCGGGCGGGAATGCCTTCGATGCCGCCCTCGCCGTCAGCGCGGCGCTTCCCGTAGTCCAGCCCCACATGAACGGCCTCGGCTCCGACCTCTTCGCGGTGGTCCGCGATGGAACTTCGGTCGCCGTGAATTCGAGTGGACCGGCCGCGCGACGTGCCACCGTCGAGCATTTCCGTCGCCTTCACAAGGACCGGATTCCGAGTCGTGGGCCGCTCGCGGCGCTCACGGTGCCCGGGCTCGTGGCCGCGTGGCCATTCTTTGGCGACCGCTCCCATCTGAGGTGGAAAGAGATCCTCGCGCCAGCGATCCGCCTGGCCGCGCAAGGGTTCCCCGCGAGCCCGAGCTTCGCGCGCGCGACCCGTTCGACCGCTTGGGCCGACCCCGACTTCCGATCGATCTATCGGTCCGTTCGAGCCGGCGGACTCTTCCGGCAACGTGCTATGGCGAGAACCCTATCGAAGATCGCGGCGGACGAGGGATACGGTTTCTACCATGGCGCCCTGGCCCGCGAGATCTGTCACGACCTTTCCGCGAAGGGCGGATTGCTCGAGCCGGCCGACCTCGACACGTTTCGGACCACCGTCCAGCGCCCGTTACGGATCCGATATCGGGGCTATCGGGTGGAGACGAATCCTCCTCCCAGTCAGGGAGCTACCGCGCTCATCTGGCTCAATCTCCTCGCCCGCAAGGAGCTCTCCGCGATGACGGAGGAGGAGTTCGTTCGCACGCTCGGTCGGACGATGTACACGGCGTACGGCTACCGCACGAAGGTCATCGGAGACCCGGAGTATCTACCGTTCCCCACGTCGCTCCTCCGACCGTCCACCGTCTACCGGTCGCGATTTCGTGGCGTGCCGGGAGCTCCCGGGATGTCCGACACGACGGCGTTCAGCGTCTACGACGGCGACGTGGGTATCAGTGCCATCCAGAGCAACTACATGGGATTCGGTGCGGGGATATCGATCCGAGCCACCGGCATCAATCTCAACAACCGGGGTTCGTACTTCACGCTCGAACCCGACCACCCGAACGTCCTGGCACCGGGCAAGCGCACCTTCCATACCCTGATGGCGACGGTGGCGTCCGGACCGAGGACAGTGCTCCTCGGGTCGATGGGTGGGGACGTCCAGCCCCAGATCAACGTGCAGGTACTCACCCGCCATCTCGACCGTGGTCTCCCCCTCGCGGAGGCGATCGCCGCCCCCCGCTTCGCGTATCCCGCCACCATCTACGGGTCCGCCCCCTTGTTCCGGGAGCGTGGCCTCCGGCTGGCCCGGGCTCGCCTCCTTCGCAACCAACCCGCGACCTTCGGGCACGCCCAGGGGATCTCCGTTGGCGAGGAGGTCGAGATTGGCATCGACCCCCGGGGTGACGGACTCCTCCCTCTGCCTTCTTAGGCACGAGCGCGTTACCGTACTTCGGTTCCCAGACTGCGGCTGTCGCCCGGAGACGGTCGAGAAGGGGTGAAATTCCATCATCGATGCCGTACGTCGAGTACGACGAGGTCGAGGCGGTCTGTCGGGACTGCGGACGGGCCTTTCGCTCCGAGGACTCCCTCGAAGAGCACCGCAAGGAGGCCCACGCATCGGCCGGTAAGGCTCCGGAAGAGTCTAGCCGCCCGCGGATGCTGAAGTGTTCGCTCTGCCGGCAACAATTCCGAACCACGGCCGCGTTGCAGGAACACACCCGAAAGGCGCACTCGAGCTAGACCACCGGCCCACCTTCCGAATCCGAGAGCCGGCGAAGGAGTTGTTGGGCCGCCGGGTTAGGGGGTTATGTAGGGGCGCACCGTGCCCCCGATGGACTCTCCCATGGCGCCCTCGAGGAAGCACCAGAAACCGCGATCGAAGCGACCCGCACCGGTCTCGCCCATCCCGCCGGGATATGGCACGGTGACGGCGTACCTGACGGTCGACGGGGGCCTCGCCGCCCTCGAATTCTATAAGCACGCGTTCGGGGCTCGCGAGCTGATGCGGCGGGTCACCCCGGACGGTAAGCTGATCCATGGCCAACTAAGGATCGGGGACTCCATCGTGCTTCTCTCCGACCGGTTCCCGGATTCGACGACGGCGGCTCCTTCCGCGATCGGAACCACGACGGTCAGCCTCCACCTCTACTCGAAGAACGTGGACGCCCTATGGGACCGGGCCGTGGCGGCCGGGGCGAAGGTCTCGATGCCGCTCGAGAACCAGTTCTGGGGCGAACGATACGGGCGCCTGATTGACCCGTTC
>JBEKEY010000057.1:0-13793 GCA_050013595.1 Thermoplasmata archaeon | reverse complement strand
CCCCAAACGAGTCTCGCACTCTTCCTCGTGGGATGGGGGGTGGCCGCGGCTCTGTTCTCGCTGTACTGGTGGAGCGGGACGTCCGTGGGGGCGAATCACCCGGCGCCACTACCCGGGCCGGCCCCGCCTCCGGTGCTCCGGATGCCGAGACCGGCCGAGGTTTCGCGCACCTCCTTCGGGGACCACCTCGCGCCGTCGTTCACGAAACGTGGTTCCGAGTGGCGGGTGCTGTCCCTTCCCGCGAATCTCGGCGACGAGACCTGGCTTTCCTGGTTGCCTCGCGAGACGCGGCGGTTGGGGAGCGAGGTCGTGGGAGCTTCCCGTAGGGCCGTGTATTCGGTCAGTCGCCCCGGAAGCCTGGTCGCCGTTCCCAATCGACTTCAAGGCCCGACCGTGCGGTCGAGGACGATGGCCGGGGACCTCGCCGTATCCTCGCTCACGACCCGTTCCCTCCCGAAGGAAGGGGAGAGGAAGGAACCGGCGCGATCACCGACTACCCTCGAGAATCTCTTCCATACGCCGCCCACGCCCGCGACGAGGCCAAGCTCGTACACCGAAGACGAGCTCGACCGTTTGTTCCCCCCTGCCCCGGGCGGACACACCACGTTCCTTACGGGAGTGCCGGACCAGGTCGGGGTACGCGAACCGATCGCTCGAGACGGACGCTCCGGCGCAACCTCTCCCCGGGTTTGGGGGGATTCTCCGTCACCGAACGAGCTTGATCATTCGATGTTCGAGGAGGATCTCGCGGGGAATGCCGAGGTGGACCCCATCAACCCTCCGGGCCAAGAGACTTTTCCGGAGGCGCCCTCGGTAACAACTTTCCGTCCCACTCCGGTGGCGGGAGGGTCGGTCGATTTCCTGGGACGACGTTCCAACGCGGACGATCTGTTTCTCGAGGCGGCCAATCCCATCCCACCGCACCTGCGAGGGATTGACCGGGTCGAGGTTCGCCGGTCCGGTCGGCGCTCGCCGGACCCGGCCGGCCCGAAGACCGTCTGCGCATCCTGCTCGAAGGTGGTCGTCAATCTCCGCATGAGCGGTCCGTGCCCCAAATGCCTCCGACCGATCTGCAGCGAATGCCTGCGTGAGTCGTTCCTGGCCCACGGCCAGGGGTGTTGCGTCGACTGCTTCACGCCCTCGGCGATCAGCGCCGCCTGTTGAATCGAACCGCCCGACTCTTGACGGAGCGCGCACCCTGGGGTCACTTCCCCGATGTCCCGACCGCGGGCTCTTGAGTTCCGCGGCGACTCCGTGAACGTGCGACGAGCCGGACGGATCACTCTCACGGCGGAGGAGGGGACCGCCAAGAGCTCCCCGCTCATCCCCCGCCGCAGCCGGGACTGACTCTCACAATCGGAAATCGAGCCTATCGACGGCGACCCTGGCGGTAGTCGCTCTCCATGGCCTTCGCGAAGGTTCTCCAGGCGCGCAGGGTGCTCAACTCGATCGACTTCTTTGACGGACGTCTTCCCGCCAACACCGAAGGACGCCGCCGCCAGACCAGTGTGAATCGGGTCCGTTCGGGACCCAGGGATGTCAGCGCATAGTCGAGCCGTGCGTCCCGATAGTTTCCGGTGGAATCGGAGTGCCAGCGGTTCGGGGGCTTCCGAACGACCGAATGTCGGGCCCAGCGCCAGCCGGTGGGGGTCGATTCGAGGTCCTCGTAAACGACCCGCCATGAGCTCTGTTCGAGGACCCTGCGCTCGTACGTCTCGCCCTCGCGCTGCGCGTCGTCGGGGCGAAAGTCGGTGCACCAGCGGTACGCGAACGCGAGCGGCACCCGCAGCACGGTCGTGACACGGTATTCGGGGCCGGGCCAGCTCGTCATCGGTTCGCCCCATGACCAGACCGAGTCAAATCCCTACCCATCGCCTTCTTCTCCCACGTTCCGAGTCCGAACGGCCCTTCGAAGGGCAGCGAGCCATCGAGGACGGGCTGGACTACGCCGTTCGATTGGCCGGCGAGCTCGCGGTCGCTGCGGCCGGGGTGAGCCACCGAGAGAAGTCGGTCAGACCGATGAACAAGAGGACGATCCCGACGAACTCGGCGTAGTACAGCGCGACGGGAAACGAAGCGATGTAGAACACGCCACCGCCGGCCAGGACGCTTGCGCCCGCGATCATGAGAAGGCCCTTCCAGTGGAAGGCACGCCGTAGGGAGATGACCGCGAAGCCGAGGAGAACGATGGTCGCCGGCACGGTGATCAACGAGGAGAGAACAAGAAGGAAGACGGGCGGGTTACCCGAGATGACACCCCCCTGGACCATCGACCCGGAAACGGGGGTCGTGAAGCAGAAGACCCCCACTACCGCGGAGACCGCGATGATGTAGCCGGCGTAGAGGTTCCGGTAAACGGGTCGACGAAAGGCGCGCACGGACCCGAGCGAGAGGGTTCCCACGATCGCGGCCGAGAAGAACACGTAGGCCTGCAGCATGATCGTGGAAACGGTCCCCGCGTACGCGAGCAGCTCGATCGCGGTGGCGGTCGCCCCGAATCCCAGGCCGACCCCCCAACCGAGTTGGGAGTGCTTGCGCGTCTGATAGAAGCGGACGAAGCCTCGGGCCGCCAGGACGGTGAGAACGGCCGTCAGGACCCCGAGAGAGATCGCAATTCCCCAACTTTCAGCGTCCACGGGCGCACCCCGACTGGGGGGGGACTGCCGCTTGAATTATCCCCCTCTGGTACGAACTGTACGTATCCCGGCGGAGGAGCGCAGGGTCGGAGTCCTCCGAGAGCAACGTACCGGCCCGCGGCCCTCCGTCAATGCGAGTCGCCTTCCTTCGCGTCGACCTTCGGTCCGGAAGCTCTTCCGGCGGAGGGACGCGGAGGTCGGTTGGTCGTGACGAATACCAGCGAGAGACCCGTCGCGACGAGCAGGAATCCGACGACCTCCCAGACCGTGATCGGTTCCCCGAAGAGGCCCGAGCCGAGCCCGATCCCCACGATGGGCAGAAGGTAGGCGACCAGGTTGGCCCGTCCGGGGCCGATACGATGGTGCAAACGGAAGTAGACCACGTAGCCGAAGAGCGACGCGAACACGACCAGCACCAACATCGACCCCCAGACGGCGATGTTGAACGGCAGCGCCTCCGGTCCGGGAACGATCAGGACCGCGAGGCCCAGAATGCCCGCGCCCACACCGAACTGGAGCGAAAGCTGCCAGGTTCCTTCGCCCCCCCGGCCCCACCGCCGAAGCAGGACCGACCCGAGAGGAAACACGACGAACGCCCCCATCACCGCCAGGGGACCCTCCCAGTTCGACCCCCACCCTCCCGAAAGAGAGGGTAGGACGAGCGTCAGGACCCCGAGAAAGCCGATGACGATCCCTGCGACGGCGGTCGGATGCAGTCGCTCGGAGGGCAGCAGCGACCGGGCATACACGATGGTGAGGATCGGAGCCGTACCGGAGAGTACGGAGGCGTACCCGCCGGTCGTGAACTGTTCCCCCCAGTAGAGCAAGGCCCCGTAAACACCGATGATGAGCGTCCCGCCGACGACAGCGGAGAGGAGGGCGGCGCGTCGACCCGGCCACGGTTCTCGCCGAACGGCCGACATGAGCGCGAACAACAGGGCGACGATCGCATACCGGGTCCCGGCGAAGAGAAAGGGGGAGGCCCCTCCGACGATCCCCTCCCGGATCGCGACGTAGGCCGAGCCCCAGAGAACACCCAGGGCCACCAGCAGCAGCAGGTCGGTCTGGGTCACGTGAATAGGTGACGAGGACGAGGGATCGGTGCCCTGCGCAGTCGACCCGGTCATCCCTTCCGCGCTCCCACGGAGCAACCGACGGACTATTATTCGGAAGCGGGAACTCCGACCGACCAAGAAGCCGACCCGCCGGGGAGCGCGGAGCCACGGCTTCCGTTACGACCGAGGACGAAAGATGAGCGGCGAGCCCCCGGAACGACCCGCCCCAGGTTCTCAGGGCCCACTTCCGGCCGGCCCGGTCGACCTGATCGACCTCGTGGGAGACGACCGCGAGCGGGCGGTGCAGGTACTGAAGGATGGATTCGAAGGGATCTATCGCTGGCACGCCAAGAGGACCTTGCGCAGCGCGACCTGGGTGCGTGCGGCCATCATCCGCGGAGACGTCACGGCGGTCTCGGTGCTGGAACGGCTTGACCCCGAAGTAGGGTACGTGTACTACCTTTCCACGGCGCTGAGCCATCGCCGGGAAGGGCTGGGAGCCCTCCTGCTGGATGACGCGCTCGCTCTCTTCCGCCGGGAACACGCGCTCGTCGCGTACGGGGCGGCCGAAGAAGATAACGTAGCCTCGATCGCCCTCTTCCGCTCCCGAGGATTCCGGGCCGTGGAACGTAAGGAGCTCGGGTTCCGAGAGGGCGGTCTGGGCGCTTGGGGCCTGCGAAGTCGGATGACGCTCGTAGGCGGCGAGGTCCTACTCGGACTCCGCTTGTGACGGGAGAACCTATCCCCCGGTCGCTCGGAGCGACACCGGCGGGAGTTGGCCGTGTCACCCTCGACTAGATCACGACCTCGTAAACGGTCCCGTGCGCGGACCCGGGACCTCCCTTGGCCTTGCGGTGAGCTTCCTGGAACGCGGGGCCGTTGACCCAGGTGGAGAAATTCTCCTTCGTTGCCCAGCGGGTGGCGACCATCACTTCCTTGCCGTCCTCCTCCCTCCAGACCTCGAGACCGAGGAAGCCCGGTTGGAGGTCGACCTTGCCCGCGCGATGGCGGAAGGCTTCGACGACTCGATCGGCTTCGGCGGGAGACTCGACCGTTATCCGGTTCACCGCGACCCAAGGCATGGTCCGGGGATGCGCCCGCAGCTATGAGGCTTCGCGGAGGCCCCCCCGCGGCCGTCGGCCCGCGAGCGCGAGCGTCCGGCCGGGGACGGGTGCGAACCTCCGGAACACACCCGGAGTGAGGTGGCCTTTTCTTCGGCGTTTCGATGAAACAACGGTGCGATATGTCCATCGGTACGGATCCGATACCGGCTCCATTCGCACACGACGGCGGGTGCGTAGATCTGCCTTCGGGGCCCCTCGACGAGGTTCGCTCGTCTCGACCCGAGAAACGGCGATTCCTTCGAGCCGCGTGATTCGGGGTAGGAGAGAGGAGCCACTTGCGGGCTACGGCCGTGAATCGGAACATCCGACTGCTGGCCTTTGGCGTCGGCATTCGGATGCTCGGGAACGCGCTCTACGGGCCGTTCATCGCCCTCTACCTCCACAACGTCCTCAACCTCGGTTACGTCGAGATCGGACTCATCATCGTGTTCATCGGGAGCATCCAGATCCCGTTCGGGGTCGTCGGCGGCCTGATCTCCGACCGGGTCAGCCGAAAGAACCTCATGCTCCTCGGTCTCACCAGCGAAGCGCTGACCACGGGCCTGCTCGCCTACGCGTTCTCCATCGAATCGCTGACACTCGCGATCACGGCCGCCACCGTCGGGGGCTCGATCTCCTCCGTCGCCGGACCCGCCTTCTCGGCCTACATCGCCGACTTCGGCGAAGGGTCCGATCGGACTCGTGGGTTCACGCTCTTTCGGATCGGGTTCAATGCAGGGTATGCGGCGGGGGTGGCCCTCGGCGGGCTCTTCATCTCCGTGATCGGGTTTGCGGGCGGTGTTGCGGTCGCGTCGGCCATCATTGCGGCATCGACGGTGACCCTCTACTTCCTGCTCGAACCGTCACCCCGCGACCGGGACCGAAGGGCGTTGGCGACCGCGCCCGCTTCGCAAGGCGCCCCTTCGTCGTCCCCTTCGCCCCCGAAACGGACCTTCGGCGAGAGCCTGAGGGTCCTCGCGAAGGACCGCATCGCGCTCGAAGTGGCGGTGGCGTTCGCGTTGGCCGCCTTCGTGGCCGCCCAGTGGGCGATCATCTACCCGCTGTACGTTCACAACATCCTCGGCGTCTCGTATTCGCTTCTGGGGGCCGGTCTCGCCCTGAACGGTCTCGTGGTCGTGTTCGGGCAGAGCGCGACGACCGAGAGCGTCATCGGCTGGAAGCACACCACGATCGGGATCCTGGGCCTCGCGCTCTACGGGATCGCCTTCGTCGGGCTGGGCGCGGCAGGCCTTTGGAACACGTTCCCGGTCGTGGTCTTCTTCGTCTCCGTGGTCGTCCTCACGCTCGGGGAGAATCTCGTCACCATACCGAACTCGACCTTGCCGTCCAACCTCGCGCCGCGGGAGGAGGTCGGCTCCTACAACGGGGCCTTCGGCGCGTTCGGTGCGGTCGGCGGCATCCTCGCGACGCTCGCCGGTGGGGTCGTGCTCGCCCTCGTTACCAATCCGCTGTTGATCTGGATCATCCTCATCGCCCCCGCGATCCCCGCGATCGTCCTCCTTCGTCACGCCGGCCAGAGGATACCGGCGGCGACCAATCGAGCATGAGACGAAACGGTTTGCGAGGCCCCTCGTAAGATTCGCCGCGCGGATCCGAGGATATTTCGTCCGCCCGCGGGCTTCCCAACGTTGTGACCGTGGGGGAACCGTCGTGTCGAACGGGCTTGACGGGGAGTTTATTCCCGTGCATCCCGCCCCTCCACTCGATGTCCGTCACCGATATCGCCGACGAGAAGAGGGCCGACCTGGCTGGCCCGGGCATCGGCACGTACGAGCAGGTCGACCACGTTCTGCCGAACGATTACGAACCGCTCCTTTCGCCCCGCCTCACTCAGCACGCCATCTTCGCGGTCAAGAACTACATCGAGGAACACCTCGCGAAGGAGCTCAACCTGATGATGGTCCAGGTTCCCCTCATCGTCGAGGCCGAGAGCGGCGTCAACGACATGCTCGACCGGGACGGGTCCCGCACGCCGATCCAGTTCCATATCTCGAACGACCGCAACCTCCACCCGGTCGACGCGCAGGTCGTCCAGGCGGCCACCAAGTGGAAGCGCATGGCGCTGAAGCAGTTCGACCTCCAATCCGGCGAGGGCCTGCTCACCGACATGCGAGCGGTTCGCAAGGACTACTTCCTCGACCACGACCACAGCGCCTACGTCGACCAATGGGACTGGGAGAAGGCGATCACGGTCGAGGACCGGAACCTCGATTACCTCAAGGACACGGTGCGCCGCATCTGGAAGGTCATCACGGGGGCGCAGAAGCACGTCCAGCGGCTTTTCCCGCAGCTCAAGGACCCGCGGTACCCCGACCTCCCCGAGGAGATCCACTTCATGCACGCGGAGGACCTGCTGGACGCGTATCCGGACCTTCCGCGCAAGCAACGGGAGACGGCGATCCTGCAGAAGTACCCCGCGCTCTTCCTCATCGGCATCGGCTGGCCCTTAAAGGACGGCTTCCCGCACGAGATGCGGGCCGCCGACTACGACGACTGGGTCGCCGAAACCCGTTCGGAGGACGGACGGCCGATGCACGGTCTCAACGGGGACATCCTGACCTGGAACCCCGTGACGCACCGCCGCCACGAGCTGATGTCGGGCGGGATCCGCGTGACCGCCGAGACGCTCCGACGGCAGCTCTCGATGTCGGGGCAGCTCGACTTCCTCAAGTTCCCGTACCACCAGGCGATCCTGAACGGGCAGATCCCGCTCTCGATCGGCAGCGGTATTGGCCAGGGACGAACCCAAATGCTCCTCCTGCGCAAGGCGCACATCGGGGAGGTCACCGTGACCGTCTGGCCGAAGAAGCTCCGCGAGATCAGCGCGCAGCACAACATCCACGTGCTGACCTGAACCGCTGCGAAGGGGAGCCGGGGGGCGTGATTCCCCCCACGCCACCTGCTCCCCTCCCTCCCCGGTCGCCCTGAATCGTTATCAAGCCCCGTTGGCCATCCCGAGGCGAACGGCCATGGGCATCCCGGGACCGATGGTGGAGCAGCTCCTCCGCGAGGGCGACGAACACCGCTGCGAAGGGGCGCCCGACAACTGCGTGCGCGTCCGCGCGCTCGCAAAGCTCCCGACCCGTTTCGGTGATTACCAGGTCGTGGCGTTCGAGAACTGCCTCGACCGGCAAGACCACGCCGCGTTCGTCCACGGCGACGTCGTCGACCAGGAGAACGTTCCCGTTCGGGTCCACTCGGAATGCCTGACGGGAGATGCCATCGGCTCCCTGCGCTGCGACTGCCGGGACCAGCTGCTCGAGTCGCTCGGCAGGATCGGGCAGATGGAGCGCGGGGTGGTACTCTACCTCCGTCAGGAAGGTCGTGGGATCGGCTTCGTCAACAAGATCCGCGCCTACCATCTGCAGGACTCCGGATACGACACCGTGCAGGCGAACGAGCTCCTCGGCTTCCGTCCGGACGAGCGCGACTACGAGATTGCCGCGCACATGCTGAAGGCCCTGCACGTTCGCTCGATCGAGATCCTCACGAACAACCCGGCGAAGGTCCAGGACCTCGAGCGCCACGGCGTGCGGATCTCGGGGCGGATCCCCGTCGAGATCCCCTCGAACGACATCAACCGTACCTATCTCCAGACGAAGCGCGACCGCATGGGTCACCTGCTCGAGATCGAGCAGGACGACGACCTGTCAGCCTTTCCGAAGTAGGGTCCCGACTCGGCCCGAGGGTCGTGGCGAGGGCTGGGCCTTCCGAATCGGTAGATAAGAATAATAATCATCACCCCGGGCCCGAAGGGCCCGGGGGAGGAGGAAAGGGTTGCTTCGTGACGCGATTCGCTCCGCCTCGGGCCTAGCTCGGTGGCGATCCCCCGGCGGGCGGTCCCTCGCTCCAGTTGCCGGAGGATCCCGCGGCCGGTGCCTCGCCGGCGGCCGTTTCGGTCGACCCCGCCGGAGGGGGGGTCCAAGCCTGGGCCGGTTGCTGCTGCTGGTCCTCGCGCCGCTGCCGCATGAACACCGCCAGCAGGGCGATGACGAGTGCGATCACCGCGATCGCGATCGCGACGGCGAGCCACATGTTGAACGTGTCCGACGAGACGAGCGAGGTGGTCGTGCTCGGCGAGAACGTCACCGACGCTCCGGCCGGGGCCCCGTTCACCGTCACCGATACGCTGCCACCGTTCGAGAGCGAGTAGCCGCTCACGTTCAGCACCTTCACGGTATAGCTTCCGTTCGCTAGCGAGAACGTGATCGCGGTCCCCGTCGAGGTCTGCGTGTCCGTGCCCACCGTCGCCGACCAGCTTTGCCCGCTCGACAGACCGCTCTCGGTCACCGTGACCGCGTAGGTCACCTGCGTGAACGTCACGACGAGGTTGTAGTTGCCGTTCACGACCGTCAGCGTCCCGCTGGACGGCGAGACCGTGTAACCCGCCACCGGCGAGATCTGGTAGGAATACGTGCCCGCACCCATCGAGAAGCCCAGCGCCTGAGTGGTCCCGGTGTCGGTGACGCCTCCCACAGTCGCGCTCCATGTGGGGGTGTTGGTGGTGGGTAGACCCGTCTCGGTGACCGTCACGTTGTACAGTGCCGTGTAGGTGACGTCGTTGTCGATGTACCCGGACGAAGCGGTCACCATACCTGAGGCCGGCATGTCGGAGTAGTTCGCCACGCTGCCCGTGGTGAACGCGTAGGTTCCGGGCAGGACGTAGAAGACGAGCCAGTCATGGGACGTCGACTGCATGACCCCGTTGAAGGTCATCGACCACATGGTCCCTGACGCCAGCCCACTCTCGTAGAAGAACACCCCAACCGTTCCCTCTGGGCCGCCGAGCGGGTAGTAGTCCCAGTTGTTGTCTTGGAGCGGGTAGGGGGCCAGGTTGCCGTACTGGTTGTACGTGTGCCAGTCGGACCAGTAGTTACCCACGCCTTCGAAGTAGTAGTAGTCGTTGCCGTAGCCCGAGTACGCCTGGATGTGGGCTGCGTTGTAGGTGCCGGTCGCCCCGTTGTTCCCAATGAAGCTGTTGTCGTAGATGTAGTCGTACGTGCCGTCGTAGGCGTAGACTCCGTAGCTCGAGCAGTCCACGAACGAGCTCTGGGTGACGGTGTTGTACGCGGTGAGGTCGAGGTACATTCCGACGACGTCCATGTACGCCCCGATGCCCTGGAACACGCCGCCGTAGGTGTCCTCGAGATAAATCCCGAAATAGCTCGACGTCGCATTGACGTTCGCCACGCCCGGGACGTGCGAGTAGTAGTCGTACAGCGCTGCCGGGTAGCTGGTCACCTGCACGTTCGAGATCGAGTCCGCCCAATCCTCGTAGGTGTAGACTGCGGCGATCTCATCGACGTAGGGATTCGCGCCGGTGTCCGGGGCGGTCAAGGTCGGATTGGTCGCCGTGACTCCGCTGACGTAGGTGTAGTACGAATACTCGGAATAAACGCCCACGGAATTGTTGGTCAGGGTGACCGTGTTCACGGTCGTCCAGTCGCTCTCGTCGGCGAAGACTCCGAGCGATGCGTCCGCGGCCGTGATGTCACTCACGGTGACATAGTCCGAATAGTCTAGCCCGACCCCGAGGGACGAGTCGCCGAGCGTGACCGTTGTGACGGTGACTTGGGTCGATTCGTCCGCGTAGACGCCCTCGCCGAACATCGAGCCCGTGACGTTGGAGACGGTTATTCCAGTCGAGTAGTAGGCCTCAACGCCGGTGGAAAAGTCCGATGCGCTGACCGTGGTGACCGTCGCGGAGCTGAAGTACTGGAAGTCGACGCCCCCACTCTCCTCGCTCGCGGTTACACCCGTGACCGTCGCTCCCGAACCATTGTCGATGTAGAGGGCGAATCGCTCCAGCGGGATGAAGTCCGTACCCACGATGGTGGTGGCCGTGACCCCGGTGGCGTAGTTCACGACGACTCCCATCGAGCCGTACCCCACCACGTTCGTGAGGACCGTGTCGGTGGCGACATCGAGATAGGCGCCGACGGACGCGTCGACGAACATCGGAGCCGACGCGTTGAAGTTCGTGAACGTCGTGGCGTAGACTCCCTCGAGCGCGATCCCGGTATCGACCTCGCTCACGTTGGTGTTCTTGAAAGTGGTGTTGCCGAGGAGAGCGCCCGCCAAACCGGTCTCATCGAAGTAGATCGTGGTGTGGTCGAAGGTCGTGTTCTGGGCCCCGTAGAGGAAGCCGCCCTCGACGGCTCCCTCGATGAGGAGGTTCGTGACGTTCGTGTAGTCCGAGCCGAACAGAACGACTGCATACGCCTGGCCAAGTCCCCCGTCCGCCGTGGTGTTCGTCACGGTCGTGGCGAAGCTGCCGAACCCGTAGAGACCGTCCACGACCCCAAAGGAGTCGACGTAGGCGTAGGTGTTGTTGATCGAGGTGTCCGTGGCTGCGTTGAGAAGCACGGCCTCGGAGAACCCGAACTCGCCGGAGATGTTACCGCCAAAGTCTTCGGAGTTGTATTCGGCGCTGACGTTGTTGACGATCGCCCCCACGCCTCCAAAGTCCGCGAAGCCGACTCCGCCCGCAAATCCGTAGATGTGGGTGTACATCCCACCGGCGCTGGCGTCGTCGTATACGCCGAAGGGGATCTGGTTCACCGTGCCCACGTTGTTGGACCATGACTCGCTGAATTCCCCTTCGACGAGGTTTACGACCGCTCCACTGGACGAGACGACCGATACGGCGTTGGCGCCGTAGGCCGCCGCGCCGTTATAGAACGAAAGGCCGGGCGAATCGGCGACCCAGGCTCCGAGCGTGCCGTCGAGGCCGAGGACGGTCGAAATGTTCGCGTTCGGCGAGTTCCAGAGCACGACCGCGCCGCCGGCCGGGTTAGCATTGTAGTACGGGTACAGGTTCCCATCGAGGCTTGAGCCGGCGAACCAGCCGTCCATCTCCTGCTCGTAGACCCGAACGCTCGGGTCCGAGTAGAACGCGACGATCGACCCATACTGCGGGAGGGAGGAGGTGAGCTCCGTCGGGTTGGAGAGGAGAGTCCAGGGAGTCCCCCGGGGCGCGCCGTCCATGTAGTACGGATTCGTGTTCGGACCCGAGGCGTTCGTGTAGCCCTGGAACAGATCGGTCGCGTTGATCGCGTCCGTCACGCCGGTCGCCTGGAACATGTTGAACGTTTCGTAACCCGCGTCGTTCATGTGGTTGAAGAACAAGGCCTCGATCCCGGTCAAGAGCATGCGATTGGCGAACACGTATGGACCGGTGGTCCAGCCGGAGATCGCGACCGCGGCGGCTTGCGCCTGGGCATTGCCATTGAGGTAGAGCGGGGACGAAAACGGCGCCGTAGGGTCTGCCGTCAGCGTCGTCGTTCCGCCCGTATGGGATCCGGAGAGGCCGAAGACGCCCTTCGCGTCGAACCCATCGGCGAGGAAGTACATGTCATACGTGCCGGGCGGAAGGTAGGTCAGGTAGCCACCCTGGGCGTTGGTCGGCACGTACGACTCGTTCGTATAGAACGGAACGTTCGGGTCCATGAAGATGAACCCGTAGCTGGGGTTCAGCGTTCCCTGGTACTCGACCGAACCCGAAGGCACGGCGGTCGAGGTCTGCGAGTTCCAGAGGCCGTAGAGGAACGAAGGGCCGGTGCTGAGGGTCACGGTCCCGCCCGGGCTCCAGGTCTCCGCCACGCCGATGGCGGTCTCGCCCGTGTCGGTACCGAAGTCGTAGGCTGAGGGGACGGACTTCCATCCGCCGCTCGTCAGGTTCGAGTACTGGAGGTTCATGGTGCCGGAGATGTTGTCGAACACGGCGTTCGAACCGCCCCCGGGTCCGCCCATGATGAATTCCGAGTCCCAGCTCAGTCCCGAGGGCGTGCTGGTCTGACCGTTGACCTCGAAGACCGGGGTGTTGGTGGGAGCCGTCGGGTAGTTGGGGTTGTTGAAGACCACCGTGTCGTAAATTCCCTGGAAAGTGCCGGCGGAATCCACGATCCGGTAGCCGAACGTCACTTGGTCGCGGTCGTTGACAATGCTCGCGTTGTTGTACAGGTTGACGGTGACGGGGAAGGTGAGCGTGAACACGGGCCCGTAATCGTAGTACAGCTCGTGGTCCACGAAGACTCCCGTAGCGGCGTTCGAATAGATCGTTCCGGGGTTCAGGGTGAGGCTCGGGCTCGAGAAGTTCCAAACGTTGTCCTCGAGTCCGATATTGTTGCCGTTCAGGGTCACGACGTTCTGAGTCCACAAGGCGGCGGCGGAGTTGCCGGGGATCGAGATGTTGGAGGTGACCGTGTTGAGTTGCATGCCGAAGTTGTAGGGGGAATTGTAGCCCCCGGGGCCGCCGACGTAATAGTAGGCGGCGGGGTAGGTGGCATTCGCCGCACTGAGGGTCGTCGATCCGGCGAAGTGCGAGGTGTTGTAGACGAACGGTGTGCCGGCAGGGCCACCGAGGCCGAAGTCGCCGATGCCCATCGGGGCGGGGGCGACTGTATAGCCGACGCCGACGCCTTGGCCCGGAGAGTGGGGACCGGAAATGGCGTTCAGGTTCGGAATGTAAACGCTCGAGGGAAGGACCTTTCCAGAGGCAATGTTCTCGGCGAGGGCCGACAGGGTGCCCGAGTAGGGGGCGTTGCGGGCCGAGGCGGCCTTCTCAAGGCTCTTGACGAGGGGAATCGAACTGGAAGGAACGGTTGAGGGAGAAGAGAAGCCGGTGGGGACACCGGAAGTCTGGGTCGGTGCCGAGGGGAGGCCAAATCCGGCGAGCGGGCCTGCCGGGTGGGCCCCTCCAAGACCCGAAGGGGCTCGCATTGCCGCAATGCTCGCGCCCGCCGAGGAGGAGGTCGGCGACGGGGGGTGAGCGACCCCGAAGATTGCGCCACCCGGCAGGACCATGAGAGCGCAGACGACGATAACGATTGGCAGTACCCAGAGTGCTTTGCGGCCCGGTGGCGACATATCGCCCGGCGAGCAGTTGCGGTAGTATAGAAAGGTTGCGAATCCGAAAGACCGCGTCACTTGTTTTTCCGCCAGAGGAAGCGCGTCCCATCCGGGCGCACCTCCGAGTC
>JBEKEY010000056.1:0-16830 GCA_050013595.1 Thermoplasmata archaeon | reverse complement strand
ACAGCCGGCGCGGCCTCTTTGTGGGCCCTAGGGGCGCTCAACCATGGACGGAAGGTCGATCCCGTCGGCCTTTCGAAACTATATGAGAGCCTTAACCAACTCCACGAGCGCCACGTTCTACACGAAATGATCGCAGAGGGGGACTGGGTGGCGATCCGAACCACGTGTTCAGGAGTTCACGCCGCCTCACCAAGGATTCCGGTCAACAGTGGAATCTTCAACAATGTCAACCCCACGGGGCGGGCTTACCAGGTTCAACACATGCACATGTTCAAGGTCGTTGAGGGGCAGATCACCGAGCACTGGGCGAATCGGGATGACCTAGGTGCAGCGACGCAGGTCGGGTTCGCACTATCTCCGTCCTCGAGCTGATTGCCCGGAGATTCGGAATCGATATTGCGACCAACTCGGTGCAATTGACATTGCACCCTCTTCAGTGACTTAGTTCAAGCGGCAGAGAATGGTTGAACCATCCTGTCCGTTGAAGGACCCTTGTCAGCTGGCGCCGGCCCGGAGTTCCGAGCCGGGAAAGGGTTTGACGAAAGGCAGGCGAATGTCCCGTGGGAACTGGACTACTTCGGTGCGATCGCGGGCGTGGCCGAGGCGGCGCTGCTGGACGGCACCGAAGCGGAGGACTGCTTCGGGGCGTTGGGGGAGCGAAGCAGGCGGTTCATTCGCGACGGGTTACCGTACGCTCGGTACAACGAAACCTTACCCTTCTCGTCGACGACCACACGGGTCAGCTGCTCTTGGACGAACTTCTTGTTCGTCGGGACCACGGCCTTTCCGTCGGAATCGGTGAACGGACCGGTGTGGGTTCCGTGTACCGAGTTGACGACGATTGCTTCGTTGCCCGATACGATGACACTGTTGATGTCCATCGTCCAGTCGGGGAACGCCGCGAAGGCGCTTGTCAGGAACGATCGAATCGCTTCCTTTCCTAGGATTGGAGACTCGAGCCTCGGGACTTGGAACGACGCGTTCTCCGCGTACTGCTCCACGATCTTCTCGACATTTCGGGTATTGACTACGGCGACCATTTGACGGGCTTCTGGCTCGGTTAGGGGTGTCATTTTTGCTCCTCACCTATTTAAGCGCCGCCGGAGGGGATAAGTGAGACTAAGTGCCGCCGGCACACGGGACACAGCATCAAGCCGGGGTCGGTCCTCGAGGGATCTCTGAAGATCGGCGAAGGACTCTCCATCAACTCCGGACACTGGTTGCATTTGGCCTTCCACCTCAGGAACCAACAGTCGGGATGATGCCCTGCCGAACAGTTTAATCGACTGGCGGGGTCAGGCGATCCGATGGTCGAATCCCACCCCGACCCGGTCACTGTGTTCAAGAGGTTCATCGAAGCTTGGAACGTTCACGACTCGGCGGATCGGCGCCGACTTCTCGAGGAGACCTGCGCGTCCGAGATCGAGATTTCAAGTCCTTACGGCGAATACCATGGAATTGAGAAACAGTTCGAGGAAATTTCAGATTTCCGAAAGCAGTTCCCTGAGGGCCACTGCACGACTCGGATTCTGTCCCAGCACCACTCGTCGCTTCTACAGGCTTGGACCACTGAATTTGGAGGGGGTCGTTCGCCCCTCACCGGGATAGACTGCATTCAATTCAATGAGGCCGGTCGAATTGTACGAGCAATCTCGTTTTCCCCTTTGGCCGCCCCGCCGTGACGGCCCTGACCATCCGCGCCGAGCAGGGCAAGGAGAGTCCCGAGATCTCTGTGTAATCGGCATTGCACCCTCGAATTGGACAGGAACCGCGAGCGTCGAGGGGTTCCGCCCCGGAAGTAGGATGTAGGGGAGGACTGTTCAGGAGCCCATCAACCATGCCCTGGAAATACACCGACGAATACTACCGAGAGTACACTCGGACGACATGGAATGCGAGCGCCAAGGCCTACGTCGAGTGGATGCAAAATCTCGAACCGTTCCGTTCCGCGCTTGTTTCGCGACTCCACCCCAGGTCGGGTGAGAAGATTCTCGATCTGGGTACAGGTCCCGGAGAGCCCGCCATCACGATCGCAAGAGAAGTGGGCTCGAAAGGGCGTGTGACCGGCGTCGACCTCTCCGAGAATATGGTCTCGATCGCTACCCAAGTGGCCCGGGCTCGCGGCCTTCAGAACGTCGAGTTCATGACGATGGATTGTGCGGCCCTATCCTTCGCGAGCATGTCCTTCGATGCCGTAGTCTCCAGCTTCGGTTTCCAAATTTTCACGGACCCCGAGAAGGCGGCTCGGGAGGCTCATCGCGTGGTCCGGCTCGATGGTCGCATTTGCGTCTCGGTCTGGAGTACCGGGAATCGGGTCCCGTTCCTCGACGCCATCATAGCTCCCATGCTGGAGAACGCAGAACCAGACGAAACCGGGTACATTCCCACGCCGTACGAGACCGGGGGCCCCGGGGAGATGGTCGCGTTCCTCCAGGCGGCTGGCTTCCGCGATGCGCAGGAGGAACGGGTGCAGCACAACATGCAAGTCGCGTCTGCGGAAGATTACCTAGAATCCATTCTGGAAGCAACACCAATCGGCCATTCGTTATCAGAGGAGGATCCGGCGGTCCAGGAGGAGATACTCCGCAAGACTCGAGAAAACCTCAAGAAATGGGAGACGCCCGAGGGCCTCTCGATTCCCGCCGAGTGCGTTATCGTCAGCGCGGTGAAGTAGCACAAACCAGGTGCAACACGCCTTGCACCCACCCTCGTCGGTCGGGCGGAACCGCGTCGGGGATGGCAACAATGGCGTTGGCGGAACCCGCAGTTTCCTCCAGCTCTCGAGTGAAGGTCAGACGAACCGGCTGAGGGTACCTCAATTCGGGTCAAGGGAGCGACTATCCCCCTCGCGGTCTCGACCGTCCCCAGGTAGCAACATGGCACAGCGGAGCTTGATCACGCTAGTCGCGGCTCTTGGTGGTATCCTTGTCATTCTGGGAGGGATCCTGGGATTCATTCTCAGTATCGGTCCGTACGGGTACGGTCCCTATGGGTACGGCCCGCACTACTACGCCTCAGCGTATGCCCTCGTGTTGGGTGTCCTCGCCGTCATCTTCGGCCTTGTGATCCTGGTCTATTCGGGCTTCACCCACCTTCGGGCCGCGGAGCGCAATTTGACAGGTGGAGTAGTCCTGGTCGTTCTCGGGCTAGTCACGTGGGTCATCGCGGGTGGATGGCTCCTCGTCGCCCTGGGATCGTTCTTGACGATCATGGCCGGCCTCGTCCTTTTGGCGCTGATCTTCCTGGGCAATCCCCACATCGTGGTGACACCGTCGTCACCACCCTGAACTCGCCGGGGGGTCTTCTCCAGCGCTTCGGGCACGACCTTCGTCGGCTCGGGTATTCGTGTAGGCGAATGTCGTCACCCGCTTTGGCGTAGCCGCAAAGCTCGAGGGACGGATCTGTCTACCAAGGCAACCCACGGGGGTCGGGCTCTTGGTACAACGAGGTTCGAAGGTACCAGCCTCCCAACGCCGTCCCGATGTGTCGGTCCTTCGGGGATCTCTTCTGCTGAATCTGAGTTAAGGTAGTCCTCTTAGGGGAGGAGTTCGAATTCGACACTATGGCTACCAACATCGGCCAACTACCACTGGGCGTCGCGATTCTTGCGGTCTTGATCGGCATCTTCGGATTCTTCGTCATCGTGCTCGGCCTGCTCCTCCTCCTCGGCGCTGCGGGCGTCGCTTTCGGCGGATTGGGATTGGTCAGCGTGTTCGGGACGACCGGGACCATCGCGGGCGCCATTGTCCTGATCATAGGGGTAATCATCCTTGGAGTCGCGGTCGGCCTTTGGAATCAAGAGATGTGGGCGCTGGTCCTCGCCATCCTCGTGCTCCTCGTCTATGGGGCGGTGGACTTCCTCGCCAGCTCTTGGCTTGGTCTGGTCATTGTCGTGGTCCTCCTCGTGTATCTCGTGGCGGTCGCGAGACACTTTGATTGACGAGCGATGCTCCCGGGCCCGTCGCACCGTTTGACCCTTCCCGAACGGGACCGGGATGCTCTCGGCGGACGCCCATCGAAGCGCGCGTTGGCATCGGCCCGTGGGGTTTTGCAAACACCGTAACTGGCGAGGTCGACGAGCCCACGTGGCGCGAGAGAAGGGTATAACACGCATTGCACCTCGAAGCCCTCGTCGGATGTGTTCGCCCTATTGGGCGCGAGCCGAGATGCATGTTCGAGAGGCGTTTCGTTTGCGCAGTGAAACGATCTCTACGTGAGGGGCTCGGTCGATGGGATGGATGCTGACTCGTATGGAGACGCCGTTGGATCGTCGGGTATCAAACTCCCCGGCTTCGGACTGCGGACGATGTCCGGGTCGGGATTTGATGGGACCGGCGCGAACGGCCGACCCGCCTCTTTCTTGTCGACCGCAAGCACGTCCGTGCCCGGAATAAAGTCGGATTTCACGTATCGGATCCTTGCCCTCTGCTCAGACTTCCCCATTTTGATTCCACTTTCAGACGAGTCGCCGAGCGACGACCGGGGGTTAAGGCCGCCCTTGGTTGGAATTCAGGAACAGAACCCGTGGATTGCCTTCATGGAGGGGCGGTGAGAAGGAGCGCAACCCCGAAGGACCTGAGGGAAAAGTACGCCCTTGAGAATCTGTACGTCGAAGACTTACCCGACTTCTGCGGAATGCTTTGCACGGGGGCCAAGCAAGGTGGCAATCGGATTATTGTCGTCGTGGATATCGTAGATCACAAAGCAATTAGTCGCGGGTTTTCGGGTCGCCGTCGCTAAGCGTGGCCGCGCTCGGTGCGAGCGACAACCCAGACAATCGACGTTTGACCGGCTGAAACCCACAAGTGAGATATCGCCGAGCTTAGCTCAGGGGGACTATGGTCGACCTCCCAAGGGAACGCGGGATCATGCTCGACGCCGATCAAGTACCGCTCAAGTACTGCGGTTTCCCCGATTGTCGCGCCTATTCTTACAACGAGCCCCTCCACCTCATCGTCTCCGAGTCAAGGATCTTTGCGGTTTGCGGTAAATGCTACCGCACCCGACTTGGGGTCACGATTCCGGCTCAGGGCGAGAAGGGATAGGTGCAACGTGCCTTGCACTCGCCGTCAATCCGTCCGCAATCGGTGGTCTCTCGCACCGCCGAACCTAGAGTTATCCGTGTGAGGTCCTAACCAGAAGAATGGAACCTGTCGCGGCCGGGATTGGGCACATTGTGATCCCAGTTCACGACATGAAACGTGCAATTCAATTCTACCGAGATGCGCTGGGATTTTCGGTCATAGGAAACGAGGATCCGATCTGGACTGTGTTGGACGCGAAGGGAGCGCAAATCACGCTATTCCTGCAGGCTGAGTCTCCGCGCATCGCCCTGGGTAAAGACGGGGAGGACTCCCCCTTCTACTTGCATGTCAAGGACTTCCCCCGCGCCGCCGATGCCCTGGAGCGGCAGGGGTTCAAAGTGAAGCGATTGGACGAACGCCAGGGGATTGTCTGGGATCCTTCCGGCAACGTCCTCGGATTGCACGATCATCGGAAGAAGGACGGGCCCCAACCGGCACCGTAGCTGCCGAGACACTCGGGGCCGGAACCCGGCCCGAAGGGCCGCGAAAGGGTTACCGGAGCACTCGGTCGGAGACTTGGGATCGTGCGGGCCGTGGCTGTAACCGCCGTTGCACGCACTTGCCCGGGCGTGACCAAGGTCCTCGATCATAATCCGGCGCTCGGTCCTCCCCGTTTCCCAATAGGAGACCTTCGGAGGGGACTCGGAGGAAGCTATACCCCGGCCAGGGCGTGGGTCCGTTAACCTCGGAAGGACACTTGAATGAAAGCGATCGTCGCCACCAAGTACGGTTCCCCCGATGTTCTTCAGCTCCAAGAGGTCGAGAAACCGACCCCCGGGGATGATCGAGTCCTGGTCAAGATCCGTGCGACCTCCGTGAACGCGCTTGATTGGCATCTCCTGCGGGGCAAACCGTTCCTCGTGCGCTTCATGGGTTTTGGACTCATGAAGCCCAAGCGAAAGGTATTGGGAGCGGACGTTGCGGGTATTGTGGAAGCGGTCGGCAAGAACGTGAAGCGTTTTCATCCAGGTGACGAGGTATTCGGGAACCAGCTGGGCTGTTTCGCCGAGTATGTTTCGGTCCGTGAGGATGGGTTGGCATTGAAACCGGCCAACTTATCGTTCGAAGCAGCAGCGGCCGTGCCGGTCGCGGCGGTCACGGCCCTGCAAGGCCTTCGCAAGAAGGGACAGCTTCAGCCGGGACAACGAGTCTTGATCTTGGGTGCGTCCGGCGGCGTGGGCACGTTTGCGGTGCAAATCGCCAAGTCGCTCGGGGCGGAAGTGACAGCCGTGTGTAGTACACGGAATATGGAGAAGGTACGCTCGCTTGGAGCGGACTGGGTCATCGACTACACTAAGGAGGACTTCACTCAGAAGGAGCAGCAGTATGACCTCATTCTTGTCGTCAACGGCCGTCGTTCCCTTTCCGCGTACAAGCACGCTCTGCGACCCAACGGTCGATGTGTCATGATCGGAGGAGGGTCGATGGCCCAGTTGCTCGGTGGCCGACTCGCATGGCCGCTGATATCAGGAGGAAAGGGTACGAAGTGGGCGGGCGTGATGGCAGACGTAACCCATGAGGAGTTGGATTTCCTGAAATCCCTTCTTGAAGCGGGCAAAGTGGTGCCGGTCGTGGAGAAACGCTACACTTTGAGTCAAGTTCCGGACGCCATCCGGTACCTTGAAGCGGGGCACGCTCAAGGAAAACTGGTCATAACGATGGAAGCCGGCACCGCGACCTGACCCGAGGTCTCACTGGACCAAGGTCCGCGAGGCTTCCGTTCCGCGCTCGATCGTGCGGATTAGGCACCGCGCGAGTCTGCCCCAAGTCCGAAAGGATTCGGAACGCGCCTCGTACCGCTTTTCGAAGTCGGTCTCGCTAGCTCAGTGGTAGGTCATCGAGCGAGATCAGTCGACCAACCGGATACTCGCCGACCCTCTGAGCCTGCCACCACGGTGAGCGGTCGTAAAAGAACTCGAGGCGGGCGTTCGAATCCCCCGCGAACTTTGAATCCGTCCGGATTCGTTCCTCGAATCCGACTCTCAGGCTGGGGTCCTTGACCAAATCCTCCCGGGCAAGCTTCTCCAAGACGTAGGCCTCCCCGCCTTCCTTCTGCTCGAAGATCGGGTGGAAGAACCCCCAACGCAGGGCCGAGTCGGGGGCCTCAGGTTCCAGCCAGTGGAGAGCGACCTTGGAAAGCCTCTGGTTGAGCGAAATCACCGCCGACCCAGCGGGGAAACTGACTGTCTCGGGCCCCATCGTGCATTTTCCGAATTCACCGATGGCCCGCTCCACGTTTCCGCCGCGCAAGATAGGAAACCGGCCTTCGAACGGCTTCCCCGGCCACCGCATGCCTGAGAGGCGGTACCTCTCCACTTTTCCCGTCCACGGGGCCGTCGTCCGCTGCACGGTCACACCATGGACCTCCAAGACGTCGATCACGTCCGTCCACTGCGGAGGGACGATGTACCCGGCGGGAGGCGTAACTGAGATCGCCACCTTGGCACCGACGTCCATGGGCAGCGTCACGTTCCAGGGCTTGGAACCGTAGTGGATCGCCGTGGTGCCGGAGATCGCGCTCGGTCCTCGCGTGAACTCACAGCCACGGAACGCCACCAGAGTTGTCTCACCGCTCTTCTCGAGGCAAAGGGGAACCGACCGGCGGCGCGCCGGCTCCGACCCGAGCGCGGCGGCGGCCCGGTCAGCTTCCCGGTTCAGCGCGATCAGAGCGGCCGGGTCCTCATTCATCAGCTCCATCAAGGCCCGCATGATCTCGTAGTCTCCCGTGACGCGGGTTCGGTAGTCCTTCAGCATGTGGAGCTCGACCAGCAGCCCAGGGCGGTTCTCCAGGATCATGAGTCCTGTGGAGAATCGGGGTGGATTGTCGTGGAAGGCCAGACCTCGCGCCGGATCGGTATCATCGTTCAAGAACACCGGCCCTGGAAATGCGAGGTGGCCGGTCGCGTTCACTCGACGTTCCAGCTCCAGGTTGACCGAATCACGAATCCATTTGGCCGTCGCCGGAAAGACGTCAGGTGTGTCGTCTAGGGCGAAGGTGACGTCGTACTGGAAGTCGGCTCCGTCCGTGACGTGATTGTCCACAAAGAAGTCCGGCATCCACCGGTGGAACATTTGGAGAAAGGCCCGCGTCTCAGGGGCGTCTGCCTTCAGGTAGTCGCGGTTCAGGTTGAGATTGGTGGCGTTGGCGCGCCAGCCGGAGAGCACGGGCCCATTCTGATTGATGCGACTGTAGGCCGACCGTCGCTCGTGCCCGTCGATGTTGTACACCGGGATGAAGACCCAGACCACGTTCTCGAGGAGCTGGGCCCGACCCCGATTCAGTACGATGTCCCGGAGCAATGCAAGACATGCGTCCTTCCCGTCCATCTCGCCGGCATGGATAGAATTCTGGACCAGCAGGATCGCGCGACCGGAAGCATGGATTGCCTCGGGGTCGAACAGCCCATCGTTCGCTACGACCACGATTTTGAGGTCGCGACCCTCACCGGTCTTACCAAAATTCTCGATGCGGACCTTGTCGGGATGTGCGGATGCGATGCGCTCGAGATACCCGACGGTTGTCGGGTAGTCGGGGGTGGTGCGGTAGTTGTCGATCTCGGCCGGAGTGCGCCAGTCCGAAGACACCTCCTCTGTCGTGCGAAATCCCTCAGGAAGCCCCATTCGATCGCACCTCTTCGTTACGTTCCGGTCGGGATGATCCCCTTGTTCTCCACCATCAGGACGACCGTCTTCAGGGGTGCCCGTGGGCGGTGCTCCACAGTCTTGGGAATCACCACCCCCTGCCCGCGAGAGAGCTCCAAGGTGCGACCTTCGAGGTCGATCAGGAGCTTCCCATCGATTACGTGGAAGAACTCGTCCGAATCGTGCTGGTGCCAGTGATACTCTCCTCGGAGGACGCCGAGGCGTACGACCGACTCGTTGACTTCGCAGAGGGTCTGGTTGTACCACGGATGGACCGACTCACCCGCGAGCTTACCGGACTCGATGATCTCCAAGGGACGGTAGAGCACGTTCAGTCGAGTGTCGTACCGGGGATCCGCTCCGTCGGTCATGGTGCCTCGTCGTTCGATAGGCCGGAGTGCTATATGGCAATCCTAACAGGGACACCCTCTTCCCCCCCAGGGCGACCGACCCTCCGGTGATCGTTCTGTGCAATGGGTCTTTTACCGACAGACGTGGGTCGGCTGGTTTCGAGCTCGAGAAACCCGCCGGAGAGGGCCGGGTCCGGAAGTTTGATTCTCGATCAATCACGGCCGAAGCCAGGGATGACGGGACACGTCCCCCATGGGAACGATGACTCCGCCGGCCACCGGCAGACATGAGTGACGGGTGGCCGAACGCGTTGCCTCGGCGTGTGTGGGGAGAGGACGACCCAACCAACCGCACCTGTCGCATCTTGCCCTGTAGTTCAGGATCGGCTCGGCGAGCCAGCCCTTTTCCGGTCGACGGGTGGCGACCTTGACAATGCGAACCGGCCACAAGCCGGGTCTCGGATTGCCCGGAACGTACATCGCGAATGCCATAGCTTCACTGACTCATGTGGATTTGGTTCGAGGGGAATTGGGATCCGAGGTCTGGCCGCTGGCGAAATGTGCGTGAAATGCGCCTTACACCTACGCTGTATCCATCGAACGGACGCTCAGGGTTGTTGCCGGTCTGGAAAGGGGTAGGTCCTTCATGACCCTCCACTATGTGAGACGAGGAAGGGTGCATTGACCGAGAGAGCGAAACGCAGTTGGGACAGCACCGGCCTTGAGGTCCTGCGGACAAACGACTTTGATACGGCCCACCTCAAGCGCGAAGGGACCTACGCCGTCTGCTTCGGGGCCACCTGGTGCCTTCCGACACGTCGCTTTGTTCCCAAATTCGTCGCCCGGAATGGCCACCTCCCGGCCAAACTCGCGATTGCAGATATCACGGATTGGAATGACCCACTCTGGGACTCGTTCCAGATCAAGATCACTCCGACGATTCTGGTCTTCCGTGACGGGACAACCGTGGGCAGGTTCGACGGCCGGCGGTTCATCGGCCTCAGGGACTTGGACCTGGATCGGCTGACCGACCTACTGGGGGGGCCGGGCGGCTCAGTGCCCCCGGCTACAGTCTCGAATCCATAGAAGTGGTGGCAGGGTCAAGCGCAGCCACGCCGACCGCGGTCACTACCGCCCCACGTGGGTCGAGAAACGCCGTCAGCGCGGGTCACTTGCGAAAGCCCTATCTTCGGGACCATCGTCCACGCGATGTCTCCTCAGGGGAGCAGGTCGCCACGGTCGCTCCTCGCTCCCCTCCGACAGGATGCGTGGCGAGCACCTATGGTAGCACACACGAACCCTCTGGTCAACGCGGTTCGGCACCGGGCCGAGAGTGATCCGGACCGATTCTGGGCGGAAGAGGCACGGAAACTGCATTGGTTCCAGCCGTGGAACCGTGTATTCGAGGCGGACCCACCCGAATTCAAATGGTTCAGCGGCGGGCAAACCAACCTGTCCTACAACTGCCTCGACCGACACATCGAGAGTGGACGCGGGGGCCATGCGGCGCTCATCTATGAGAACGAGCGCGGCGAACGTCGGGTGTTCACCTACCACGAACTCTGGACCCACGTGAAGCGCGTGGCCGCCGCGCTGAGAGGGCTCGGCGTCCGGAAGGGCGACCGGGTCGCGATCTACATGCCCACGATGCCCGAGGCGATCGTTGCCATGCTCGCGTGCGCCCGAATCGGCGCGATACACCTCGTGGTGTTCGCGGGCTTCGGCAGCGGAGCGCTCTCGGAGCGGATCCGACTCGCGGGGGCCAAGGTGCTGCTGACGGCCGATGTCACGTACCGGAAGGGAAAGGACACTTCATTGCTCGAGATTGTGGAAACCGCTCTCCGCGAGCCCGATACGGCGGTGGAAAGGGTCGTGATCCTGCAGCGCGGTTCCCGGGTCCCGGCCCTGAAGCCGGGGCGCGATGTCCTGTGGAGTGACTTCGTCACCCTCGCCGCCGGGCAGTCCGACGCCTACGAACCGATGGAGGCGAACGACCCCGCATACATCCTCGCGACGTCCGGTACGACCGCGAAACCGAAACTCGTGATCCACGTCCATGGCGGATACGCCGTGTGGATCAACAGCTGCTCGGAGTGGGTTTTCGACCTTGGCCCGAAGGACATCTGGTGGTCGACGTCCGACATCGGCTGGGTGGTCGGTCATAGCTACATCGTCTACGCACCGCTGATCACCGGGTGCACCACGGTCGTGTACGAAGGGGCCATCGACTATCCTGGACCCCAGACTTTCTACCGGATGATCGCAGAGCACGGCGTGACCGGCCTCTTCACCGCCCCGACGGCAATTCGCCTCCTTATGGGATACGGCACCGAACCGGCCCAGTCGTTCGACCTCCATACGTTACGGCGTGTGTTCTCCGCCGGCGAGGTCCTGAACCCGGCAGCCTGGGAGTGGATGCAGATCAAGCTGTTTCAGGACAGGGTTCCGGTCGTGGACCACATGTGGCAAACCGAGACCGGCGGGCCGATTTTCGCCAATCCGTACGGGATCTCGCTCCTTCCGATCAAGCCGGGCTCCTCGGGGGTGCCGCTTCCGGGTGTGTATGCGGAGATTCGCACTCCCGAAGGAGGCACGATCGCGCCCGGCGAGAAGGGGATCGTCGTGCTGACGCGACCGTTTCCCGGCCTCACCCCGACGATTTGGAAGGACCCGAAACGATACCGTAGCGACTACTGGGAGCGGATCCCGGGAGTGTATTACACGGGCGACGCCGCGTATGCCGATGAGGACGGCTATTTCTTCTTCAGCGGCCGCGCCGACGAGATCATGAAAGTGGCCGGGCACCGGATCGGCACGATTGAGGTAGAAAGCGCGTTCCTGCGCAACCCGGCGGTGGCGGAGGCCGGAGTCATCGGGAGGCCGGACGAGCTTCGGGGCGAGGTCATCTGCGCCTTCGTGACACTGAAGAAGGGGTACGAACCTTCCGCGGAGATGAAGGTCGCACTCCTCAAGACCGTGCGTCAGGAGATGGGGCCGGTCGTGGTGATCGGTGACATTTACTTCGTCCCGGCGCTTCCGAAGACACGGTCCGGGAAGATCATGCGACGGGTACTGAAGTCGGTAGTCCTCGACCGGGACCCGGGAGATGTTTCGACCATCGAGGAGGAAGGTTCGGTCGAAGAGGCGCGTCGGGCATGGCAAGAGATGAGGGCAGGAATCGGGAGCGGTTCGCCACCCCCCTGAAGTAACCTGCTACCGCGGAGAGACGGGTTGCAAGGCTCCTCGCACCCACCGCGCCGCCGCGGAGGTCCCAGGTGTGGTTCGGGTCGGGCCGTTCGAAGCAACCCCCCGGCGCCCCGGGTCAATCGTGGGTCCTGAGAAACTCCGCAAGGGTGTCCATGAAGGCCGATCGTTCTTCCCAGAAAGGTACGTGAGAACTCGTTTCGAAGACTACCTGTCGGGACCCCGGAATGTGGTCGTGAATCTGCCGGGCAACGTTGGGAGTGACTTCATCGTACCGACCACCGGCGACCAGCGTGGGAACCCGGATCGTGGCCAAGCGGGGCGTGAGGTCGATGTCCTTGATCGTCCCCGTGATCGTGAATTCGTTCGGTCCGTTCATTCTCCCATACACGTCGTAGTTGATCTCGGCGAGCGTCTCGGCAACCTCCGGCGGCCACGTCGCGAGCCGGCACAAGTGCCGGCGATAGAACACGTCGACGGCCTGGAGATACGTGGGATTCTGGAACTCTCCGAGACTGCCGTACTTCTCGATGGCGACGCGACTCTCTTCCGGGAGCTCCCGAATGAGTCGTGCCATTTCCGCGGTCGTGAATGGTACGTCCGCGAGGCCGCCGACGGTCACCAGGCTCTTGAGGTGAGCCTGATGCTGGATCGCGTAGGCGAGGGCGAGTAGCCCTCCGTAACTCGAGCCCAGCAGGTGAATCCTTCCGAGTCCGAGCGCCTCGCGCACTCCCTCGACTTCCTGGACGTTATGCTCCAGAGTATGCAACGAGGTATCCGAGGGACGTTCGGACCTTCCGCAACCGAGTTGATCCATGAATATGACGCGGTATCCACGGTCGGCTAGGTCCGTGAGGGGGAGGAGATACCGGTGGTGCGCGCCCGGCCCCCCATGGAGGGCGAGGATCGTGCTGGTGAAGGAAGCCGGCTCGAAAGTTCGAAAGTAGATCTGGAATCCGGTGACCGGAACGAATCCGTCGTGTTCTTGAACTGACATGACCCGGAAAATGCCGCCCGAAGAAAAGCTTGTGGCGAAACCACCCAGCTACTGTGAGATGCGCCTTACCGATGCGAGGACCTCGTCAGCGACCCGGCGTGGTCACCCGCTCGGGATGACCGGATGGCCTCGACCCACCGAGTGATCTCGGGCTAAGCACCACGAGAAAGCTGACCGCACAGAGGGAAAGGAACGGGAGGATCAGGATGAGGTCCATCGAGTTCTGAATGACATATGTCGAGATGACAATCGTCGCGCCGAGCACGACGACACGTCCAACTCCAAGGCAGAACTCTCGGTCCGCCCAAGCCCGAGTCCGATCGACCTCTCCGGTCCTATCGATGTGATCCATGAACTCCACCATCGCCATGTTGCCCAGAGGGGTCGAGAGCAGCGTGTAGACTCCTGCGAACGCAAAGGCGTCGAGCGGCGGATCCCACCTCACCAGCAGCAGAGCGGACGACGCGATGATCGCTAGGACCGCTAACAGCGGGAATCGGCTTTCTAGGCGGAATCCGTTCCGCCACCAGAGGTTTGCTGCGATCGCAACAAAGATCAGGTAACTGGCGAAGAACCCGGTGACCACGTAGCTCCCTGTCACCTCAAAGACGTAGATCGGAAGGAGGATCCCGACCGGAATCGCGAAAAGTTGCGAGGATACGAAGTAGATCCGAAACCTCGCGAATCCGCTCCCCGGTCTTCGGCGAGCTGTGTCGTTCGGATCTCGCATCGGACGGTCAGTTTCTCCACGGGTTCGGAGAGACCGGCGCGACGAGTGTCACGATGCCTGTGAGGAAGCCGTTCGTCGCCACAAACGGCGTTCGCTTCGCGTTCCGGGTGATGTCGTGCATCATGGGGTTGTTCCCGGCCCAGAACACCCCCGCGGCGGTCCCCCAGAGGGCACCGAAGAAGAACGCATTGGAAACAATGCGGCTCGCAGCCAGCATGTCGATCAAGACGAAGGCCGAGAGGGCGAGTCCCAGTACGTAGAGGCTTTTCGATCGCCACAGAGGGAGGAGGTACGTGGAGAGAAGGTAGGCCGTTACCAACGCCGCGTAAGTGGCAATCTGGAAGTAGAGAACGGCGAGGAAGCTGTAGTTCGAGAGGAAGAACAGGTTCAGGAACACCCCGACGAGGCCGATGGCGAAGGCGTAGAGATTGTACGAGAGATAGTAGGACCCGACGGTCCCAATCCGACGCGTGAACATGCTAGGCACCCCCTCGTCCCCTGCGGCCCAAAAAGATGGTGGTCGGTTCACTTGTGACCCGATGAGGGTCAGGCAACCGGATGCACTTGTTCAATACCCATCGAGCCGGACCCCTCCCGAATCGGTGCGACGCTGCTTGCACCCACACGCTCTACGGCACCGTAGCTCGGGGTCGTTCCTCGAACGCGCAATCACCGGAACGTTCGTTCACGTTCCGCTCGCTCGGATCGTGGCGAGATACTCCTCCGCTGCGAGCGTCCCTGTGTCGATCGCACCGGCGACGGTTCCGGATTGACCCGCAACATCCGTGGCCTCCCCCGCAAAGAATATGCGGCCTCCGATGGGGGCGGCGAGCGCCCGTCGCTCGGTAAGGCCGACTCCCGGCGGAAGGTAGGAGTACCCACCGCGAACCCAGGGGTCAGTGGGCCAACGGTGCACGACGTACCCCTCGATCTTCCCGAGGGTGACGTCGGCAGGCAGCAACCCGTTCCACTCTGCGACCGTCGCCCGGACGAGCTCGTCGTCTGGCAGCGCAGCCCGCCGACGGGCTTCCCGCCCGACGGTGAAAGCCGTAACGAACTCTGCACTTTCTCGGAGGGCGACGCGAGGTCGGTAGAACGCCGAAGGTGTGCCCCCCCAGACCAGTCCAAAATCGCCGAGGCGCCGTCGCATCGTGCCGCCCTTGATCCGCAGCTGGAGGGCGTACACATCCCCGAAGGCGATTCGCTGGATCGCGGCCAGCTTCTCTTCCGGGAGGGGTGGGTCGAATCCAATCGACCCGGCTTTGAGGACCCCGAGCGGAACGGTGACGATGACGCCGGCCGCATGGTACTCCCTCGAAGTACCCTCGGCACTTTCTGCTCGGACTCGGACCCCGGAAGACTCGACGTGCACATTGGTCACTTCGTGCTTCAGTCGCACGCAGTTCCCCAGTCGACCGGCGACTCGTTCGACGAGCGCGGAATACCCTTCGACTAACTGGAAGTTCCGGAAGCCGTACGGTTCGCGCGCCTGCCGATACTCCTCTGCCGGGCCGATCACGCCAATCGCCTCCGGGTCGGCAGCATAGACGTGCGCGTACAGATTCGAGACGATCAGCCGCGCGGCCGGGCGTACATTCCGTTCACCGAGGAACTCCTCGAGAGAGCGGTCCGGAGGCACGGCCGCGTCGATCTGCCGAGGGAGGCGCACGAACCCATCGTAGATCGCGCGAGTGCCGGCGACCGGGTGAAAGGGAAGAGCGCACCAGGGATAGCGGGCCACTCGTCGCCCGACGACGATCCGACCTCGTTGGCTGACGGGTAGCGGACGGGACCGGAGCCCTTCCCGGGAGATCCAAGTGTGCGTGACGGCCTCGCGACCGTGAATCATCTGGGCACCGAGCTCAAGGGGGACTCCGTCGGCGAGATGGTAGTCCGTGCGCGCGCGACCCCCAACCCGACCACTGGCCTCGAGGAGGACGACCCTTCGATTCGCTACCGTGAGCCGCTCGGCCGCAGCGAGACCGGAGAACCCGCCGCCGATGACAACGACGTCAGCCTCCTCCATCCGCTCGGGCGACGGCGCTTGATTATAGAACAGATTAGGCAACGATCTCGGCCGCGATTCGCCCGACCCTTCAGGAGGACGGCATTGTCGGTGACCCGCCCTCTTCTGGGCCTAGGGGCGGGATCCCTAGTTGCGCCACCCGTAGCCAGTCCCGAAAGACGTAGCGATGGACCTTCTTCAGACCGAGGTAGAGCACGAGTTTCTTCAGGAACTGGAAACGCCCTTTCGTTCCGACCTCGGTCGTTCGCGTTACCACGACCCCTGCCCCGGTGGCAACGAGATCGAAGGTATCCACGATCTCGCGGACAAACTTCTGGAAACGCATGTCCGTTTGCTCCATACGGAAGGATAGGCGTTCCCCTGGCAGCCACACGAGAATTCGCTGGTGGACCACACCCTGGTCCGAGATGCATTCCCGTTCGCTGCCGACCCCTCCGTGACCGTCGGTGACACGACACTGCACAGGTTGAGGAACACCCAACTTGAACAGTATTGCCGACCGATCCTCCATTCGCGAGTCGCACAGCAGGGACCATACCGTGCTGGCCGGGCACGGGAAGGATTGGCGGGTGCGGACAACCAGGTCGGTCATCGATCGATTCGCAATCCCTCAGCGCCACAGTACCGTAAGAGAATTGTGCATCTCAACCGGCTATTATCTGTCGAGCCAAGCGCGGCATTCGGCGCTACGCCCAGGATGGTTGGTCCAGGGGAGAATCGACGGGTGCAAGCCTGCTTGCAACTACCGATCAAAACGGATTGCTTCTCCGTGCCCTACCATTCCATCCTGTATGCGC
>JBEKEY010000055.1:0-14175 GCA_050013595.1 Thermoplasmata archaeon | reverse complement strand
ATCGCCCACGCGCGTCTCCGCTTTGGCCTCGGAGTTTCCGCCTCGGGGGTGGTCTGTCCCGACGGGCCCGCCTCCACCGGGTTGTTGAAAGGGCTTCGAACTTTCGCTAAAGTCCTCCCGCGGCTCGGGGTCAAAACGGGCATGCGCCCGGCTGTTTGCCATCGGGTGAGTCGACCCCATTGGGGTGTGCCTGAAGTCCGGAGGGACGCCCCGCAGATTTTCGTGGGAGCGCAAGACTTCGCCTCGACCGACCTGTGTCATTATAGGTCAGTCGCGCGATTTCGGAGACAATGGGCGCGAAGAAGAATCTCAAGCGGGCCGTTCCGAAACCGGTGTACTTCGAGGATCGCGGAGCGGTATACGACGCGCCCCCCGACGTGGTTTGGGACTTCTGGCTCAAGGATAAGACGTATCATTCAAGGGCCCACACCTCGAAAGTACGGAACTTCCGGGATAAGGGGCTCTCCAAGGTGACGACCCTCGTGCGCTACGAAGCGCTCGAGGCAGGGCACTGGAGAAAGAGGGCCTGCCGAATGACCGTGATTCGACCGGCGGTGCGGATCCAAGAGGACTTGGAGGGTCCCTACGCCGGCTCGATCAAAGTCTACGTGTACACCCCACGGGGCTCGAGGACTGCCGTCGACGTGCTTTGCTGGATGAGGTCGAGTCAACTGACCCCGAAGCAGATCGAAGTTGAGACGCGGAAGGTCTTTGCCAACGCGTTCCGAGAGGACCTACCCTGGTTCCGGAAGTATGTGCGCTCCCGGAGGGGCAAGGGATAGACGGGCCCCGACCGTTGGGAACCAAACTTTCACTCAAGCCCTCCAAGGGTTGGTCATGGGGCTTCGAACTTTCGCTAAAGTCCTCCCGCGGCTTCGAACCCCGGCTCGCCTCGCCTCGGACCGCGGAGGGAGGAGACCATCGGGAGCGCCCGGGTGTTACCCTTGGTGTTAAATCGATGTCTGAAACTGGTCCGGGGGGACGATCATGCTGCCCGGAATACGCGTCATCGACCTGAAGCGAAACATCGACGACCGAGGCTCGTTCACCGAGATCATGCGGGAGGATTGGTCGGAGTTCCTCGGGTCCGAACGACCGGTCCAGGCGAACTATTCGGTCTCCTATCCGGGAATGATTCGGGCCTGGCACCGGCACGAACGGGTTCAGTTCGACATTTTCGTCGTCGTCCGCGGGGCGCTCAAGATCTGCGCTTACAACGACCTCGGGGACCCCCAGAATGGGGAACTCGACGAAATCGTGACGAGCGGCGATCGGTTCCAAGCGGTCATCGTTCGCGGTCACTACTGGCACGGGACGAAATGCGTGAGCCCCACCCCGTCCGAGACGGTCTACTTTGTGACTCGCCTTTACGATGCGAAGGCGCCGGACGAGGCTCGACGACCCTGGAACGATCCCTTGATCGTGCCCACGACCATCAACGGTAACACACGGGACCCTCGCGCCGGGCGAACGTGGGACTGGAACGCCCCTCCTCACAAGTGACCCCGATGCAACGCGCGCTCGTGCTCGGAGGGAGCGGGTTCGTCGGTCGCGAACTCTCGGAGTACTTCCACTGCCCCGGGACCTCGCTCACCCCGCGGGAAGGCCTCCTTACCGTGGATGCCACCCGGGTCGACGACCTGCGCGCCAAGATCGGGTCGCTGTCGCCCGAGCTGCTTGTCAACTGTGTGGGTCTCGCGGACGTGGACCGAGCCGAACGGGAGCCGGGGCTCGCGGATTCGCTGAACCGGCTCGTGGTCGAGAATCTGGCCCGGATCCAGCCGCCGATGGGCTTCCGACTGGTCCACATCTCGACGGACTATGTGTTCGACGGGTCGAAAGGGGACTATCGGGAAACGGACCCGGTCCACCCGATCAACGAGTACGGCCGCTCGAAGCTCCGCGGAGAAGAGGCGGCTCAACCGTTGGCCGATGCGCTCACCGTCCGGATCTCATCGCCGTACGGCCGCGGGTTCGGGGCCCGCAAACCTCAGTTCTTCCGGTATGCGATGGACAATCTGCGCTCGGGAAAGCCCGTGAAGGCGCTCACGGACCAGCGCGTCACCGCGACGTTCCTACCGGACCTCGCCCGGGCCATCGAAACCTTGACCCAACGGTCGGCGAGCGGTATCGTCCACGTGGGGAGTGCGGAACCGCTCACCCGGTTCGAATTTGCCCAAAAGGTAGCGAAGGTCGTCGGGGCCGATCCCGCGCTCGTCGCGCCGGGGCTTCGTTCCGATATGACCCAATGGACGGCATCGCGCCCGAACGATACCTCGCTCAACGTTGAGCGCTCGAAGGGACTCGGGGTAGAGTACACCTCTGTCGAGGGGGCTCTGCGCGAGCTGCTGCCGAGCTAGCCCGCCGGATCCGCGCTGACCCCCCCGGGGCCGGAAATCCCTTACAGCACCACGCCGCGCAATGCGACCGATTCACGGGCCTTCGGGTCCGTGAGCAAGTGGTGGTACCAATCGACCGTCTTGTTCTGGGGCGAGGGGACGAGAGCTCCCGAGGAGAGGGCCGCCTCGATCTCCCGCGTGGCATCGATGGGAGTGAGTTGCGGCACGAAGTGAAGCTCCTCTAGGGCTCGTCGGAAGCTTACCCGGTACGATCGGCGGTCCGGGTCACCGTACCATTCGAGTGTCGGCCGGGAGGTCATGGACGTCGCCACGAGCTCCGCTAACTGCGCGACCTGGTAGTTCTGTTCGTCGGATCCGATATTGAAGATCCGGCTCCGGATCAGGGACGGGTCCTGCTCGAGCAGTTCGGCGAGGGCCCGCGACGCGTCCCGGACGTGAAGGAACGGTCTCCACTGGGTGCCGTCCTTCATGATCGGGATCTTTCCCGATTTCCGAGCGCCGAGGACCATCGCGTTGATCGCCAGGTCGAAGCGCATCCGACCGGAAAGACCGTAGAGCGTGGCGAATCGCACGGCCATGGGACAGAAGGAGGGCGTCGCGAGCGGAAGGGTGTCGCCTTCGGCCATGATGTTCGCGCGGGCGTATGCCGTCAACGGGTTGGGAGGCGTAGTTTCGTCCAGGATCCCGTCGCGGAACCCATAGACCGAGCACGAGGAGGTGAGGATGTACCGCGAGACGCCGGCCTCGCGGGCTAGGCGCGATACTCGGACCCGGCCGAGGTAGTTGATGTCGAACGTCTTCCAGGGGTCGAGATCGCCTGCCGGGTCGTTCGAGAGCGCCGCCATGTCGATCACCGCGTCCTGCCCTCTGAGGAGACCTCCGTCGAACCAACGGACGTCGTCCCGAACGAGGTTCAGGTTCGGATTGTCCTTCAGCGCGGAGAAGGGATCCATCCCGAAGAAGAAACGGTCGATCACCGTCACCCGATGCCCTCTCTGGAGGAGGAGGGGCACGAGGGAAGTGCCGATGTATCCACCGCCGCCGGTGACAACGACTTTCATGGCGAGGGTCGACCTAGTGGCAGACTAAATACATTATTGTGTCAATGGTCCAACGGTGGGCGGGAGCGCGAGGATCATGGCTTCCGTTGCCGTAGGAGCGTTGTGAAAGGGCTGATTCTGGCGGGAGGACACGGCACTCGGCTCCGGCCGCTGACCTTCAGCGGCAACAAGCACATGATTCCCATCGCGAATCAGCCCATCCTGTTCTACGGCCTTCGGCACCTCGCCCAGGCGGGGATCCGAGATGTGGCGATCATCCTAGGCCCCATCGAGGAAGGGATTCGGACCGGGGTCGGCGATGGCAGCCGCTTCGGGCTGAACGTCGAGTACATCGTTCAGGGAGACCCGAAGGGACTCGCGCACGCCGTGATCTGTGCCCGCGACTTCCTCGGCAGTGACCCGTTCCTCATGTATCTCGGCGACAACCTGCTGCAGTCCGGGGTGACCCAGTTCGTCGAGCGGTTCCACGTCGACCGGCCGGACGCCGTGGTGGGGGCCACTCCGGTCGAACGCCCGCAGGGCTACGGCGTGGTCGAGGTGGACGGGGACCGCATCGTTTCCCTCGAGGAAAAACCGGCCCACCCACGAAGCAATCTCGCACTCATCGGCGTGTATCTCTTCACGGAGGCGATCCACCCGATCGTCGCGAACCTGTCCCCGTCGCGACGCGGAGAGCTCGAGATCACCGACGCGATATGGCGCCTGTCGCGGCCCCCCGGGAGGGTTTCGGTCATTCCCGTGAACGGCTGGTGGAAGGACACGGGTCATCCGGGCGACCTCCTCGAGGCCAACGAGCTGGTCCTGCGGACCATGCCCCCGGAGAGCTTCCGGGTCGAGGGCACGGTTCGTCCCGGAGCCGATATCGACGGACCGGTAGGCATCGGACCGGGGTCGGTCATCGAGGCGAACGCGAAGGTCGTGGGACCCGCGGTCCTGGGTTCGGACGTCCGGGTGACGAGCGGGAGCCGGGTCGGTCCCTTTTGCGCGATCGGCAATCGCGTCGTGGTCGACCGCTCGACGATTCAACGCTCGATCGTCATGGACGGCACCCGCATCGATGGGGTCTCGGTCGTCGACAGCTTGGTGGGGCGGAACGTCGAAGTGAAGTCCGCCCGACCGATGGCCCGCGAGCTCACTCTCACGATCGGAGATTCCGCCCGGATCGTCTTCTGAGCCTCGAGCGTTCGGTCCTCCGATCCCGCGCTCCGCCGTTCGGCCTCAGCCTCCCCGAGGTCCCCGTGCTAGACCTTCACAGTGATTGGCCTCGGGTTTATATGGGCCAAGAGTGACTTTTTGACGGAGATGGAGGGTCAACCGCCTCCACCAAAAATCATATGAGGGGTAACGGGCCCCTTGAGGAGTAACCGGGGTCGATGGCGGAGAGTATGGCACGGACATCGCCTCTGTCCGTGCAGGCAACGCGGCCAGCGGGCCGATTCTCGAGCGGTGACGCCGCAGCCTTCGAAGATTCGCTCGACCTCGACACGATGCCCTACATGGAGCCATGGATCGGTTCGGAACCGGAAATGCTTGGGCCCACGCCCCAGGAGTCACCCTGGCCCAGCGTGCGTTCCAGCACATCGGTTGCTCGAGTGCTGGTCACGATCCCCGTCCGCAACGAATCCGAACGGTTGATCCCGGCCATTCGGGCACTGAAGGAGGTGTTCGACGCCTCGGGCTTCGCGTACCAGATCGCGGTCGCGGAGGACGGTTCCACCGATGGTACGAAGGCCCTGCTCCACCGACTGCCCGAACTGTTTCCCGAGATACTCATTCAGGAGTGGCCTCATGCCCTGGGCCGTGGCAAGGCCCTTCGCCAGCTGTGGCGGGCCCAGATCGCGGACATCTACTGTTTCACGGACGCGGACCTTGCTAGCGGGACGAAGCCTCTCGCGACGGTGGTTCGGGAGGTGGCGAACGGGTGGGACGTCGTCACCGGTTCCCGATACTCGGTGGGAAGCAAGGTTCACCGCCCTCCGCTGCGCTTCCTCGTGTCGCGGGCCTACAACTGGTTGGTCCGATTTGCCTTCTCCGACGGTCTCCGAGACCACCAGTGCGGGCTGAAGGCATTCAGCGCATCCGCCGTGGAGCTGCTCCTCGACCAAACCACGGAGGACTCCTGGTTCTGGGACACTGAGATCCTGATTCTCGCGCACGCCGGCGGCCTTCGCATCAAGGAAGTGCCTGTAGAATGGGCCGAAATGAAGACCTCGCGGACAAGGTTCGGACGTCTTTTTGGAGACATTATGCTCCACGGCGGGGGCTTGATCCGACTCAAGTCCCGGATTCGGTCGAGGCAGATCCGGGCCCGGCCGCGCTCGTTCGACGCGGTGATTTCGCGGGCGGAACCCCAACGGAGTCGTCGGCCTACGCCGAACATCCAGCTGTCGCAGCGCCCGTAAGGAATTCGAATACGTAGGCATCGTCGTCGTGGAAGACGACGGAGAAGTCGGTCGAGCCGAGTAAGGGTGCCGATTGGAAGGCCGGGAACTCCACGGAATTCGGACCCGTAACGAACACTTCGGTCACTTCCAGCTGGACGAGGTCCGCCCGGACCGAGCTGTTGTAGACCCCATCCGTCAAGGCAGCGACGGCCGTGACGTACGATAGGTTGTAGGAGGGCGGGAACGCCGGAAAGAGGACGTGGGCCTCCCCGTACTCGGGTAGGTACTCGGCCGCGGACCCGGGGGCCACCAGCACGCGCGAACATCCCGGTAGCCCTCCCCCCCCGGCCCATTCGAGCGCCGCAAGGTCGCCCGAGGTCACGTTCGCGAAGCTCTGCACGTGGTCGTGGAGATAGTTGGGCACCAACAGGACGGTCGTTCCCGTTCCGAGCCCGAACGTGACCAAGAGGCAACCGACGGCCAGAGCTGTCTTCCACCTCGGCGGAGGTCCGCCGACGGGGCGCCCCAGCCGTCGGAAAAGGTGGACCCGGACCACCCGGGGTGCGGGGGCGGGATCCTTCTTCGCGGAGCCCGGGTAGGACGAAGCAAGGACGCCGAGGCTTGTCACCAAGGGAAGGAGGGCAATCAGTTCGTAGAAGACGAACAAAACGATCGAGAACTCCTCGACGTTCGTGAGGGTCTGCACCGAGAGTGGAAACCCCCCGACTCCCGCAATCAGGATGAGGGCGGTCGTCGCAAAGGTCGTGATCGCCCCAAGGAGAATCGTGCGAACCATCCGGTCGGGCAACCCCCATCGATCCCCTGGGCCACGCGACATGAGCCGGACGGCGAGGAGCACGAGCCCCACCCCCACCAGGATCGCCAGGAGGAGACTCATCGACGCGATGGGGGAGAGCTTGTACTTCCAGAGCACGAAAGGGTCCAATTCTCCGGTCACGGACCGGTAAGTGAGGGACGGAGTGAGCAGGGTGGCGGGCAAAGTGACGTACGGCGGCGAACCGGCGTCGGAGAGGATGTACCCGGGGTAGCCGCGCCAGAGGACGACCCCGAGGATGCTTCGCGACAAGAAGAGAACCGTAATGGCCGAGGTCACGAGCCACCGGCCGGCCACCGCCTTGAGGCTGCCTCGGTTCGCGACCGCGGTCGCGAACCAGAAGACACCGGCCAGGAGCAGAAGCTCCAACCCGATCATCGCGCTGAGTGAGGTGGCCACGCCGACCAGCGCTCCGAAGGCGGCCACCTCTCGCCAAGGCCGAGGGGGAACCCGGGTCAGAGGGGCAATCCAACCGAGCACCAGGAGGAACAAGGGGAGGGCGACAGCAAAATCATACGAGCCTCCGACGAAAAGTCGGGGCCACGCTGCCACGAGACCGAAGAACCCGGCAAAGAGAAGTCCTGCCAGGTTGCTGTCGACCGTCCCCGATTCGTTCAGTCGAACTCCGAGAGAGAAAGCGGCCACGGGGGTCAGGCTCAGGAATAGTGTCGGGAGAAGGACGGGCCCGGCGAGCACCGGCCAACCGAGCAGGAGCGTCGGGAGAGTTTCCCAAACCGGCGCCCCTTGAGGGTATTCCACTCCGGTATTGGCATAAGGCGCGAGCGTCCACGGAAGAGTATGGTTTCGAAGGATCAGATTCGCGAACAGCGCGTGGGTGGCCCCATCGTACGTGTTGGCGAACGAGAGGGAGGCGACACTCCCCACCTCAAGGGCGAGCAGGCCGAGACTACCGGCTCCGAGGAGGAGCGCGGGGATCCCGGAAGCCCAGCGAACGAAGCCCCGGAGGCCTTCGGCGCGTTCTCGCAGCCATAGGATCCCAATACCGATGGCCCCCACGACGAGAAGACCGGGGACGATGGGGAGCCCGAATATCGGGAGGGGGATGGACGCGACCAGGAAGAGCAACCCTCCGCTCGCGTAGAGGGCGACCAGCAGTCGTTCGGGGGCACTCATTCCGAGGCGCCGGCCGAGGAACCGTTCCAGACCTCGAATGAGAAGGAGTCCGAGGGGCAGTACGGCCAGTGCCAGGAACAACAGGCCGAGCACGACGGTTCCCGCCGGCAGTGGCCACACGGGCCGAACACGCTAGGGCGAGGGAAATAGCTTCTGCCGGTAAACCCGCGACCCGTTCGATTCCCACGGGACAACGCGAAGAGGTATCCTTCGCGAGTCCCAATGGGAAGCACCGGGAACTCACGGACGGGACGGCGGGTCCGACCCACTTGATTTTAGTAAGGCTGCCTCACCATCGCCGTCGAACCATGGTAGGAGTCCCTCCCTCGTGACGCAGGAGGAGCGTCCGGTCGACTCGCCTCCCGGAGTTTCGGTGATCATACCGGTCTACAACGGAGAATCGATCCTTCCGCGGGCCGTCGCGTCGGTCCTGTCCCAGGATTATCCCCTCCGAGAGATCCTGCTGCTGAACGACGGCAGCACCGACGCCTCCGCGTCCCTTCTGGGAGAGCTCCGTCGGTCGAATCCAACGGTCCGTGTCATCGACAACGAACGGAACTTGGGCCTTTCATGGACGCTCAACAAGGGCCTTCGGTCGGCCGTCGGGGAGCTGGTCCTGGTCCTCCATCAGGACTGTGCCCTGCTCGGGAACGATTGGATCTCGCGTGCCGTGCAGTGGTTCCAGGATCCGCAGGTCTTCTCGGTGGTGGGCCACCCTCGCCATCCGGTCGAGGAATTGGCTCCCCTCGAACGAGAGTTCTGGGTGCTGCGGGACCACGCGATGGAGACCCCGGACCGACCCGACGGCGACAATCGGCACACTTTGTTCTCGGAGAACAAGTGCGACATGTTCCATCGAGGTCGCCTCCTCGCGCTGGGAGGGTTCGAACCCCGACTCCGGGACGGAGGCGAGGACCAGGTGCTGGCGTGGAGATTGCGACGGACCTCCTTCACCGTGGTCCGAGATTCGACGCTGGCGTTTTCCATCACTCTCGGTGCCCGACAACGATTGCGGGGGCACCTCGCCAAGGATGCGTCGTACGGGCGACAGATGCGCCAGATCCTGCAGGTCACCCGGTTCGGGGCACTCCGCCATTCACCGGGAGCGTCCCTGGACCCGCGTTTCGTCAACCGGGTCACGGGAGTCTTGTGGATACTCGTCGGGCTCGTCGGCATCGCCCTCTTCGTCGTGACCCGTTCCCCTCTGTTCCTGCTCCTGGTCGGGATCCCTCCCGTGTTGCGTTGGCTGCAGCTCACTCTTCGAGGTATCCGGGAACGACGAGCGTACCGGCTTGGGTCGCGGGAGCTTTTCGCGCTCGGGATTCACGGACTCCTCGCCGATATCGCTTACACCGTCGGCTTCCTGCTACCGGCCCGGCGGACCGAACGCTCGGATCCGCCCGCCCCCCCGGCGTGATCGTCCGATTCCGAGACCCGGACCCCGAATCCGGGGTCCGCGAGGATATCATCCCTTCGTGCCCAGCGCCACGATGTTGCAACCCTGCCCCTCCCTTTGGGTCAGGATGTCGAGGGGCAGGGAGGCTCCGTTCACGAAGGCTCTTGCCCAACCGTGCTCGATCGCCTTCGAGGAAACCCCGATCTTGAGGAGCGAGGTGGGTAGCAGCGCCGGCGAGGGGATAGTGCGGACCTTGGTCGGCGAGAATCCCGCGGCCTTCATCGCCCGACACAATCCGCCCTCGATGAAGAAGATCAGATGCCACGGGACATCGAGGTACGCGTACGTCACCCGACCGAACGCCCGCGAGGGGAACGAGTCGAAGTTGGGGACTCCGATGGAGAGTCGAGCGCCGGGGCGAAGGACGCGAGAGAACTCCTTCAGAGCGCCCACCGGATCGTAGAGGTGTTCCAGGACATGACTCGCGACGACCAGGTCGAAGGATTCGTCCCGAAAGGGAAGTCGGCCCGCCCTGCCCAGGACGAACCGGATTTCCCCGAGGGGGCCAGAAGCGGTCAGAGCGGGGGTGAAATCGAGGGCAAACACCCTCCATCCCCGGGTCAGCATCTTCCTCGCCAAGGCTCCGCTTCCGCAGCCCGCGTCCAGCATCGCGTTGGAACCCGGTTCGGGGGCGAGAAGCGGAAGACCCAACGTCGACCCGATCTCCTCGCGCAGAAGGGTCGCGAGCACGCGCGTGAGTACCCGGGCGGCGAGGCTCGACCCGGCGGCGTAGGCGAGATACTCCTCGGAGTAGTAGGATTTCAACTCGGTCGGTTCGGGGCCCTGGGAAACGTACCCCACGCCGCAGGCCTCGCAGCGAACGACCGAGAAGAACCGCTCTCCGGGAGCGAGGAGGTCGGGGGTGCTGCAGACCAGCCCACGATCGGCGGACCCGCAGACCGGGCACCGACTCACGTCAAACATTCCGTGGTCCGACGTCGGCAGGAGGTCTCGGTATCCGACGGTCGAGCGGGAACGACCGGGCCGCGTAGAGGACGAACGGCGCCAACGGAAGGCTCACGGCGAACTCGAGGACGACCCAGATGAGGCCGCTGGACGGGTTGACCGAAGAAAGATCGACATGCTCGAACGCGAACTGGATCCCGACGGAAGCATCTCCGATTTTCCCCAACTGAATTTGGGGCTGCGAGGAATTCACGGAGAAGGCGTGTCCGTTGACACGGAGCGTGGATTCGGGCGGCGAGCCCGTGTAGTCCACCTCGAGAGTCGACCCCGATAGGGAGAGGACTCCCGTGGGGGTCCGCATCGAATCGAGGAATCCCCCGGAAGCGAAGGAGATCGACGCCGTCGGTAGAACATAGAGCCCTGTGAGGTTTCCGATGAAGGCGAAGGTGCCATTGTAGGCCGGACTCTGAGAGAACTTACCAAAGTTGAGGAACTGGTGACCGGAAAGATTCCAGGCTCCCGGCGCGGTCAGCGAATAGCCGTTGAGCCAGCTCGTGAGGGAGTGACCCGTCGGATCCACCGAGAAGCCCGAGTAGAACCAGCTTCCGGGGAACACGAGCGTTCCAACGCCCTCCGTGGTCCAGGTCGAGTGCGCGAAGCTGCCGAGGAAGAACGACTGACCTACCATGTAGGATTCGAGCACGATCGTGCCGTTGTTCGAGATGCTCCAGAGGACGTTCTGGCTCGAAGCATACCGGCTCATTTCCCCGGCGAACACCACGCTCATCCCGGCCATCTTCGCCGGAACAACAGGATAGACGTAGAACCCAGTGCCGTTCGTCCGAAGGGATGCGCTCACGTTGCTCAGGATGCCGCTCGGATTCTCGAGCGACGTGAATCCCTCTCCCTGGACCGGCGCGAGCGGGGTCAGGTTCGTCGGAGTGCTCACTTCGGTCGAGAAACCCGTCTCGAGACCGCTCGCATTCGTGACCACGATTGGAAACCCGATACCAATCGCGCCCGGGTCGGAGACGTGGACCGAGTAGCCCAGGTCGAAGACCTGGTTCTGAAGCGGTCTCTCAAACCCAATGCTCGGGGAAGCGGGGCCGAAGTCCAAGGTTCCCGACGAGGGAGAGACGGCGAACGTGTTGGAGGCCGGCTGGAGGTAGGTCGTCGGGGCATCGAAATCGTGCACCACGAAGAGCTGGGAGGGGAACTCGCCCGACGCGTCGATTGAGAAACCGCCTTGGGTGGAGGCCCAGCCCAACGCCGGGAGCGCCACGAGGATCGCGACGGCGCACACGCCCACGATCCTGCGATTCGAACCGGGCCCGTGCCACCCGAATCCGCGGTTTTCGGTACGGGCCGGGGCTGAATCCGCCACCACTTCCCGTATGTCCCTTCGGGTGGCCATGTCCCGCCAGAGCACGTACACGACGGCGCCGGCGAGCAATACTGCGGAAAGAACGAGGCACACGCGCCATGCGAGAGCCCCTCCGAGGGGTTGGTACAGGTCCACGTTTTGGTGGAGGGCAAAGAAGGCCCAGTAGTAGACGCCCGTAACCTGGCCGGGGCCGTTGAACATCTCCACGATCCACATCAGGGGGATGAGGAAGAGTTCGAGAGCCAAGATTCGAATCCAGGTGATTTTCACGCCTCTCACAAACGCCAGGGCGAGCGGAATGAGCCCGGCCAGGATGACGAAGTTGTCCCCCTGGACGAGGGTCGGCGTGGACACCAGCGCGAACGAATAGACCACGAGCAGGCACACTGCGAGCGGGACCTGTCGGCGTCGGAGAACGAGAGGAATGATGACGGACGCCAGTCCGACCATGGCCAGCACCGCCCGGGAGGTGAGGGTGGGTAGGGTGGCGCCGAGGGGTACCCAGAGCTCGATCAGAGAATACGGGTTCGTTCGTCCACCGGCCGTCAGCCCGAGGACCGCGAAGGAACTCAGCTGGAACGCTACCAGCGGGATCGCGAGCACCACGCCGACAACGACGAAAGTCAGTAGTGTCGTGGTCTGTTGTTTCCGTGAGGCGCAGTAGACGATGACGGCGGGGATCAACAGGATCGGAGAGTAGTAACTGAAGACCGCCCACAGGACCGCCGTGGCGCCAGCGACCAGCGCTAGGAGGTCATACGATCGATCCCAACCGTAGTAGATGAAGTAGAATCCGATGAGGATCGCGAGCATCACGAAGATGTCGGTCTCCATCCAGACCACGTTGACGAAGAGGATGAAGGGATTGAACAGGAACGTGAGATACAGGGCCTTCCAGTTCGCGACTCGTTCACGGACCGCGATCCGAAGGAGGATCCGGGCGGCCAAGTAGGTGGCCCCGAGCGCGAGGAGCTTGAGGAGGACGGCGGTGAACAGTATGTCAAAGGTGGTCCCCCCGTAGGCGCCGAGCATCCCCAGATTGTAGGAGAGGAGAGGATACCCCGCGATGATGGTGGCCCCGTGCGCCGGATCGTAGGGATTCAGTCCGAGATACAGAAAACTCGTGGAATAGATCGAGTCGTTGAGGTTGAACGCGTCATAAAAGAAGAAAAGGAACGGTAGATTCACGAGAACATAGAGGACCTCCGACCACCGCAGGAAGCGGGAGCTCACGACGGCAGGGGTGTCCCCGGTGGGACGAATCTCGCCCTCCACGCGAGGTTCCTCGGCCATCATTACGACGGGGGAGCGTCCTGAGTGCTGGCTTCTTCGACGAGTCTTCGTGCTCGCGCGAGCGCCTCGAGGTACGCGAATTCGTAGCGCTTGTCGGGCTCGAGGTACGCCCCTTCGGCCCATTCGTTCCAGGCATTGATGAAGATCAGTCCGTCCGCTTGACCGGATCGAGTGCGCTTCAGTTGGGCCAGGAAGTACTTCTCGAAGCTCGCCGGGGTCGAGTTCTCGAAGACCGTGCCTCGTCGTCCGCGCCGAGGAGAATTGTCCCAGTCGGGGAACGCTCCGAGATAGGTCCGAATCCCGTGGCGGTTCGGGTTCCGTGCCAGAATCCGCCGCCAGACGAGGTCATAATCGACGCGGTCGAGGGAACGATCCGGGATGCGGCCCGGGTCCCGGGCAAGCAACCTCCGGAACGCGCGCGCGTAACGTCCCACCACCCAGGAAACCGGCATGTCATGCGAGATCGTATACGTCGGCTCGAGCTCGATCACCCCATCGAAGCCCTTCACCGTCCGAGGCTCGAACGTGTTCAGCACGTGCAGGAGGTGCAAACCCTCGAACCCATACTCGGGGGCCAATCGTCGCCAGAACTCGAGCATCTCGCGGCATCGCTTGAAATGGGAGGGTCGGTAGATGACGAAGATGGGCTTGCCATCGACCCGAAGGTATCGAGGGTCTCGGAACGCGCCCGCCAGGTATTCGAAATGCTGTTTCCAATCGTTCTCTTCCCCGTAGGACTGGGGGGCGATGACGTCCCGGCGACGCCCGTTCCAGGCCCGGGACCAAGGCTCGTTGGCCCAACTGAGGAGGAACGGGAAGTCGGGAGCACCCGACTTGAGCATGTTCTCGAACGGCTGCTCGAGCAGGCGCCGGCCGTTGAACCAGTAGTGGTAGTAGCAGAAGGCGTCGATGCCGTACTTCCTCGCGAGATGCGCTTGCCCATCCTGTACACTCGGATCGAGAAGTGAGTAGTAATTGTCGTTGAGCGGTTCGCGCGGCTGATAATGTCCGAGAAACAGCGGTTTCGAGCGTCGCGTGTTTGTCCACTCGGTGAATCCCGGACCCCACCATTCGTTGTTCTCGGGAATCTCGTGGAATTGCGGGAGATAGAAGGCGATGACTTTCATAGATCGGGCCTGCGGACCGGCGGTCCCCACGACGATTCCGCACCTCGGCCTGGATACGGTGCCGTCATCCTACCGCGTCCGTCGGTGTGTGCCACGGGCGATGCTCACGGGTTTCCATCGACCTCAAACACTTAATCTTCTTTGCTGTTCCCATGAAACTGGACGGGCTCTGCGCCGTTACCGTCACCTACAATCCAGAGCTCGAGGACAAACGGCTCGCCACCCAGATCCGCCA
>JBEKEY010000054.1:0-14240 GCA_050013595.1 Thermoplasmata archaeon | reverse complement strand
GTCGACCGGCGCACGTTAAGAGGGAGTCGGGTTTTTTCATTCGCGATGACGGTCGTGACCGATCGGAACGACAGCGAGGTACTCCTCGCCGAGCTCCGCCGCGCGCTCGAGGCGGCCCCGCAGCGTCCGCGGGAGATCGAGGTCGGGATCGCGCTCTCCATCGTGCTGGGCCGCCAGCGTCCCTCGGTCTCGTGCGGTGGCTGTTCCACTCCCCTCGAGTTCGACGGCATCCCCGCTCGGACGAACAGCCAATTGCGAGCTCCCTTCCGGTTGCTCTTTGGCCCGCCCTCGGGAACGTAGACCCGCGCCGGACTCGGTGATCGGAGAACTCCGCCCCCATGTCGATCTCCTTGATCGGTTCCGTCGTCGCGGTCGTGACGGGCGTGATGACGACCGTCGGGATCCCCGGTCTGCTCGCCCTGATGGTCGCTTCGAGCTTCGGGTTCCCTCCGATCCCCTGCGAGATCACGCTACCCTTCGCGGGCTTTCTGATCGCCAACGGTACCTTCTCCTTCGGGTGGGTATGGACCGCCGCCCTCGCGGGCATCCTCATCGGTGCCTTCGCGGCCTATTCGGTGGGCCGCTGGTGGCGCGACCGGATCACGCGGATCGGGATCGGGCATTTGCGACTCGAGCCGCGGCACCTCGAGCGGGTGGACCGGTTCTTTGCCCGCCGAGGCGAGATCACGGTTGCCCTCTTCCGAAATGTTCCGGTCGCCCTCACGTACATCAGCTACCCGGCGGGGACCGCGCGCATGAATCCCGTCCGCTTCGGGGTCTACACGCTGATCGGCTCGCTCCCGTACACCCTGGCGTTGATCTACGCGGGAATCGTGCTACGTTCCGACTGGAATGTCGTCAGTTCCTACTTCTCGTATCTCGACATCCCCTTGTTCGCGGTCATTGTCCTCGTCGTGGTCTACCTCGTCCTGCAGATCGTCGGGGTGCTGGAGCCCGGTTGGCCCCCCCGCCGAGTTCGCGCGAAGGGGTCGGTGGGCACGGCCGAGACCGCGTCGCCGGGAAACCCTCCACCGTCCGCCTAGTCGCGGGACGAGAGGGACGCCGACGGCTCCCCCGGAGCATATTCGGGTCGAACCACCCGCCCCACCGGGCGGCCGACATACTCCCCGTCCTCCACGATCCGTTCTCCGTCACGGTAATGTTCGCGGGGCCGGATCGCGTCCCAGCCTTCGAACGGCGTCCAACCGCAGGCGGAGCGAAGGCGCCGACCCTCGACCTTCGAACGACTCGTGAAGTCGATGACCAGGAGGTTGGCCCGGTGGCCCGGGACGAGGCGGCCGAGCGGCTGGCCGAGCCAGCGGGCCGGCCGCTCGCACGCCGCCGCCAACAGCACGGCGAGGTCCAGCTCGCCGGCCCGCACCTTGGCGAGCAAGAGGGGCATCCAGGTTTCGACCCCGGGCACCCCGCTCGGGGCGCGGTCGAACGGGAGCTGCTTCGCGCCCTCCGGGTGCGGCGCGTGGTCGCTCGCCACGATCGGAACCTCTCCGCGGCGGAACGCCTCCCAGAGCTCGTGACGCTCCGTCTCGGTGCGCAGCGGGGGATTCACCTTGAAGTGCGCATCCGACCCCGACCGTTCCGATAGCAGAAGGTGCTGCGGGGTCGCCTCGAACGAGAGACCGGCCGTCCTCAGGGACTGCGCTCCGGCTGCCGTGGTCACGTGGGCGACGTGAAGTCGAAGGGATCGGGGGGCTCGCGTCAATCCCTCGATGGCCGCCTGTTCGGCAGCGACCGGTCGCGTGCCGTTCCATTGGGTCGGGGAGGAAGGGCGCTCGGCGGACACGAACCGTGTCGGGTCCTCGGCGTGGACGGCCACCGGCAATCGGAGCTCGGCGAGCCGATCCCACAGTGCGGGAAGCTCGGCCGAGGGCGGAGCGCTCTCGATGCCCGTGGTCGGACTCAGATACACTTTGAATCCGCCCGCTCGGTGCGAAAGGGACGCGAGTGCCTTCGGTACGGTGGGCGCGGCGTAGAGCAGCATATCCACGGCCGCGCGCCCCTCCACGAGGTGCACCTTGTCCTGCCAGCTGTCGGTGTCGGTGACCGGCGGGCGGGTGTTCGGCATTTCGCCGACCAGCGATACCCCGCCCAGCGCGGCTCCGATCGTTCCGCTCGGAATCGTCTCCGCCTCTGCCGGACCGCCCGGTTCACGGAAGTGGACATGAAGGTCGGTGGCCGCGGGCAGGATCACCGCCTCCCCTACGTCTCGGCGTGGGGTTCCCCGAAGGATCTTGCCCACCGAGCGGATTCGGCCCGCGTCGTCGATCGCTATCTCCGCATGCTGAAGCCGGCCCCGAACGAGCGCACGGCCGGCCAAGATGAGGGCGATCGATCCCTCGGAACCGGGAGCCGCCTCGGCCTTCCGCCGGCGAGCGCGCCCGGGCATGCCCTCGTGGGACCGTCGGGAGCGTAAAAGGCTCGACCCCTGTCCGGGGGGAGGGTATTTCTTCCCGCGCCCCTCCGTCGGTCGTGGCCCCCACTGCCCCGAACGACGGACCCTGGACCTACGCTCGCAGCGGCGTGGACCGGTCGCACATCTCGTCCTCGCTCGCGGCCTTGCTGGACGAGGTCTCGTACCGCCCGCCCCCTTCCGCCGGCCGGATGGTCGACGCTCCGGGCCATTATGCCGGACTCCTGCGCATCGGCCGGGAGACGATCGCCGTCACGACCGACACGGTCGGCACGAAGGTGAAGCTCGCAGCACAGCTCGGTCGCTGGGAGGAGGTGGGCGAGGACATCGTCGGCGTGAACGTCAACGACCTGGCCTCGGTCGGTGCCCGGCCGGCCGGACTCGTGGATACCATTCTGTGTCATCACCCCGACCCGGAAGCGTTTCGGGGGATCGGAAAGGGGCTCAACCGGGGACTCCGAACGGCCCGCTGCGCGCTCCTCGGCGGGGAGACCGCCGTCGTTCCCGAGATCGTCGACGGGATCGACCTCGGTGCCACCGCGTTCGGGTTCTTCCCACGCGGACGACGACCGGTGCTCGGCGCCACGATCCGCCCCGGCGACCGGCTCCTCGGGATCCCGTCCTCCGGGGTCCACGCGAACGGTTTCACGCTGCTCCGTCGACTCCTCGCCGAACGAACGGTCGACCTGGGCCGTCCCCGGACCGGCGGCGAGAAGCCGGTGGGCGAGGAGATCCTCGCTCCGACGCGGATTTACTCCGTCGTTGCGGACACGCTGGCTGGCTTTCCCACGACGCACGGCTTCGCCCATCTCTCGGGGGGCGGCGTGCGCAATCTCGTCCGGTTGCATCCGAAGGTCGCCTTCGTGTTCGACCGATGGCCCGAGCTGCCGCCGCTGTTCCGCTGGATCCAGCAATTGGGAGGACTTTCGGACGAGGAAATGTTCCAAACGTTCAACATGGGAATCGGGTTCGTCCTCGTCGTAGCCGCCACCCGTCTCGCCGAGACCCGACGCCGCCTCGCCCGGGCCGGAGCTCCCGACGCGGTCGAGGTGGGGCACGTGGAGCGCGGGTCCGGGGTGGCCGTGCCCGCCCACGGCCTGACGTTCGAGGGATATTCGTAGAGGCCACCCCCCTTCCACCGAAGGGGTCGGATTTCGGGAACGATTATTGCGGACCGAATCTAACGCACCCGCGTGGCGGTCGGTAGACGCACCCTCGGGTGGGCGATCGTTGCCACGTTGCTGGCCGCCTTCCTCTGGGCCACGTACTACGTGTTCGTTCTGTGGGTGACCCCGGGGACCGCGCCGTCGTCGATCCTCTCCTATCCGTTCATCTTCGGCGGGGTCGCCTACGCCGGATGGGCGGTCGGAACCGGTCACCGCCGCGAGTTCCTTTCCCTCTGGACCGACCCGAAGGCCTGGATGCGGATCGGCCTCTTGTTCGGAATGCAGGTCTCTGTTCTCGCTGCCACCTACCTCGCGGGCCCCGTGGACGCCTCGCTCCTTTCGCTCATCGGCGACGTGGTGCTGACGCCGATCGTGGTCGCCCTGCTGCTGGGGGCGTACCGCGCGCACATCGCGACTCCCCTCTTTGCGATCGGCATTGTCGTCAGCCTTGCGGGCGGGACGATGGCGATCGTCGGCGGCCAGAGCCTGTCGGCCGTGCAGGGCTGGGGTTGGCTTGCCGTCCTCGGCGTACCGATCACGGTCGCCTTCTATTTCCTGCTCACCGCGAGGGCCAATCGAACGATGGCCCCTTCGGCCGTCGTCGGCCAGTCGATGCTGGCGGCCGGACTGCTCACCGTGGTGCTCGCCCCGATCCTGCCCGGAGGCTGGCATGGGCTCGTCGTCGTCGCGCCGGTGCCGACCTTGCTGCTCGCGCTCTGCGGTATCACGAGCTTCTTCCTGGCCCCGGCTCTCTACTTCGTCGCGCTCGACGAGGTGGGCCTCGTCCTCCCGCCGATGCTGATGACCGGCATCCCCGTGTTCACGCTCCTGCTCTCCGCCGGAGTGCTCGGCATCGCGCTACCGCTCATCGGTCTGCTCGGGATCCCGGTCGTGGTGCTGGGAGCGGTCCTTGCGTTACGGGGAGAATCCGTCTTCCCGAACGAGGGTCGACCCGACCCCCCGGCCGCCGGAGAGTGAGGTCGGTCGGCCTACTGCCAGTCGGTGAGGCTGCGCGTGGAGCTCCGACGCTTCGTCGGCTTGCCTACCTCGGAGAGGGGAGTGTCCAGCGTCGCGGGAGCGGAGGCGGTCTCCGCGGGCCGGGGAGTGTCGGCCCGGGCGCCGAGCCGTTGTTGGTGGCTCCCCCGTAAGAGCGCCGCGGCATCCCAATCGAATACCTCCGTCACTCGCGCGAGGGTCTGCGCCACCCGGTCCGCGTAGTACTCCCAGTCGGGCTCCTTCGTGAACGGTCGACCCTCGACCCACGGCTCGATCTCCTGGGGCGACTTCCGTGAGTCGGTGACGACCCAGGCGACGCGCATGCCCGGGATGACGTCGTAGCCCTCGCTGCGGAGCTGCTTGAAGACGCGCAGGAACGGGAGCGAATCCCGGGTCGATTCGTTGTACTCGCTCTCCGCGCGGACGGTCCGGGCGATGACGAGGCGTTCGGCCGGCACTTCGCGGCTCCGAACCGATTGGACGAGCTCCCGAGCCCGTCGCACGGCCCCATCGGTGTCGCCCTTCAGGACCAGGTCGAAGATCTCCATCAGGGCGGTCGATTGGAAGTCGAACGCGTCCGTTCGTCGCGTCTCGTAGCCGCGGACGATGAGGTCCTCGTGGGGCCACACGGTCCGGCCGACGTACCGCTTCTTCGCCCCGTGCGAGAAGAACGACTCGAACACCGACTGGAATTCGAATGTGACGCCCTCGTGGGTGAACCGCTTCGCGACCTGCTCGCCGAATTCTCGAGCCCCTTCGAGCGACGCGACCGGGGACCGGACGAAGACGGAATCCGTGTCGGAGTAGACCACCTCGAACTTGTCGGCCTCGAGGTCGCGGATGATCGAGGTGATCGCCTCACGCCCGAACGCGGTGATCGCCGCCCCGATGTCCTTGTTCGTGAACCGGTAGAAGCTGGACGCGAGCACTCCGTAGAACGAGTTCATGAGCACCTTGACGGCGTTCTGGAGTCCGTCGTAGTACTCCTTCATCTCGGGGTTCGTCGCCGCCTGGCCCGCCTGGCGGAAGCGAGTCCGGTCGGCGAGCAGGTCCGATAGGATCTCCGGGATGATCCCCCGACGCACCGTCGCGTCGAGGAAACGGGCGCCCGAGGGAGCGACCGTCGTGCCGTCGGGAGAAAGGGTGGTGAAGCAAAGGTTCCGGGCGATGATGATGGACGGGTACATCGACTTGAAGTCGAGGACGACCACCCAGCGATAGATCCCCGGTCGGATCGGGTGCACGTAGCCCCCTTCGATCGGGTTCTCCCGACCGGCGAAGTGGCTCATCGGGACGCCGACGCCCCGGGCGTCCGCCCGCGGGATGAGCAACGAGTCGATGTAGAGCGAAGTGCGGCCGTTCATACCCTCCTCGAGCGGAAGGTGCGCGACGGTCGCGAGGTCGGCCGCCTTCTCCACGGTTCGGAGCCGTTGGAGGATCCGGAGAGCGAGATCGGCGTCGTGCTCGCAGTACTCCATGACCCGAACCGAGTCCTTGGCCCACTCCTTCTCGATCTCCCGTCGGTCGACATCCAGCTTCGAGTCGCCGAGCAGCGTGCGGGCGACGAACTGCAACGTCTCCTGCTTCGGCTTGAGGTCCCGACGGACCGACCACCAGGCGTCCGCCACCGCCCGGCCGGTCACTTTCCAGAGGCGTTCGCCCATCTCCCGGGGCTCGGAGCGTTCCCGTCCGATCGCGAGCTTTCCGAGACCGGTCGCCGCGGCCCGTTCGACGAGGAGCGGAAAGTCGTAGCCACCGATGTTGTAGCCTGTGATGACGTCCGGGTCGTCCTCGATGATTGTCCGGACGAACTCCTCGAGGATCCGCCGTTCGTCCGTGTTGTGGAGGCGGAAGGTCGTGCGCGGGCGACCGCCGCCGACCGAGACACCGCAGATCGTGAAGATCGTCCGCGTGCGGATGGCGTTCTCGATGTCAAACGAAAGAACGCGCAGCGACGGACGGAACACTTCGGCCGGCCGGATGTCGTGGTCGGCGTCAGTCACGACGCGAACCACGTTCGGGACCGTGTAGCGAGCCCGGATCTCCTCGGGTTCGTCCTCGGCCTCGAACGTCACCGCCAGACCGAGGTGTTTGTCGTAGAGGAAGCGATGGACGAACGGTATGTCGCAGGCCAGGACACTGTTCTCGTCCCCCTTCCGCCGGTAATTGTCTCGATACTGCGGTACGAGCCACGGACGGTGCAGCGTGACGCGCAGCGCTGGCTCCTCCTTACCGGCGACCCACGTGACGATGTCCTGGACCCCGATGATCTCCTTGTCGGCCGCAAGCCGGGTCCGCACCTCTGCGGTGGGCTCGGTGACCTCGAAGTACGGTCGAAACCCGTAGTACCGGGCCACGATCGGTGCCCCGTCCCTCGTTCGACCGAAGAGCTCCACGACGACCCCGTCGTCGACAGCCTGGTAGGAGCCCTCGATGAGGAACAGCTCAACCGTACGCACGGTCGAGGGAGCCCGACCCGAGTTAAAGGTGTTTATGCGGGCCGCTCAGCAAGCCAGCGTCCGAACGCCCGGACGTCCTGCTCCCAGCGCTCTCGCAGACGCCGCGAACGAAGCGCCGCAGCCGGATGGATGAGCGGGAAGAGGGGCGGCTTCTCGTGGATCCTCGGCCGACCGGCCGCCTTCAGCATCGGCGCCGCGGTGGGGTCGACAGCTCGCAACGCGTGCGCTCCGAGGGTAACGATAATGTCGGGGCGCAGAAGGTCGAGCTGCTGGTCGAGATAGGGACGACACGTCCGGGCCGCGGCGGGGTCGAACCGGTTCGCGGGTGGGCGACACTTCAGAACGTTGAGCACCCCGTACTCTTCGGACGAGAGCCCCAAGCTCCGCACCGCTCGGTCGAGCTCCCGACCCGAGCGGCCAACGAACGGGAGTCCGGTCCGGTCTTCTTCGGCCCCCGGTGCTTCGCCGATGAATACGACCCGAGGGGCAAGGCCACCACGATAGACCACCGCCTGGGTGCGGACCTTACCGAGCGGGCACAATTGGCAGGTCCGGATCCCACCGGAGAGCCGTTCCCATGCGTCCCGAACGTCCGGGCTCACGGTCCTTTGCCGACGAGCGGAGGAGAGGGTCCGGGGCAGCGTCGAGCGTCGCGAAAGCTCGCTCTTTCCCTCGGTCACTCGCCCCTCCGACCCACCGCCGAGCGCGACGCGGCACGGACCTTAAATACCACCACCTGGTGGTCGGCCCTCCGCCGATATGTCGCCGCCATCGGGGCTCAACACAGCGGGCCGTCTGGCCACCCTCCGCCAGCGTCGGCGCTGGTCGGACCGATACTACAAGCGTCGAACCTTGCACCTCAAGGAACGCTCGGACCCCCTCGAAGGGGCTCCGCAGGCCCGCGGGATCGTCATCGAGAAGGTCGGCGTCGAAGCGAAGCAGCCGAACTCGGCCATCCGCAAGTGCATCAAGGTTCAGCTCATCAAGAACGGCCGCCAGGTGACCGCCTTCGCCGTCGGGGATGGCGCGATCAACTTCATCGACGAACACGACGAAGTACTCGTCGAGGGTATCGGGGGCCGGATGGGCCGGTCGTACGGAGACATCCCCGGTGTCCGTTACAAGGTGATCCAGGTGAACAGCGTCTCACTCGACGAGCTCGTACGCGGACGCAAGGAGAAGCCGGCCCGATGAGCGGGAACGCGGAATCGATGCGGCCACCCGACTCGAGCGAGGAGGATGCCGGGCCGATCGTCCACCGACCGACACCACCGCCCCCTCCGCCCTTCCCGCTCCCCCCGCTGTTCGGTAAGTACCCGTTCGAAGGGGTCGAGGTCCACGATCCGGGGCTCCTGCCGTACATCTATCTGCATCCGATCTACGCTCCGCACACCGAAGGGAAGCTTACCGGCAAGCCGTTCCTCAAGACCCGGATGCATCTCGTGGAGCGGCTCGCGAACTCCCTCATGAAGGGCGGGAAGTTCACGGGCAAGAAGGCGAAGGCCCTCACGACGATCCGAAAGGCGTTCGCTGAGGTCGCGCAAAAGGAACAGAAGAACCCACTGCAGCTCCTCGTCGATGCGGTCGAGAACTCCGCCCCCCGGGAAGAAGTCACCCGCCTGCAGTTCGGGGGCATCTCCGTTCCGCGCGCGGTCGATGCCTCGCCTTCGCGTCGACTCAACGTCGCCATCCGCAACATCGCGCTGGGAGCGATCCAGGCGTCCCACAAGTCCACGAAACCCATCCACACGTGTCTCGCCGACGAAATCCGTCTCGCGGCCAAGGGTGACCTGACCTCTTTCGCCGTCGGTCGGAAGGAAGAGGTCGAGCGGGTGGCTCAATCGGCTCGGTAGGTCCGTAGGAGCTTTTCGATGACCCACATCCGAAGCGAATTGGCGAAGGCCATCCCCGAGATGATGCGCAACGTCGACCAGATCCGTAACATCGGGATCGTCGCGCACATTCACCACGGGAAGACGACCCTCTCCGACAACCTTCTCGCCGCGGCCGGGATGATCTCAAACGAGCTCGCGGGCAAGCAACTCTACCTCAACTTTGACGAGCAGGAGCAGGCGCGTCTGCTCACGATCAACAACGCGGACGTCACGATCGTCCACGAGTTCGAGGGGGTACAGCACCTGATCAACCTCATCGATACTCCGGGACACGTCGATTTCGGGGGGGACGTCACCCGCGCCATGCGGGCCGTCGACGGGGCGATCGTGGTCGTCTGCGCGGTCGAGGGCGTCATGGCCCAGACCGAGACGGTCCTGCGTCAGGCACTGCGCGAGAAGGTGAAACCGACCCTGTTCATCAACAAGGTCGACCGCGCGATCAAGGAGCTCAAACTCACCCCCGAGTCGCTGCAGAAGCGGTTCGCGGACATCATCGCCGATGTGAACGAGCTGATCCGCAAGATGGCCCCCGAGGAGTTCGTCGACGACTGGAGCGTCGACCCCCGGGACGGGTCGGTCGCCTTCGGCTCGGGCTACGAGAACTGGGCGATCAGCGTCCCGTACATGCAGAAGACCGGCGTGAACTTCCGAGACATCATCGACTACGTGTCCACGGGCCGGTCGAAGGAGATCGCCCAGAAGGCCAAGATCAACGACGTCATCTTCGACATGGTCGTCCGCCACCTGCCGAGCCCGCACGTAGCCCAGCGTTACCGGATCCCCAACATCTGGAAGGGCGACCCCACCTCCGCGATCGGGATGTCGATGGCGAACACCGACCCCGAGGGCGCCACCGCGTTCATGGTCACCGACATCACGATGGACCCGAGCGCGGGCGAGATCGCCACGGGCCGGGTCTTTTCGGGCCGCCTTCAGAAAGGGATGGAGCTCAACGTCGTCGGGTCCAAGTCAAGGAACCGCATCCAGCACGTCTCGCTGTTCATGGGACCCGAGCGACTGATGGTCGAGGAGGTCACCGCCGGCAACATCGCCGCCGTGATCGGGCTCACGGACGCCTTCGCCGGGACGACGATGTCGGATGCGCCGGACATGGTCCCGTTCGAGGAGATCCGGCACGTCTCGGAGCCGGTCGTGACGGTCGCCATCGAACCGAAGCGCATGGCCGACCTGCCGAAGCTCATCGAGGTCATGCGGAAGATCGCGAAGGAGGATGCGAGCCTTCGCGTCGAGATCAATCAGGAGACCGGAGAGCATCTGCTCTCGGGGATGGGCGAGCTCCACCTCGAGATCACCCAGTACCGGATCATCAACGATTACAAGGTCGAGATCGAGGCGTCGAAGCCGATCGTGGTGTACCGCGAGCTGGTCCGTCACCCGGGCGGCCCGTTCGAAGGGAAGTCCCCGAACAAGCACAACAAGTTCTACTTCGAGGTCGAACCGTTGCCGAAGGGCGTGGTCGACGCGGTCCACGAAGGCGAGATCCCCCAGGGGAAATCGTTCAAGGACACGAAGACGCTCGTCGCGAAGCTCGCCGACCTCGGGGTCTCGCGGGACGAGGGCCGAGGGATCGTCGCCGTCGAGGGGACGAACATCCTGTTCGACGTGACGAAGGGTATTCAGTACCTCAACGAGACGATGGACCTCATCGTCGACGCCTTCAAGGAGGCGATGAACCGCGGGCCGCTCGCGAACGAGAAGGTCTACGGGCTCAAGGTCCGCTTGGTCGACGCGAAGCTCCATGAGGATTCGATCCACCGCGGTCCCGCGCAGACGATCCCGGCCGCCCGGTCGGGGATCTACGGCGCGATGGTCCTCGGGGACCGGCTCCTCCTCGAGCCCTTCCAGAAGGCGACCGTCAACGTTCCCCAAGAGGTGCTCGCCGGGGCGACCCGGGAGCTCCAACGCCGCCGAGGCGAGATCCTCGACATGACAAGCGTCGGCGACCTGCAGACCATAGTCGCGAAGGTGCCGGTCGCCGAGATGTTCGGCTTCGCTTCCGATATTCGGAGCGCGACCGCGGGCAAGGTCCTCTGGGCGACCGAGTCGATGGGCTTCGAACCCGTGCCGGTCGACCTCCAGCCGAAGGTCGTCGGCGAAGTTCGACAGCGGCGCGGCCTCAAGCCGGAGCCGTACGACGCCGCCTACTATTCCGGATAGCGTCGTTCCCGGGCCGACCGGCGCGCTCCCTCGCGCCTAAGCTACGCCACCTTGTAGTAGGTTCGTCGACACGACCGAGCACGAAAGCTACTACGGTCGTAGTAGGTGGGTGCGGTCGGAAGCGTTCACGCTTCGGACTTCTCGTTCCGGCGGGACTTGGGACGTTCCGTGAGGTCGTCCAACGTCCGTTGGCCGTGCGGGCGGGGTCCTTCCGCCGAGCGCGAGCGCAGCGGCCAGGATCCCTCGTGGTCCAGGAGCCAGCGCTTCCGCCAGAGGCCGAGTCCGAAGCCGGTGATGTCCCCCCCCTGGCCCACGACCCGGTGGCACGGGATGACGATCGGGATCGGGTTCCGTCGCATGGCCCCCCCGACCGCCCGGGCCGCGCCCGGGTAGCCGGCCTTCCTCGCGAGCTCACCGTACGTCACGGTGCGTCCGGCCGGGACCACGCGCAGGAGCTTCCAGACCTTCAGGTCGAATTCGGAGGCGCTGTCCGGCTCGACCTCGACGTCAAAATCCTTGCGCTCCCCCCGGAAATACTCCCGGAGCTGCCGCGCCGGGCTCGACGGAGGGAAGGGCGGATTGCGTCGCCGGGCTCCCGCCGGGACACCGGTCTGGGTGTGACCCTTTTCGAGCAGGTCGACCACGCGTACGGTCGAGCCCAGGTAGGAGATGCGGAACGTTCCGATGGGCGTGGAGATATCCGAGAATTGCAGGGTGTCGGGCATCACCCGGGCAGGGTCGTCCGTCCTTAAGTCGGTTTCATGCGCGGCCAACGCTCTCGAGCCCGCTCGGCCCGATCCGGAAGTCCGCCGACCCCTCGGGGAGCGACCGGTGCTTGAGGAGGACCACGCGGCGCATCGGGCCCGAGAGCCGGTCGAACCTCAGGATCGTCTTCGCGGCATGGTTGAGGAACGAGCCGCCGAGGGGTTCGAGCGTGCCGTCCCGCATGCTCCGCCAAACCTGGTTCGTGAACAGCACCGGAAGGTGGGCGCGCAACGCGGTGACGACCAGGTCGGCGACCGCGAGCGAGAGCGACTGACGGGCGTCGTCCTCGTCGGAGCCCGACAGCGACAATCGGTAGAAGAACGTCCCGGAATCGACCACGATGAGTCCGACCGGCCGCTTGCCCTCTCGCGCGAGGGCGCACGCGGTCTCCACGGCCTTTCCCTGGTCCGCGAGGTTCTTGGGGGTCGAGAGGAGCCAGCGCTTCAACTCCCGATCGAGACCGTCGCCGGCGATCGCGCGGAGGCGGTCGACGCTGACGCCCTCGGTGTCGACGTAGAACACCCACCGGTTCTCGAGAGCGATCCGGTGCGCCACCTGCAGGCAGAAGAGGGTCTTCCCGCTCCCGCCCTCGCCGTAGATCTCGGTGACGGAATCGGTCTCGAGTCCCCCGCCGAGGAGCCGGTCGACCGAAGCGATCCCCGTCGGGCAGCGGTCCGGGTCCATCCGCGCTCCGAGACCGTCCGGGGGTTAACTCCTCGTCGCCGGGGGAACGGCCTATCGGCCGACCGGGTACGGGACCCCGAGCTTGGGAGGGTGCACGGAGGGACCCGCTTTCTCGAACGCCTCCGGGTGCTCCGTGTGGATGGGATAGACCGCGCGCGCCCCGGTCGCCCGGATGATCTCGAGGAGCTCGGAGCCGGACGCGTGCCCGCTCGCGTGCATCTGGTGGAACTGAAGTCCGAAGTGGTCGAGCCAGTTGTGCATCACCCGGTCGTCGACATCGTCCTCGCTGAACGGCTCGCTCATCGAGTGGATGAACGGGCTCCCTTTCGGCGGTCGTAGGTCGATGAGCTCGGGGAAATGCGAAAGGTCGAGCGCGAGGAGGAATTTTCGTCCCCGGCCGCGCACCTCTTCCGACGGCAGCGCGGCCTCGAGGAACGGGCGCTCCCAGAGGTACGAGACGCGTTTCTTCCTCGCGTAGACTTGTAGGCCCGGCGTGCGCCCCGGGACGGGGATCACTCCGGACGGGAACCGCGACGCGACCTCGGAGAGGAGGAGCGCCGTGCGGACCGAGACCACGAGGTCACGGTCGGCGGCAACCGCGGCCGCATGCAGGGTTCGCAATCGGTCGATGTCCCGCGGGTACGTGCAGGCGAGCGCGAGCTCGGGCCGCTCGGTGAGCACCCGGTCCACTCCGCTGCGAACGCCGGCCTCGGAGAGATTCCTCCGCGGGTCCGGTCCCGCGCGCGTTCCCTCGATCAGCAACGCATCGACCTTCTCCTTCGCCACAGCCTCGAAGAACGCGTGAGTGTCGTCCGCTCGGGGTCCGTGATGCCGGAAGTCCCCGGTGTAGGCGATCGTTCCCTCGCTCGTGCGGATGAGGAAGCCGTAGGCGAACGGAATGGAGTGGTCGACGGGGTATGGGATCACTTCGATGCCTCCCACTCGGAGGGACTGGCGGTCGGTGAAGACCTTCCAGGGATGGTCACCGTACTTCATCCTCGTGGACTTCTCGATGGCCGAGAGGAGGGTACGCGTTCCCTCGCCCACGTAGACCGGGATGGACGGGTCCACCAGCTCGAGGTAGCCCGCATGGTCGGCATGGGCGTGGCTCACGAAGATCCCGTGGACCTCGGGGGGCGCGTAGGCCAGGTCGCCGTCACCGAGCGCCTCCTTCGCGTACAGTCCCGGGATGCGAGGGATGAGGTCGAACTCGAGGAGGTCCTTCGCCCGGGAGGTCGTCCGGGGCTGAAGGTAGTCGACGTAGAACTCTTCCGCCCGCGGGGAGAAGGACGGGCCGAAATCGAACAGGACCCGGTCCGGACCGTCCTCGATGAGGATCTTGTTCCCGCCGATCTCGCGGACACCGCCGAGGAACCGGATGGTGGGGGTTTTCACGGGAAACGGAGGGGAAACGCGCTGAAACGGTTTGTCGGTGCTCGGGCCAAGAGGTTTTTCGATAGGAAATCTTGGGAACCGATGCATGGTCGGAGCTCGTTCCGCGGCCCGTCCTAGTTCCGGCCCGTCCCGGCGAGGTCGTAACCCCTCGGCCCCTCCGTCCGAACACCAAGAGGTCGTGCGGGTCGCTCGCCAGCTCGCCCGCGAGCTCGACCCTTCCGGCCGCGCGGCCGTCCTACTGGCGGGAAGCTGGGTTCGAGGGGAGGCACGCCAG
>JBEKEY010000053.1:0-14355 GCA_050013595.1 Thermoplasmata archaeon | reverse complement strand
GGCACCGAATTGTGAACGAACGACGAACAGGGGACGTGTTCGAGTTGCTCATCGCGAAGGGTGGAAGTCGTTCTGAACCGGCGGTTTCGGGAGCCGTGATAGGTCAACGCTGATTCGAGACGAAATTCGAACGGATCTGCGGGAGTAAACCGTGCATTACACGCGATCGGACGCCAAGGCGTGGGCCCGAGAGAAGCTCCTCGGACAGTGGACGACCATGATCACCCCGTTCACTCACGAGGACGAACTTGACGAGAAAGGACTCGCCGCCAATATTGAGCACGTCCTCCGCCTAGGCACCCGCGGACTAGGTTTCTCGTGGAACATGGGGGAGTTCTGGAGCCTGACACGGGAGGAACGGTACCGTCTGATGGAGCTCGCTCCACAACTCGTACGAGGTCGGGCTCTGGTCGCCTTCCAGGTCACGGACACCGCTCTGAAGGGCGTAGTCGCAATGGCCCATCGAGCCGAGGAGCTTGGGTTCGACTTCGTGATTCTTGCTTCGCCCTACATCGTAACGAAGACCGAAGAACAAGTCCTCGATTGGGTCTCCCGCATCGCCGAGCAGGTCAACATTGGCATTGCGTTCTACAACTCGCCCCAGTTCGGTATTGTCCTCTCCGCCAGGGCATTGTCACGGATGGCCGACCTGCCAACCCTAATCGCCATCAAGGAGGCGAGTTTCAACATCCAGCTCTCGATCGATACTCACCTCGAAGCGGGTGCTAAGGCGGTCGTGAGCATGCCGGACGAGGAGATCTTCTTCGTCGGGGAGCCGTACGGCATCCACCAGCAGGTGATGTTCGCGAACACGAGCGATTGGCGATTCGACACCGAGTCCTCGCACAACTATGTTCAGTTCATCGACCTCGCGACTCAGGGACATTGGGACGAGGCGCTCCGGCTGTACTCGAAGATCCGACCCATCAAGGCGGTATCCCGTAAATGGTGGGGCCGAGTGGCCGGGCGGACCGGCGGTGCACTGCCGGTCTCGATGGTGAAGTACTGGGGAGAGCTGATGGGAATGTCCGGTGGACCGGTTCGTCCCCCGCTCCTTCCTTTGACGCCTGCGGAGCGCGAGGAGATGCAGCGCGACCTCGCTGGTTTGGGACTCACGAAGCCGACCCTATAGGTCACCGGTGTTTCCGGACATGGAGCTTGCAACTGCGGTCGTCCTCCATCGAACGACATCCTTGGGGTAGGCCCGCCGCCTCGCGAGGCAGCTCTTTGGCTCGCTCTTGCGTCTACCAGAGGGCGCTGACCAAAAGGGCGAGAAAGACTACGGCGAGGTACGGGCTCGAGAATTTGAACAACGTCCATGCTCTTTTCGGGGTGGGACGGATCCACAGCCAGACGCTGATGGCGAGTAGCGGAATGCCCAAGATCGCCGCGACCACCACGTAACCCAGTCCGGCAACCGGCGTGGCCAGGGGAAGCGCCAGGCTGAACGGCACGAGAAGGGCCCCGGTGACCACCATACATCGCAAGGCAGTCTTTTCGGAGGTCACGACCGGAAGCATCGGAATCCCCGCACGCGCGTAGTCGTCCCGGTAGCGCAGGGCGAGGCTCCAAATGTGAGTAGGCGTCCAAATGACGACCATGGAAGCGAGGAGAACCGCGGCCAAACCAATCGACCCGGAGACAAACGCCCACCCAAAGGCCACCGGCATTCCGCCCGAAATGCCGCCAAGGACGATGTTCCATCGGCTGGTCCGCTTGAGCCAGAGACTGTAGATCACGACGTTGTCGACAATGCCGAGCGCCATGAAGGCGAGAGAGAGAGGGTTGCGAAGCCCCGACAGGATCAGCGCGACCCCCAAGAGTCCCGCGCCGAGCCAGACCGCCCGAGTTGCCGGAGCGATCCGTCCCGTGCATAGTGGCCGGTCGCGGGTCCGCTCCATCATTCGGTCGACATCCCGATCGACATAGCCGGTGATGGCGTTGCAGCCGGCCGTCCCGGTGATGATCGCGGCGAGACCCCACAGCACTATCCCCGGGTTCAGAGCCGTTGGCAGGGCACTCGCGGACACTACCATGCCCACGGCTGCGGTGAACACGAGCAAAGCCACCATCCTGGGTTTCAGGAGCTGGCTGTAGGCAAGCAGGGAATCAGACCATGTCTGTTCGCTCACCACGGTGGAAGACTCGGGTCCGGTGGGGAATCTCAATTCTCCCCGTTCCTCGACAAGCCCCATGGAATCGCTCCCGTCCTCGTGCCTAGCTTCGCCTTAGGAGCGCTGGAGGGGTGACGCGTCTAAGTATGGCTCGTCAAGCTCAGCGCACCTCGTGCCCTCGTGGAGCCCACTTCACGAAAGAAACTACCCTCGACCCACGTTGAACCCGCCTAAGGTCCGGCGCATGGGATTAGGCGGGTCTTCGCCAAATCCGCAGGTCGATACATGGGCTTGCGGCTGTCGGCGCCTTGTCCTGCCTTCGGATAGTTTGGCGGCCCTCCGGATCGAAAGGAGCGATGTAATCCATGGTGCCTGAAAACCCGGACCCGGACATGGCCGACCAGTCGCGCTCCACCGCGGTGGGTTCGAGGCCCTCAAGTCGGTACATGATGACCGAGAGAGGATACCTGCACCCGATGAAGACCTACATCTGGATCACGTTGCTCATCATCGGTATCATGTCGTTACTCTACTACATTCTGGGCCTCGGTCCCAGTGCTCAGGGTAGCCTGCCCCCCGCGTTCGCATTCGGAGCTTCCGACCTTTACTTCCACTCGATCGCGATTGGGATCGCGTCTCTGGGAGTCTACCTTGTCTTCATGGCGTTCGACCTTGACAAGTACGAGCCAGCCATCGATTTCCCCATCGCGTACCGCGCGCTCATGGCCACGGTGATTGGAGCGATCGGCGCGTTCTTCTACCTCCGGCCGATCTTCAACGCGAACCTGGCCCCGATCCCGCTCGGACTGATCCTTCTCGGTCTCATCCTCCTCGCCGATGTCGGAGGAGCCTTGCTCGTTCAGCTCTACCTCCTGCCCGGAAAGCTCGCCGGTACGTACGACCCGAGTCAGAACCGGCTCGGAATGATCCCGAAGTGGCGCTACCTTCCGTCGTGGAAAGACTTCCGCAAGATGGACTCCACGTACTGGCTCACGTTCGTGACCGTGATCTCGACGTTCGTCGCCGGAGTCATCGGTTTCGTGGTCTTCTGGATGAATTACTTTGTCATCGATATCGGGATGTCACCGGCCATCTTCAGCGGCTACATTGCCTGGCTGGGTGGCGCGCAACAAGTGCTCGAGACCACCATGGGTGCCCATTCCCACATGATGGTCATGGCACTGATCTTGGGCGTTGTGGCCGTCACGGCGAAGCGATTCGACGTGCTCGCCCTGGTTGGGTGGAAGCGGGGGATGGCCAAGGTCGGCCTGTGGGTCAGCATCACCGGCATTCTGGCGCTGACCGTGGTGTTCGTGCTCGAGGGATTTACGACGGTCTTCCCCGGCGGGGTGCCGGGAAACGTCTTCGGCAGTAACCCGGGGGGATCCGTCCAGCTGTTGGCGGCCACCGGCGCCACGGCCAACGGGATGGCCGGAGACGACACCACGATGCTCTGGGCCGCCCTGGGGGCCATTATCGTCCTCATTCCGCTCCTATACACCAAGGTTCGGGGTCGGCCGGCCTGGAAGGACCCGGTGCGCGCGGCCATCCTGGGGACCTGGATATTCTCTTTCATCGCGACCCCGATCCAAGGCTTCGACATCGAGTTCAACGAAGCGACCCTGTCCGGAGGACCGACCGACGTCGTGTTCGGCAACTTGCAGTACTTTGCCCTGATCGGAATCACCCTCATTTGCATGTCCCTGCTCGCGATCGATTTCTATGTCGAGAAGAGAGGAATGCGGACCCCGATGGCGGGGTTCGCCATGCTCTCGACACTGATCGCAACGGTCGGTGCCTACATCTACGTCTGGTACGGGACCAATCAGGGCAGCCCGGGATATTGGGTGTTCAACGTCGGCTTTGTGATGATGGACCTCTTCCTCATCCTCGCGATGGTCGCCGTCTACCTCGGCCGCGAAGAGAAGATTTCGATCGCCGAGGCGGAAACCGATGCTCCGGAGAACAAGTCCGCGCCCAAGCATCCCGAGTCCGAGAAGGTCTCCGCGTGAGTCGGGGTTGAAGATCCGGAGGAAGCCATAATGGATGCGATCGGCTCCGGCATCGCCCTCTCCCTGCTGGCCCTCACGATAACGCTCGCGGCCCTAGCGTCACGGGGCCTCGTACGGGTCGTACGGGATCATGTCGGGAGCCAACTGGCGTGGGGGGCGGGCCTGGGTCTCGCTGCGGTGGCAACCTTGGTGGAGTTGGTCGTCTACCTAGGCTTTGTCGACCTCCCTCTCCTGCAGGCTTACGTGTTCTTGTCGGCGGCGATCGTGGGGGTGCTTTCGTTGGGCTGTACCCACGTCATACGAAACGCCCGCTTCCGAGCCGGTTACACTGCCTACACGCTGGCCACGTGCGCACTCGTGGGCGGTCTCAGCTTCGCAACGCCTCTTCCCGGCACCATGGTTTCGGGCGGGGTCATCTCGGGGAACCCGCCCCTCACGCTGCTGGTACTCTCGACCCTGGTCACTGGCCCCGCCACGGTCGTGTTACTCGCTGCCGTCATACTCTCTCTTCGAAAGTCGTGGCAGTGGCGGACAGTGATGATGGGAATCGGCGCGGCGGTGCTCGCCGCCGGCGGCGCCCTCTACATTGCATCGTTCCCCGCGGCCCTCTACTATGCCGAGTTCCTCGGCGTAATCCTGATTTTCCTCGGTCTTGTGACCCTACCGCATGTGGTCGCCATTCCGACCGGGGTACGGAAACAGATTCGGACCCACGGATAGTCGCCGGTAACTGAACCTGGATCAGCTACTGACCCGTTCCCGGAGTCGCGGGCACGCGAGTGTTAGGTGCGATTCTGATCCCACGTACAGATTCCTCGCGACATACCCGTGTCGCGTGATCCCCCCTTCGCGTCACAAGCCCGTAAGCTTTCGTATGTCGTTCCAGCCGTATCCGACCTCGGGCAGCGGACCGCCGCCGAGGCGGTGGGGCTTTCCAACCCGCCTTCGTGCCAAAGCCCCCCCCAGGTGTTCGTAGAACCGACGGTAGGGATTCGGCTCGAGCACCCATACGATCATGCTCGTTTTACCGGTTTTCACGAGATACCGGACGACTTCTTGGACGAGTGCCGTGCCGACTCCCTGTCCCTGATGCGCCTTTAGCACGTAGATGGCCTCCAGTTCCCCGGTGAAATCGGGGTCCGGATCCCGATTGGGACACGCGAGCGCATAACCGACGATTTCCTCGGTATGCGTGAGCGCTACGAACTGCGCCGCTCCGGGACGAGGCTCCTTTAGCCCGCTTCCGAAGCCGCTTGCGATGTCGTTCTCGACGGTGAGCCGATCCAGAATCCCGTCGGGCACCATCCCGCGATACGTCGTCTTCCATCCGTTGACGTGGACGCGAGCCATTGCATCGAGGTCCGCAAGACCAGCCCGCCGGACCCTCACCGAGGTACGCGGACGGAGGTCAGCCGGGTCCATCGGGTTTCGCGCGCTCATCGCGGATCAACCATCGAACGCGCGACCGGTTCATTACACCCCGCGTCTCCAGCGCTTCCAGAGCGTGTCGATTGGAGAGCTCATTCTTGTCCCTTCGTCAGTGCAATTGTCGTTGCACGTGACGCCGAAGGCCCTGGTCCAGATTGTACTCAACCGCGTGGACGGTATTATCGGGCCTGACGTCGCCGAGCTACGGGTCGGCCCTCGCTGGCACTGCTTCGTAATGCAGCACCAGCTCCCCATCCTTGAGGCTACGGGAAGACAGTAGTTTCAGGGTTTGTTGCTTCAACAGCGAACCAAACCAATTCTTTCCGCCACCCAGAATGACGGGAAACACCACCATTCGGAAGTCGTCGATCAAGCCCAGCTGGATGAATTGCTGCGTCAACATCGGCCCGCCCTCGAGAATGATGTCCTTTCCGGGTTCTCCCTTGAGTCGAGCGACGAATTCGGAAATATCCCCCTTGACCACGCGAGTGTTCTGCCAGGCGGCCCTGGCGAGACCATTCGAGAAAACTACCTTTTGGACCCGGTCCTTCCACCTCGAGAATTCGTGCATGAACTTGGGGTCCGACGCGGTCCTCTTGGATTCGGGCCAGAAGTTTGCCTGGTCATCGTACGCCCGCCGTCCAAAGAGCAGGGTGTCGACCGACTCATAGCGATTGATCCACATCTCGACGAAAGCGGGGTCAGCCTCGGTTTGTGATTCAGCCGATCCAGGATAAGCCGGGAATTCGGCACGCCCGTCCAAGGTCATGTAAAAGTGCGCGGTAAGTTTCCTCATTCGGTGCCCTGATCGGCGGTCCAACGGGGCTCCCCTACAAATAGAATTAGAGCGCAACGTTGCGCAATGTAGCGCTAACGGGCCTTAGAATCTGATCCGATTCCAAGGGATTCTGCCCTCGTCCAACCCGGAACTTCTAGGGAGCTCGCCTCGGCCGTGCAATGACGCCTGCACCCTCGCCCCGTCTCAGGCTGAAACAGGGACACGGCCAAGCTCGTATACCGTGGGCCGGTGGGGTGCCACTTATAGAGATCTCCATGGGCCTGGTTTACGCGACGTACGTGCCGAACGCGCCGTTCCTGATTTCCCCTGCAGCCTTCGATGGAGTTGGGGAGGAAACTGTCAGAGCACTTCGCGGGCTCCGGGTTCCGGAGCGATTCAGCCCCCAAATCGTCGTCGTTTCGTCCCCTCACTGGCTCGCGGGTGCCGAGTTTCTGGTCAACGAGAGCCCTCGCCCCCGCCAGATCTACGACTTCTCCGGTTTCCCGCCCAGCCTCTCCGAAGTCAAGTATGAGCCTCCGGGCGACCCCGAGCTTGCGCGAGCTCTCGTGACTGCGGCCAAGTCGAAGGGTGTCGCGACGCGCGGAACCCAGGAATGGGGGCTGGATCACGGAGCTTGGGCTCCGCTGCTGCACCTCTTCCCGGATGGGAAGGAGAAGGTCGTACCGATGTCGATCTCCAACCTTCCGCCCGCTACCCATTTCGCGTTCGGCTCCGCGATTCGACCGCTCTTGGACTCCTGGCCGGAGCGGATTGCATTCGTCGCTACCGGTTCCATCACTCACGATTTCGATCGCTACGACCCTCGACCCGATGCGAGCTGGCCTCAGGGAGAAGCCATCGAAACCGAGATCCTCGAGCTCGTGCGCGCACGGCAGGATGACGCACTGCTGGGATTCGACCGGAAAAAGTGGAGCACCGTCAAGCCGGAGGGGAACCTGGGGCCGTTGTTCACGCTCCTCGGTGCCGTCCCTCGGGAGGTTCGACCGAAGGTCGTCCATCGTGGGTCGGTGATGGGCGGGTTCGGAATGTCGATCCTGGAGTTCGTTCTCGGGTAGCCGGACTGCGCCAGTTGACCAAGACCCCCGGCCCCACATTCGCCACAATCAGCCTGGCGAGTTCTGGACTGCCAACAAGACGCCCTTGGACCCTCGAAGGCGAAGTTGGATCAACGGTGTGTATTCTTCAGAATGGTACCACTTCTGTACGTGATCCATGCTCGGGAACTCGATCACCACGACACCCTGGGGGTTCCATTTGTTCGCGCGGTCCTGTGGTCGGGCCGTGACCCCCGACGTCCGTGGGTAAACCTCGGAGCTCACGCGCGGATTTGAGTTGGTTCGGCTCGGAAGGCGGCGTCTAAAAGGGGATGCTACCTCGCCGTGTTCGGCACCTCATGACCCCGGGTCCACTTTCCGGGCACCGGGGGAGGCAGGTCTACCGTTGGCACCCATCGCTCGACGACCCGCTACGGCCCGTACGAGAGCCACTTGACGGTGAAGGAATTGCCGGAGGAGCTGAGCGCCGATGGTTCGGCCTTTGCGTAGGTCAAGGTCTTCGAGTATGGGAAATTGTAGTCTACCATCAGAAGCCACTTGACGTTAGTCCCCCATCCCGAGATGGTATGGGAAACCCCGCCGATCGTCGCGTCCGCACCCGTGAACTTGATCTGACCGACCTGCGTGAGGCCGAGATACCCATTGTAGTACGGTGACTCGTCAATCCATTCGGCGGAGTTCCGGTCCGCGCCGGGAACTGCCGTCTTAGGACTCGTGTAGGTGGTCCCCGTCGTCTTGTCGCTGATGGTCGTGGTGAACAGGGAACCCGAGGCATTGTGCCCCACGTACAGAACGCTCGCGGTGATCGCATCGCCGGCCTTAATGGTGAACGGCACTGAGACCGAACCGGAAGGATAGAACTCGTACCAGGCGTAGTAGTGCGCCGTGCCGTAGTGGCAGTCGGAACTCGTACCAGTCTGTTCGACTGTCCCATCCATAAATCCATCGATGCCCACCCACACCGAGTTGCTCTCCCAGGTCTTCTGCGCGTCCGGGCAGGTCGTCCCGGCGACACCGGTGATGGCAGGGACCGTCCAAGATCCGACCACCTTGGAAACGACGTAGGACGCATCATACACCACGAAGCCGCCCCAGTTGTAGGACCCATAGCAGTTGGCCGCAGCAAGCGGGCAGCCGAAGGGACCGGCCGAGGACGCCCCGGCGGTTCCCGGGATGGTGGCCGGAATCATCGTGTGCCCGAAGTGGGTCAGACTCCCCGGAACTTGGGGCGTTGCAACGGCGTGAGGGCTCGACGCGCCGGGAGACATCACGACGGCGAAACCGACGACAGAGACCACGAGAATCCCCACCAGCACCACCGGCCACAATCTTCGAGCGTTCGTATGAAGGCCCCCGACTTCCCGAAGCGGGCGCGGATATTAAGTTCCGGTTAGAACCGGCCCGACCCCAGGCGCCGTTGTCACTCTTCGAACCCGCGGTCCGGCCAAGCCCTCTTCCCGTTCGTCCCGGCCCACCCCTCAGAGCCCTGCACGGTGCCCGGATCAACGGGTTTCAACCGATTCGTAAGCAAGTCCGCCTAGGTCCGGGCCCTGCTCTTGGCGGCGGCTTCGTGCGGTCGAACCTCGCCACGTGTCGGGTCTCTCACGGAGGACGGGACTCCGGAACAGCGGAACGCGGGCCGGTCGGGACGGTGGGCATTTCACCTTCTTGCGTGGTGCCCCCGGCGAGTAGCACCGACAGAAAGCTGAAACCCCCTGCCGAGAACGGATTCAGAGGGGCCCGTGCCGACCGTCCCAAACTGATTGGCGGGGCGTTAGAAGACCCCCCTTCCGACCATACCCAGTCGGGTGGACTGACGGAGAGGGCCGAAGAGCCACCCCACACTTTTGACAAAGGCCCACGGCGGGGGGTTGGCGGTCAACGAATCGCAGAGAAATGGAACGATATGAAAACGAGTCCTAGCACCGGCGTTCAAACCAAGTGACGAATACCATAACTCGTGGCGCTCGGCTTCTGAACTGGCCCTTTACGGCGGTGCGAAGGGACCCGTTTCGAAACGGGTGGTTTGTTTACCCACCCTTTTGGTCACGCTCGTCGTCGTGGCCTCCGCTACGGCCTTCGCCGAGATCAACAACCTCACCGTTCATGCTTCTCGGCCCTCGTCCCCGGGGACGTCCCGAAGCCTCGCCCTCGCTCCCCTGCGGACACCGAAGATCATCGGCGGCCCTCGCTCGGAAATCGGCAAAGCGAAGATACTTGAGGGGGGACCTGCTGCCTTCCCAGAGCACCCCTCGGAAGGTTCATGAAATGCGATCGTGGCTCATTCGAATAAGCGCGGGTCTGGCCTTTCTCATCGTCCTCATCGTCATCGCGGGCGCGAGCGCGACATCGGTTCACGGGACCGGGTCGCCCGTCCGGTTCGTGACCGACGCTCTCCCCGCGACGATCTCCACCAAGACGGTTACCGTCGGAAGCGGGCCTGAAAACGTGCTGTACGACCCGGCCAATACGGAGGTCTACGTCGGGAACATCAATTCGAACACCGTCTCCTACGTCAGCAGCACCACGTACGTCGTAAAAACGATCTCGCCGGAAAAGGATCCCCTGATCCTCACGTACAGTGCCTCCAACAAGGACGTATACGTGGAGAATGGAGAAACGAAAACCATCTCGGTGATCAGCTCCGCCACGAACAAGGTGACCCACACCATCACCCTTCCCGGGACCGTCCTTACCCAGGTCTACGACCCGGCGAACGGAGACGTCTACGCCGAGTCCCTCACCACCACCGACGTCTTCGAGCTTTCCGACATCAATCACGCTACGTTTGCCCTGAAGAACGTAGTACTGCCCAGCGAGGCGATCTTTGCCGCCTACGACAACGCCAGCACAAGCCTCGTGTTCCCCATCACTGGATTGAACGAGGTAGTCGCGGTGAGCTCGACCGACGTGGCCACGACGGTCAAGCTGAAGACCGGGCTTTCGCCCGAGTGGATGGTCTATAACCCAGACGACAAGGATCTCTACATCACGGACGTGGGCAGCCCCTCATCCAAGACGGGCAACGTTTCGGTCCTCTCCTCCGCCAACACGATCGTCGCAACGATCAAGGTCGGGAAATTCCCGACCTTTGGGTCCTACGACCCATCCAACCACGACATCTTCGAGGTCAACACGGGAGGGGTCACGAAGCCCTATCCGACGAGCACCGTGTCGGTGATCGGCACCTCGAATACGGTGCTCACGACGATTACCGTCGGGAAGTACGCGGTCATTGCCTCGTACGACCCGAAGAACAGCGAGATGTACGTCTCCTGCGCGGCCTCCAACAAAACCTACGCGATCAGCAGCACGACGAACAAGATCGTGGGCACCATCACGACCACCCAGTATGCGGGCGCGTCCGAGTACGATCCGGCCCTCGGCGACATGCTCGCGGCCGGGATCTCGAATTTCGTCAATCATTCGTCCACGGCGAAGACCATCATCACGGTCATCCCGTCCTCGAACACCGGGCCGTCCACGGTGACTATAGGACCCGGACCCTTGGCAGGGGCGGCCTACGACCCCAAGGATTCCGGTTTCTGGGGCGCCAACAACGGAGATACGGTTTCCATCATCCTCTGAACCGGCAATCCACCCCACCACGGATCGGCGTGGGTGCAATGGACCTTGCAACCAGCGGCGGTACCAAGGATGCTCGCTACGCGAGCCCCGCGTCGCCCCCTGACGATTGTCACCGGCCGCGCAACCGGTGGTCAGTTCAGTCGCGCCCACGGATGGGGGACCGCGACCCCTATCCCGCGCCTAAAAGGACCCCTTGTCAAACAGCACCGAAGCCCTCACGTCCCTGAGCAGGTTGTCACCGATTGGCCACATTCCCACCCCTCCACCGAGCGCGGTGTGCCGTCCGGCCCTTATCTTCTTCCGTTTCGAGGGTGGATGGTTGCAATGGTCGTTGCACGCATTCCCCGATAGCAGGGTGTCCGGCGATGAACCAGAACCTTCTCACTAGAAGGCATATCTAGCCCCACCGTTTTTGGGGCGCGAAGGCGAAAGTCATGCTTCACGACCCATCGATCAACATCTTCTCCCGCGACGTTCAACGCCTCACCACCTTCTATGAGCGTCTCGGATTCCGAGAGACCTACCGAGCGCGCAAGGAGGGATTGCCAGCTCACGTGGAGTTAACTCTCAACCATTTCACCCTCGGGATCTCTTCGGTCGACGCTGCCATCAAGGATCATGGCCTGAACCCGAATCTAGGGGGCCGGCCCGTCGCAATCATCCTCTGGACCGACGATACCGACCGCGACTATGCGCGCTTGATAGCTGAGGGGGCCCAGTCGCTCAGACCTTCGGAGGACTTCCGGTCCGATCTCCGAACCGCTTGGGTGGCCGATCCGGATGGCAACCCAATCAACCTCGCTCAACGAAGGTCGATTAGGAACCAGACGTAGCTTCTATCCCGCATTCGCCAATGAGGCTCAGTCTGGACCCTAAGGTCCCTAGCAGGACTACGCCCCCCACGGAAACCGTGTGCATGCAATCAAGGTTGCACTCACCATTTCGGATCGATCCCGCCGATGTGGGGTCAAAGATACAGCCCGGAATCAATCCGACATGCCTGCGGGCACGTGGTCCATTGAGAGCGATACGGCGTTCACCGGACGAATTCGACGTTCTCGATTCCGCGGAACGCAGGGTCCCCGGTGAGAAAGGGGACGCGGAGCTGCTGGGCTGCGGCGTACCCCCAAGAGTCGATGTAGGAACAATCTCTCTTCTTGGATCGCATCAGGTGACGAAACTCGCCCGCTACCAGTGAAACCTCCCCCGGAACCGGAACGGTCAGTGACAGGAATCCGCTACACAGCTCCCTGGCCTCGGCCCTTTCCAAGCGGCGAAGCAGCGTGGCGTAGACCTCGAGTACGTTCAGGGCTGTTGTCGCCAGAGTCTTCCGCCGGAAGATCCGAGCATAACGGTCGTTTCCCTCGAGGAACGCGATCAGAGCATAACTGTCGGCGAGATAGTCAACCAAGCTCCTCGCCTTCGTTGCTAAGCCTGGTGAATTCGTCCGCCGTGATCCGACCCTTCAAGCGACCCTGGAGAGCCTGCACGGGAGGCACTCGTTCAAGGTGCACGATGAGTTCATCACCTGGGCTCAGCCCAAGTTCGCGCACCATGGCATGGGGAATCGGAAGACCTAGTGAATTGCCCGTTCGGCGAACAATCAACTTCGGCATCGAGTGCTGTAATACACTATGTATTACATAACGCTGCTTCGACTCCTGGAAGATGAACGATGGAGGGGCAACTGCGGGTGCAGGTGCGCAATCCGAACCAGTTGAAACTCCGACGGGAGAGGGAGCTGCCCGGTCGAGCATGTCGGGCCCCAATCAAGGGTGCACTCGCAATCAGCGTTGCACACAATGTCCCTCACTTGAAAGTGCTGACGACCGAGAGGGGAGCTTAATCTAGCGGATGCGGTATTCGAGGGCTGTTTTCGCTTCTCTCAAGGGGGCTTGAAGAATGATTCGGACCGCCCATCCTACCGGACCGTTCCTCTTGTCCCTCTTCGGCGGCGTGCTGATTCTCTCGAATGGGATCGTTCTCTGGATCGCCTGGGCCACCGCACTCTCGACAACACTGGCCCCTTACGGCAACCCCCTCGAATCTCTGGCCTTGCTTGAGGGGTTCCTCGGAATCGTGGTGATCCTGCTCGCGACGGCGTTGTTTCTCGATCCCCGGCATCCGTTCGGCTTTGGCGTGACGATTATTGGACTCTCTCTCTTGAGCTCCCTCGGGGGAGGGGGCTTCCTCCTTGGACTTGCCCTAGGGTTGATCGGAGGAATCTGGGCACTCTGGGTGGAACCCGTCGGGCCTGACGCCCCAACCGTTCGTCCGACTACTTCCTCGATTGACCAAGTCTGCGGGCGTTGTCGCAAGAGATACTCAGGATTGGCGACGATGTGTCCGTTCTGCGGCGCGAACTCCGAGCGAACTCGTGGCCAGGCTACCTGATCGAACGTTGATGGGCTCGAAATCGTAGGCGATCAAAGTCCACTGTGTGCAAACCGGCATGCACATAATCGCGGCCAACCGGGCTCTTTGAGAACCCGTTGCGTGGACTCGAACGAGTGATTGGCTCGTCGAACACCAAGGAGGAGAAGGTACCTGCCTCGAGCGCGCTCGCGTCACCTTTCCGCCCACGGGAACTTAATCTAACCAAGACCGATGCCGGATCGTGGTCGCAACCCGACGGCTCGCCGCCATCATGTTCACGGACATGGTGGGCTTCACCGATGCGGCTCAAACCGACGAAGCCGGCGCCCTGAAGCTCCTGCGCGAACAGGAGAAGTTGGTTCGTCCCCTCTTCAAGACCCACGAGGGGAGAGAGGTCAAGTCGACGGGGGACGGGTTCTTGGTGGAATTCGACAGCGCCCTGCGCGCGGTCCAATGCGCGATCGACATCCACCAGCACCTCCAGGAGCGTAACTCGCGGCCTGGCTCCACACCCATCCGGCTGCGGATCGGTGTTCACCTCGGGGATGTCGAGGCTCGTGGAAGTGACATCTTCGGTGACTCGGTGAACTTCGCAGCTCGAATCGAGCCACTCGCGGAGCCGGGGGGCATCTGCATCTCGGAACCTGTGTTCGGCCAGGTTCGCAACAAGATCCCGAACCGGCTCGAGAAGCTGGAACCGAAGGTTCTCAAGAACGTTCGATTTCCGATGGAGATCTACCGGGTGGTCCTCCCTTGGGCCCTTGACCTTTCGGAGGTCGGGGACCCGGTTCCCCCGCGTCTCGCCGTCCTGCCCCTGACCAACATTAGCCCCGACCCGCAGGACGACTACTTCGCGGAAGGCCTTACGGAGGAACTGATCTCGGTCCTATCCCAGATCCGCGGTCTTCGGGTCATTGCGCGGACGTCGGTGAGCCAATACAAGGGAACGACGAAATCGATCGCTCAGATCGGATCCGAGCTCG
>JBEKEY010000052.1:0-14556 GCA_050013595.1 Thermoplasmata archaeon | reverse complement strand
TAGCAGCAACGGGAGAAATCGACGTTACTTCCGCCCATCGCTCCCTTCCCCGGTCGGGCGCCGCCAGCCCCGAAAGCGACCAGATTCCACCGTCAGATCAGTACTCGTCGCGGGCGCGGTTCCAAAAGAGGACGACTAACCCAGCCGTATCCACCACTACCACGCCCACCACCACGAACGGGGTGTCAGCGCGAAAAAAGGCAACGAGAATCGCCCCTGCCACTGATGAGGCGATTAAAAGAAGAGCCGCCCGCCATGAAGTTGCTCCAGGCACGAACGCGACAAGCGCGCTCAATTCAATTCGCTTACGCGCGACGGTCGAAGTCAGAAGCGACCCGTTTGGACCGGCGCAGCACTCGAGCGGTCTACTGCGGGTGCCGCAGCCCATAGTAGCGAATCGCAGCGTAGAGACCAATGACCTCGAATGCGAGAATGACGAGGCCGACGAGCGCGCTCGCGCCATAGTCCATCGGATCGTAGGTGGCTACGGCCCATTGTCCGACAAGCCAAACGACGACGGAGAGGGCGACGAGTCCAATGTACAGCAGGGCTCGTCCCCGGTCGTCCATGCTCGGGTAGAAATCGACGTTATATCCCACCCTCGCCCTCACCCCCGCTCGGAGGAAACCACCGTGCCGGTGACGGTGCGGCGGTGGGTCGAAGAAAGCAGGAAATGGGTCGCGGAGAAACAACGACAGGGAAAGTATCAGGGGCGGAACGGCTACGAAGTAATCCGGTTCCTGAGCAAGTGCGGCGAGTGGGTGCCAGTCCCGCCCGAACGTGTCACCGAGCAAGACCTTTGGGCAATCATCGGGCACGTCGGTGGGTCAGCCCCGAAAACGCGGAGGTTCTACCTCGCGATTCTCGGGAGTTTCCTCTCGTCACTGGGGGACTGGGTAGTTCAAACGTCCGGGATCCGAAGCAGGTTTCCGAATCGCCCTATGAACACACCCGTTCTCTCGGGCGAGGAGAGGGACGCTATCCTGAACGCGGCGCAGGGACCGGAACGACTGGTCCTAGCGCTCCTGGCAAACGCCCGGCGTCCCATAGAGGTGCGCCGTGCGCTCGTCTCGGACGTGGACCTTTCGACGGTCCCGCCGACGATGAAGATTCGCACGAAGGGCGGGGGCGGCCAAGTCACGGCGGTTCGTGTGCTGAATCAAACAGCGCTCCGCGAACTGACGTGGTGGCTCCCGCTGCGGGCGACTTGGGCCGAGCGGGCGAGCGAGGATTCGGGGCACCTACTCTGCCGGTGGGACGGAGAGAAGTTGGTGGGAGTTTCCATCACGTACCTCTCGCGTCTCAAGGCGAGCGCCGAGAGTCGCGCGGGGGTGCCTCATCACCAGCTCTACTCGTTCCGCCGAGGAGCAGCGACTATGCTCCGCGAGCGAGGAGCCCAGTGGGAGGATATCCGGGACGCCCTCTGCCACCGCTCGATCTCCACGACCGAACAGTACGTCAGCCCGCTACTTGCCCAGAAGCACGCTCCGGCCGTGATGGCCCTGCTCGACGCGCCGACCGCGGGAAGTGGATAGAATATGCGGAAACGGGCAAATCCTCTGACGGACGCAGCCCAGTCCAGACTAGGCTACGCGCCCTCAGAGCAGCTTTCCCGAAGGGAGGATATCATGGCTTCGACGCCGCGACGGGCGACTCCGGGGCGAGCAATCGGTCGTACCGATGGTCGACTTGGGCCACGAATCCGCGGGCGGACTCCTGCAGGATCTCGATCCCTTCGAGGTACTCCCGAAGCGTCGGAAGGACCGGTCGGCGGGTGCTGAGAGCGTCGGAGGGCGTCGGATTGGCGCCCCCGAGCGCACTGAGCAGCCAGCGGTCGGCGCTCACGACGAAGAGGAAGGGAAAAACTCGACATTCCCGGGTCAACGTCGAAAAGAGGCTCTCCGGTCTCGCACCGCTCTTCGGCGACCCCGAGATGAACACGACCTGGTCCGCCGCTTTTCCCCGATGCTCGGGAACCCGGCCGGGGTCGAGCAGCGTGCGATGGGTGACCCATCCCTTCGCGAGCATCTTCCGTTGGGAGAACGGAAGACCAAAAGGCCCCACGAGGTGTCCGCCCCGGCCCTGGTCGGTCGCGACGAACGGCCGGCGGAGGAGTTCCCCGACCGCCCAGCGCTGATGCGCGCTCAGCGGGGGCTGCGGCTCGTCTTCGTCCCGGCCCGCGAGCGTGCCGCCGAGCCCGTGCGGATACGCGAGGGTTCCCTCCAAGCCCGCGAGGTGGCACCAGAGACCTTCAAAGTCGAAGTAGACAGGGACCGTCGGGGCGTCGGCGCGAACGGTGACCGACCACGGGGTCGCGGCGAGCCGACCCGAGGCGACCCGGTCAAGGAGGCGCTTCGCTTCGCCGGCTTGCGTGTGAAAGGTCACGGCGAGCGCCGTCTGAGGTCCCGACCAAAGGACCACGTTTCCCGGGTCCTCGGCGACCGCTCGGCCGAACTCCTCGACGCGGTCCGCAAAGGGGCGGGCGACCAGGAACGTGACCCACGGGCGACCGAGCGGGACCGGGTGTGGGATGTAGCGATCGCGGAGCCATCCCTCCTCGTACGCCCGGCGGCGCACCGCGTGATACGTGGACCGGGGTACCGGAACTTGGCGGAGGCGTTCGCGCTCTCGGTCGGGACGGGCGGCCAGCAACACGGCGATGACCCGTGCCTCCGCGTCCGTGAGTGCCCGCAGGACTACGACCCCCCGAAGCTGCTACGCCCTAGCACGGTGTCCAAGTCTCGAGGCCCGCGCCGGAGCGCCCGTTTAAAAGACGGTGCCTCATGATTCTTCTCGTAGGAGCCACGGGGAGGAACATCGAACATGCACGCACCGGTCAAGGGGCTTTCTGTCCTCGCTGTGACAGGTATGGCCGTGCTCATGGTATTTGTTCTCGTGGCTGGGTCGGTCGCGGCGGCCCCCACCCCGACAACGTCCACTTCGGTAGGGTCGTGGTCCTACGGCGTGGTAAAGACCGTATCGGTCGCATCGCAGCACACCGCGGACGGCTGGACGTACCAGGGGAACGCGACGTTCGGCTACACGACGACGATCTACGAGAACAACACGTCGGCGACCACCTTCGAGGTGACGATCCTCCGGACGATGGGAGCCGCCTTCTCGGTCCAGTTCTGTTTCCCCAGCTGTACCTCCCCGACCGAGTGGTTCAACGAATCCTATCGAGCCTGGGAGGCCACGACCGCCTTCTCGAACTTCACGACCCAGGGGAGCGTGCTCGAGAGCGCGAGCTCGGTGCCGGCGATCGCGATCCTGAATTCCACCGTATTCCTTCGAGCGAACCTCACCGAATCCTCCGACGTTTATCTGCCGCGAGCCGGACAGCTCGGCCCTCACACGGGCTATCTCGCGGCCACGATCGCGGGCGACTCCATCGTGAATTTCTCGCCCGCGCTGGGACTCATTCCCACGGTCCTGACCCCGGGCCGTTCGTGGTCGTCGACGGGCAATTTCAACGAGTCGGGCGCGGCGGAGCGGTCCTTCTACTACGCGGCCCACTCGCCGCTCAAGAACACGACCTTCGGGCCGGTCTCCGATGCGGTATCGTTCACCAACAGCGGACCCATCAGCATTCAGGGCTCCTATCCCGTCGACAGCGCGGTCCAGATCAGCGGTGTAAAGTACCCCGCGATCACGATCACCGTTGTCGGTCCGTTCAGCGTTCGGGAAGGGGTCATCTTCGTCCCGAGCTCGGCCGACCTCTTCGGATCGTCCGCTCAGCCGTGGGCCGGTGAGGAGAATGGGACGGCCACGGCTCAGCTGTCCACGCTCGACCTGAAGGCCTCGGAGGGCGACCACCTTGGACTGGTCGCCTCGAGCTGGCGGTTCGACTCGGGTTCCGTGAACGCCGCCGACTCGGCCCAAGCGGTCTCGGGCACCTCCGGGTTGACGATGGCGGTCGCTGCGAGCAACCCTGTTTCCACCGAAACCCTGCAGGGCGAGCCCGAGACAGAGGCTCAATCGGTTTCCTCCCAACAGTGTCTGACCAGCGGCAGTGGGTGCCCGAGCGCGGTCGGCGCTTCGTCGCCCCGGTCCTGGCTCGGTGTGGTCGTCGTGGTCGGAGCCATCGCCACGATCGCCGCTCTCCTCGCCTTCGCGGTCGTTTCCCGCCGCCGCCAGATCCCACCGCCGACCTATCCGAACGCCGTTCTCTACCCTCCGGGCGCCGCCAGCCCACCGGCCCCGGCGGGAGCTCCGGCTAAGCCCGGAACGCCGCCGCCCGCCGAAGACGACCCCCTCGACCACCTTTGGTGACCGAGCGGCCCTCGACCCGAGTGTTTCCTCCGACCTCGCCGGGTCCAGGACCTCGGAAGCCCGGGTCGGGCGAAGGTCGGTGGGTCGTGCGCGGTTCTAGATCGACGAGGGCGAGCGTGGGGGCGGCGGCGCGCGCGTAGCGATCGGATACCGGAGCAGCGCGGCCACCCCGCGGAACGCTTTCGCGAGAAGCTCGCCCTCTTCGCTCTCGGTAGAGACGAGTCGGGCCGTGGCACTCGATTCGGCCGCCCGCCGGAAGAGTCCTTCCACGTAATCCTCGCTCGACACTTCGCTCACCGTGCGCTGAGCACACTTCGGGCAGGGTCCGTCGAGCACGGCGTCGATCTCCTCGTCGTGGAGCGACCGGTCGAACTCCTGCCCGCACGCGGTGCAACGGAAGCGGACCCGTTGCTGACGGAGTCCCTCCGAAACGATCAGGATGTCCACGGCGCCGAGGTCGAGGGCGTGGTTGACGTCCACCTCCCCATACGCCGCGAGCCCCGCTTCCGCCTTCCGGATCTCGTTCAGGAGCCGCTGGATGAGTCGCTTCTCCTCGGTGAGCTCGAGCCCGTGGAGGGTCTGGGTCGCCTTCTCGACCAGCTCCCGGAGGCCGTACTCGTCCGTGTATCCCGTGTCGAAGAGCGGTTGGACGACCTTCTGCTGGAGCTCGTATTGCAAATAGCCCTCTTTGAAGAAGTACTCCTTGGTCGCACCCGGTCCGCCGAGCAGGATCCCCTTCAGCAGGTCCTTGCGGGGCAGGAACAGCTCCGCCGACATCTCGGCGATCTTCACGAAGAACTCGTGCGCGGCATGCTCGATCATGCGCTCGAAGCGGTGCTGGGACTGTCCGCCGCGCCCGTGCTTGCTCGGAACGAGCGACTGCCGGTTCCTCAGCGGCTCGACCCGCTTACCCCGCAGGAGACCGAGGGTCACTTCGGCGCGGTCCATCACGACGAGGCCCCAGACGTCGGGCTCGTGGACCATCGCGAGCAGCGGGTCGAGGAAGAAGGTGGAGTCGCAGCGGTAGAGGTACGTGTTGAGGGGTTCGGGGGGCTCCACGATGAACGTGACCGGCTCCGACTTGTCGGCGCCGACCGCCTTGTGCCCGACGAAGAAGGCGACGCCGTTCGACGGCGGCTCCTTGAAACCGCGGACCCGACCCATGAGCGAATCGATCGCCCACATGACGTTCTTGCGCGTCGTTCGGCTCTTGATGTTGGAGCTCTGGGCGTATTCGTTCCGCAGGTAGGACATCACGTCCGAGATCTGCTTACCAGGCGAGACGTAGAGACTGATCAGCTCCGTCGCGCGGCCCCGGCTCGCCGCGATCTCGTCCAGCTTCCGCTGGAACGAGTACCGGGCGAGCTGCAGGTCGGCGGAGGGCACGCTCATGCTGGCCCCCGTGTCGGAGTAGAACTAAACGGCTCGGGGGTGGTCGGAGGAACGAGATTCGACCCGGCCGGCGACGGCCACCCGTTCCTCGGGCTTCGGAGTCAGAGGAGGCGACGGATGTGTTCGTCGATGACTTCCTCGGGGTAGGCGCCCACGATCCGGTCGACGAGCTTTCCCTGCTTGTAGAAGAGCAGGGTCGGGATGCTCATGATGCCGAGCGCGCCCGCCTTCTCTCCGTTGTCATCGGAGTTCATCTTGGCGAACGCCACCTTGCCGTGGTACTTCTCGCTCAGCCGGTCGACGATGGGCGAGACCATGCGACAGGGACCGCACCACGGAGCCCACACATCGACAACCGCGGCGGCGTTGTCCTGCGCAAAACGGTCGAAATTGACGTCACCCACTTCCTGTACGCCCATCGAGCTCCCTCATCCCCATTCAGGTGTCGCGGCTATTAAATCGTTCTCTGGCGCCGGAGAAACCGGGGGGTGCGAACTTCCCTTGGGCTCGCTCCCGGGCGCGCACCGGGCGAAGTGTCTTTGTAGCTCGCGAGCCATTATGGGTTGTGTCGTTTTCTTCGAGTGCCCGGCAGGGACCGGGGCTTTCGACGAGCCTCGGCGCTCGATCCGGCGAATCGGTGCCCTACGTCGACCGAAACCGCTCGCGGCCGGCTGTGCTCACGCCCGCTGCGCGCAAAGGAATACGCCAGCGCATGCTTTTGTTCCGGCAAGCGTCCCTCGAGCGGATCTGTCGCTTGACCGGCGCGACCCTGCCCGAGGTCTATCGGTTCCGCCGAGAACTGCGCGAGAGCGACCTTCCCGACACGCTGCTCGACCGGGGAGCCGGGGTCGCGTTCACCCGCGAGCTCCCGCAGGGCGCCCTGCTCTACCTCGTGGTGCGGGCGGCCCGGCCGGGCCGTGTGGTCGAGACCGGCGTCCGACCCGGATACTCCACGTTCTGGATCCTGGCCGCGCTCGAGGCGAACGGCGAAGGCGAGCTCACTTCCCTCGGTCCCGGTCCGACCGCCGGTCGCGCTTCGGGCGTCCGTGAGGTCTCGGTCGGCCAGTTCGTCCCTCCCGCCCTCCGTACCCGCTGGACCCTCGCGCTCGGCAACAGCGAGGATCGGCTTCGGGAGATCCTCGCGGGCTCGAACGGCGTGGACCTCTTCTTCTACGACAACGGCCCCGTGGCGTCCCGTGCTCGGTTCGAGCTGCGGGCAGCGTGGGAGGCGTTGTCGCCGCGCGGCATCTTGCTCGCTCACCATACCGAGGCCAACTCCGCGTGGACCGATTTCTGCCGGAACCAAGGGGTCGTCCCCCAGATGCTCGACCCCGGACCCCCGCCGATGGGCGGTCTCGCGGTCCGAACGCCCCCGTGAGCCGGTCGGCCTAACGCTCGAGCTCCTCGACCAGGTGGATCGCCGCGGGAACGATCAGCTTCTCGATCGCCGTTCGAACGGCCCGTTCGCTGCCCGGGAGCGCGAAGACCGGCTTTCCGTGGATCACGAAGAGCGCGGCGCGGCTGATGATCGCGAGCGCTCCCACCTCGGCAAAACTGACGGAGCGGTAGATCTCGCCGAACCCTTCGAGCTTGCGACCTCCCATCACCTCGAGCGCGTTCACGGTAAGGTCGCGGGAGCTCACCCCCGTGCCACCCACCGTGACCACCGCTTCCACGCCCACTTCCTTCAGCCACGGCTCAAGGCAGTCCCGAACGTCGGCGACGGAGTTGGCGACCAGGGCGTAGTGGATCACCTTATGACCGGCCTTTTCGAGGAGCTCCCGGGCGAGATGCCCCGAGGGGTCGTCCTGCTCGGTATGGGTGTCGGAGACCGAGAGAACGGCCACGCCGAGGGACCGGGTGCCGTGCAGATGGTGGCGGCTCGACGCGTCCGTGGGAGTGTTTGCTTCCGTCATGATGCTTCCGTACGTGACTTCGATTTCGTGACCACCCGGACGGGACCGAGGGAGGTGGTGGGGTAGAGCCCTCGCGCATCCTTCTCGAGGTACTTGACCATGTCCCATACGGTGAGGAGAGCGACGCTCGCCCCGACGAGCGCTTCCATCTCGACGCCCGTGCGGTCGACCGTCTCGGCCTCGGCCCGCACCCGGACGCCGCGACGCGACACCACGAGCTCGACCGAGCTCGCCGTCAATCCCACCGCGTGACAATGTGGGATGAGCTCCGACGTCCGTTTCATCGCGAGGAGGCCGGCGACCTCCCCCGCGGAGAGGGGGTCCCCCTTCGTGACCCGGCGGGCCCGGACCGCGCGCCGCGTCGCAGGGCTCGTCCGGAGCTCGCCCACCGCGACCGCCCGACGGTGAACGCGCGGTTTTCCAGCGACGTCGCGTTGGCGAGCCACTCGCTACTTCCCTCCGGGAGCGCTCGCGGCCACATGCGCGAGCACCGCCTCGAGCTGGATCCGGTCGGAGGCACCCTGGGCGAGGCGGAAATCGACCTCGGCGAGGTATTCGAGGAGGCGCACTTTTTCGCGAGCGGGGAGAACGTTGTCCGGGATGTCGGGCAGGTAACTGTGGATCGCTTTCAGGACGTCCTCGCCGGACGCGCCCCGCTCGACGAACATGGCGAACAGGCGGTCCCGCGCGTCCCGGAAGTTGCCCGAGAGCGCTGCCGAGAGCATACCTTCGACCTCGCGTCGAAGGGGGATCGTCGCGTACTCCTTGATCGTCTCCGCGGTGATGCTGTCCGAGTGCGTGCCGGCGAGCTGAAGCAAGTTCGTGGCGCGTCGCATATCGCCCCCGCTCGCCGTCAGGATCGTCTCGAGCGCCTCGGCCGAGACCTTCTTTCCCTCGGCGGTCGCGATCCGTTTGACCTGGGTGCGCACCGCCTCCGGCGAATATGCTCGGAACCGGAAGACCGCGCATCGGGACTGGATGGGGTCGATGATTCGGGAGGAGTAGTTGCACGAGAGGATGAATCGGCAGGACCCGGAGTACCGCTCCATCAGCCGGCGCAACGAGGCCTGCGCCTCGGAAGTGAGATTGTCCGCTTCGTCGAGGAAGAGGATCTTGAACCCCACGTCGCCGAGCGGGGACGTCCGCGCGTACTGTTTGATGGTCGTGCGTACGGTGTCGATCCCTCTTTCATCACTCGCATTAAGTTCCAAAAACGAGGCCCGCCAATCCGTGCCGAAGAGGTCGCGCGACAGGGCGAGGGCCGCCGTCGTCTTGCCGCTTCCCGGAGGGCCGGCGAAAAGGAGGTGCGGCATCGAGCGCTTCTCGGCGTACGACCGTAGGAGCGGAAGGATCGTGTCCTGGCCGACCATGTCCTTGAGCGAGCTGGGCCGGTACTTTTCGACCCAGACGGCCTCGGTCCCGCGAGCCGCCATGGATGCCGTCCTACGTCCTCTCGGGATGCCTAATTAGCATTGCCCGGGGTTACGGAACGCGCGGGCGGCCCTCGGAGGAGCTTCTCCGTTCGAGCCGACGCTCGTCCGCCCGGTGACGGCGGAGAGCCTCGGCCAGTACGCGCCCGTACTGTCCGAGGGCCTGACGGTGCCCGCCGTGGTCCTCCTTCTCGACGACCCGGAAGAACCACCAGAACTGCTCGACGGAGGTCTCGAACCAATGGTGGTCGCTCAGCACGACCGTTGCCCCCCGGGCGGTCTCTTCGTCCGCGTCCAAGAGCAGAACGACCCAACGGTCCACCGAATCCCGATGAGATCGGATGGCACCCTCGATCTCTTCAATCGCCTTCCGGAGGTCGGAAAGAGGGTATTCTTCGAGGAGGACGAGACCGTAGCTCCATTGCTCGAGCCAATCGACCTTCTCGTCAAACGACCGGGGTGGAGAACGCAGGTCGACCTGCGGTCGCGAGAACGGCATCGTTCACGATTCGGACCGCCACGGAAATCCGTTGCGGAGCCGGAACTTCTCGCTCGGTGGTCACCGAAAGTGCGTGTTCGGTGTGCGTCCGGAGCATGACCCGGCGAACCCTTCTCCTCTCGATGAACGGCCTCTGCGTCCGGTCCGCGGTCGAGCAAGCGATGAGCCACCGAGAGAACCCCCTACCCCTGCCTCCCCGACGAACGTTCGACCATCCGCCGGTCGAACGTCTCCTCTCCGGAAGTGCCGGGCCGGGACCGGTGCCCGAACCTCGGGCACGCCTTCGCTTCGGGGTCTCGGACTAGGTTCCGACCGGTGGTGGCCCTCGGGCGCCGAACGGTACGCGGGGCGCCGCGTGCCGCGCGTTGAGGGTGCGGTTCAGCCGGAAGAGGAGATAGATGAAGACGGCCGTGACCGCGAGGATCCCCGGGACCCCGATGAACTCGATGAGGACGTCCCAGACGAAGAGCGCGGTCATCATACCGGCGGCGAAGTAGAACTCCGAACGCTCGAGGTCCTCGGTGCCCACCCATCGCAGAACGAGGTAGAGGGTCGCCGCGTTGGCGAGGACCAGGAAGATCGCCGCGCCCACCGCGGGGATCGCGCGTGTCGTGGAGAATACGAGAACCAGAGAGTACGCGACGAACTCGACCGCTCCTAAGAGCCCCAACGCCCTGGGGCTGACCGACCGGGCTCCCGGCCGGACCGAAAGAAGGTACCGCGGAGCCCAAAGCGCGAGGGCGACGAGCAGCGCGACCACCGCCACGAAGAAGGCCAGGACGTCGGGAGTCGGACCGTGTCCCACGAGGGACCCGAAGATGACCACCTCTCCCACGAAGACGCAAGCCAGGATTGTGATCGTGCGACGACCAAGCCATCGGGCATTCTTCACCTGGGGGAACCAGAGGCATGTCAGCAGGATCGGGAGGGCGATCGAGTACGTGGAGTGGAAAACGGTGAGGGCGAGGGCCCAGACCCAGTTCACTCCGAACATGTGGCCGTACGAACCGAGAGCATTCACCGGGGGGCCGGACGGGAGGAAGAACGTGTGGACCTCGAATCCCTCTTCCGCGATGCCGTACGCCGCTCCCAAGAGGAGGATCGATGCCCAGCCCTTCTGGAACTGCACCGCGAATTCGCGGATCAGCAACGCCCCGGCTCCGTAGAGAGCGATGTCGAGCGTGAACCCAACGACGAATCCGATTGGGTTCACGACGAGCTCCGTGATCGGAGTCGAACCGGTCAGGAGCTCGGGGATGCTGGGAGCGAGCAGGAGGAGGGCGTAGGCCGGAAGGTTGCGGCGAAAGTAGCTCCGCAGGCGGTCCCGACGCTGCCCGATGCGTCTCCCCCCTCGCGGCTGCGCCATCCCGTTACTTGAATCATCGGTTGCATTTCGGGGGCTGCCGGCGTTATTAGCCGAGGGAGCCTCGTGGGCCCCGGTTCTATGAGGGAGCTCCTCGCCCACGTCGCCTTTCGCGGCACGATTCGAGAACGGAGCGTCGACCCGTACGTCCGGCTGCTGAAGACCCTTCGCTACAAGCGTCGCGTCAAGGGCGTGCTGCTCGACCTGTCGAGCGGAGGCGGAGAGGCGATCGCCTCGATGGACTTCTATCTCGCCGTGAAGCGGCTGAACGAGATCAAGCCCGTCTACGCTTCGATCGGGTCGATCGGAGCTTCGGGCGCCTACATGGCCGCGCTCGGCGCGAAGAAGATCTTCGCCTACCCGGAGTCCGACGTCGGGTCGATCGGGGTCATCTCGGCGCATTTCGCGGTGCGGGACCTCGTCCGACGCCTCGGGATCTCCGTCGAGCTCCTCCACGCGGGCGTCCACAAGGACGCCTACCAAGGATACCGGCCCCTCACCGATGTGGAACGGGCCAAGTTGCAGGCGATCACGCAGGAAGGGTACGACGTCTTCGTTCAACTGGTCGCGAAGGAACGCAAGCGACCGGTCGAAGAGATCCTCCCGCTCGCCACGGGCGAGTTCTGGACCGGGACGCAAGCGCTCAGCCTCGGACTGATCGACGCGCTGGCGGACCGGGAGGCCGCGCTCGAGGAGCTCGCGCATGCCACGGGGGTCTCGTCTCGGAAGACGGTCCGAGTGAGCCCTCCCCGCCCGCTGTTCGACCGATTCTTCGGGGGCGCGGCCGATAGTCTCGGCACGGGCCTCGTCCGCCGGTTCCAGGATTCGCTCGAGGACGCCGTCCTGGACGGCGAGCGCTTCTCGCTGCGTCGCTGAGCCCCCGAGAGCGGTTATATAGCGCCTCCACGCTCGGACGGTCGACATGCCCGAACAGCGCCGGACCGGCTTCTCGAGCGCGGCCGGTCTCATCCAGTACTACGACATGGAGGAGACCCGGGCGCTCAAGCTCAATCCGTACTTCGTGATGAGCATGGGGATCGTCGCGGCGATCCTGGTCGAGATCCTCAACTGGCGGCTCATCTAACCGACCGCGAGCGCCGCCGCCATCGGCAAGGGCGCCGTCATCGGGGGTCACCCGGGAAGGAAACGTCCTTCGGTCGTCCGGCCGAGCAGGACCACCTTCGAATCGGGAGAATGGTCGAGGAACCGGTAGCCGGTCCGTGCCGCTAAACGGCGAGCGAACCCGGTGATCTCCTCGTGGCTCGGCTCCTGGTCACGGCCGAGGCGTTGGCGGGATTTCCCCATGTAGACGTAGCCCTTCGGCTCGATGAAGTCCGGGCGCGCGATGGAGTCGAGCTCGGCATACTCGTTGACCCAACCCAGGTTCCAACCTTTGACGAGCGTGTGGCGCACCACGCGGCGCGTCCTAAGGTCCCGGACGATCGTGAGCGACTCCCGAAGACGCTCCCACGCATCTTCCTGGGCGGGCAGCGTGAGGCGCCGGAACACGGGGGCGTTCGGCGCCGTCACCGAAACATACAGCTGCGTCGGCAGGGGGTCGAGGGCGCGCAGGGCGTCGGGGTTCGTGCCGTTCGTGACGAGGAACGTCGTGATCCCTCGCTCGTGGCAGAGCTCCAGGAACCGGTTCATCTTGGGATAGAGGGTCGGCTCGCCCGTGAGGGAGATCGCGATATGCTTCGGGGTCTGGGCCTCGTCCCAGCGTTCGAGCGGCACGTGGGGATCCCCCTTGAAGCCCGAGAGGATCCGCCGCTGTGCCTCGATGGAGCGGTCGAGCAGGGTTTCCGGGTCGTCGAACTCGGGCATCGTCTCGTCGTTCTCCCAGCCCTGGTTGCGCCAGCAGAAGCGGCAGTGGAGGTTGCAGGAATCGATCGCGGGAGACATCTGGAGGCAGCGGTGGCTCTCGATGCCGTAGAACCGGCCCTTGTAGCAGTCCCGGCCCTGGGAGAGCGATTCGCGCGACCAGTAGCAGAGCTTGACCGCGCTATGCTTCCCAACGAGCTGGTACCCTTGGCCGACGAGCTCGTTCGAAAGGTCCTGGTCACCCATGGCCCGATGGCTCCACCGAGGTTGGGGCCATAAGGCTTTGGAAAACCGACTCGGATCTTACGTAAACTCTTCCCGTTCGAAGAAGAAAAGCCCGGCGATCGCGGTAAGAATGAAGTAACCGGCCATGATCGCGAGGCCCTCCGGATACGTCGGGTTGTAAACGGTCGAGGTGAGGCTGCTACCGCGCGGTCCCAGCGTGGTCATCGTGGCGATATGCGGCGGAAGGGTCGAATCGAACGGGTACGAGATCGTGATCCGAGCGTAGTCGATGATGAACCAGGGTTCGATCTTGACGAGCCCGATGATGAGGTCCTCGATGAGGGTGAACCCGAACAAGAATAGGATCGCGACCACGAGGACCGCGTAGAGGCTGTTCTTGAACATCGAGCTGAAGAGGAAGACAGCGCCGAGCAGAGCGAGAAGGTAGAGCAGGGCGATGGCGAACGATTCGACCAGGGCCAGCGGGAAGAAACCGGTGCCCAGGTAGACGGCCCCGTTGGCGACGAGGATCACGAGGTAGACCAGCATCGCGACGATCGAAGCGGCGAAGGCGGCCAGGAACTTGCCGACATAGACGGTGGCCCGCCGGATGGGCAGTCCCATGAGGAAGTATCCGGTCTTGTTCTGGAACTCGCCCGCGATCGCATCGCCGCCGAAGATGATGCCCGCGAAGATGATGACGACGTACACGCCTCCGCCCCAGACCGACCCGTAGAACGCATCGGAACTCGAGGTCAGGCCCGAGACCGTCGCGGAGCCGTGGTAATACGCCAGGATGAACGAAAGGATGGCGCCGATGGCGGCCACGATGGCCATCATCAGGACGAATCGCCGCGACCTGAGGTAGTCGCGGAACTGGTAACGCGAAAGGAGCAGCGCCTGATGCCAGGTGTCCGGAACCTGACCCATCGTCGTGGTGGTCCGTCTCCCGGGAGCGCTCGGAGTGGCGACCGCCATCAGTCCCCCTTCGAAATTTCCTGCAGGTACAGCTCTTCGAGAGCGCTCTGGGAAGGCTCGAAGCTAACGAGGCCAATGCGCGCCGCCGCCAGTCGCTCGAGGACCTGCGCCTGCGCTTCGGCGCCGCCCGTGATCATCAGTCGCGCGCGCGAGGGGCCGACCCGAGAAACGGCCGACACCCCGGGGAGGGACGCCACCTGGGCGGTCAAGGTCTCATCGGAGATCGGTTGCAGGAAGGCGAGTTCGACGGAGGTCGCGTTGCCGGTCAACCGAGTGGACACGTTCGACAGCGCGTCGTAGAAGAGGAGCTTTCCATGGTCGATGAGGGCGACTTCGTCGCACACATCCACGACCTCGCTCAGGATATGACTGCTCATGAAAATCAGGCGGTTCTCCTTCTTGAGCCCGCGGACGATGTTCCGGACCTCGGCCATGCCTCGCGGGTCGAGGCCGGTGCTTGGCTCGTCCAGGATGACGACTTCGGGGTCCGAGAGCAGGGAGGCGGCGATGTTCACACGCTGTTTCATCCCTTTGGAAAAGCGACCGACCTTCTGATCGGCCCACTCCCCCATCTTGACCTCCTCGAGGACGATGGTGGTTCGGGAGCGGATCTCCTCGGGTCGCATACCACGGAGGGCACCGCTCATCTCGAGGGCTTCA
>JBEKEY010000051.1:0-14571 GCA_050013595.1 Thermoplasmata archaeon | reverse complement strand
CAGAACGTCTTTGACGACTTTGCTGCCGCCGCGGAGTGGCTCGTCCGGGAAGGGTACACGGACCCCGCGCACCTCGCGATCAAGGGATTGAGTAACGGGGGGTTGCTCGTGGGTGCGCTGTTGACGCAACGACCCGAGCTCTTTCGCGCGGTCATCTGCGGCGTGCCCCTCGCCGACATGCTGCGGTATCAACTCTTCGACGGCGGCCCGCTCTGGGTGCCGGAATACGGTTCCTCGGACGACCCGGAGGCGTTCGCGTACCTTTGGAAGTACTCGCCCTACCATCACGTACGTGCGGGGATCCGTTATCCCGCGGTGCTCGTCACCACGGCCGATACGGACACTCGAGTGAACCCCCTGCACGCTCGCAAGATGACCGCGCGACTGCAAGCGTCGAGCGTCTCCGGACTCCCAGTGCTCCTCCGTACGGAACACGAGGCCGGACACGGCTTCGGTAAGTCCGTCGACCAGGCCGTGGAGGAGCTCACCGACATCTGGACCTTCCTCTACGATCAATTGGGCGTTGTGCCGAAGTCGTCGAAGCGTCGAGGGGCCCGTGCCCGTCCGTCCGGCCGACGCGCGCGGACCCCCGAGACTACAAGACAGGGGCTCGCTTGAGGGGCGGGCAGGAGGGCTCGACGAATGAGCGCACCCGTGACGGTCTACGAGATCAAGAGGATCTTCCGCGCCCCGCTCGGCTTTGCCTACGCGTGGTGCACCGACTACACCGAAGCCGACCGGAAGCTCCAGGGCGATCCCGGCACCCGCCAACTCGTCGGGAGGACCTCGCACACCGTGGTCTACGAAGACCTGAACACGACCCCGGACGGTTGGATGTGGAGTCGCCAGACCGTTACGCTCCGGCCGCCGAACCGATGGCACGCGGTCGCCGTCGGCAACTATCGTACGTGGAATCTCGACTACACTCTACGCGAGCTTCCGGGCGGGCGGACGGAATTCACCATGCGGGGCGCACGACGAGCGACCGCCTTAGGCGTGAAGAATCCTCCGAAGGCTGTACTGGAGAAGGAGCTCCACACCATGTGGCGTAACCTTGGACAGGCCCTCGAGAGGGATTACCGGGCGACTCGCCCGAGGTCCGTCCGCTGATTCCGAGCTGCGGTGGGCGCGTCGGGTCCATCGGAGCGCGTCGGAGGGGAGCGTTCCTGCCGTGGACTCCTCCCTTTCCGACGCGAATGCGCCCGCCGTCGAGGAGTGCCGGGGGCGGGACCTTACAACGAGGCGACCTACTTGAACCGCGGGTACCTCGCGGCCCTTCGGGGGGACACGGCGACCGCGATGGAGATGATCGCGAAGTTGGATGCCTCGCACGATCAAGGCTGGTCCCTGTCGCCCTCGGCCGGCTACGTCTATCTGGCGCTCGGCGACGTCAACAAGTTCTTTGACTACATGTTCGCCGCAACGAAGGACCACACGCTGCAATTCCTGCACGTCAAGTACTCACCGCTGCTCGCGGGCGCCCGTAAGGACCCTCGGTGGAAAGAACTCCAATCCATCGTGCTCCGCCAGCTGCGGGTCTCGCGGTGAGAAGAGCCGGCTCGGGCTAGGGCAGCGCGAGGGCGATACTGCCCGAGTAACCGTTCGTGCCCTGCACGACGAAGGTCAAGCCGATCCCCGCCGGGTCCGTGTTGCCCATGTCGATGAGAATCGTATCGATGCTCGTGAGCGCGGTCGTGTTCGTGATCCCACTCCCGTAGAAGAGGAACGGGCTCGACATGTCCATGAAATTGAGACTGCCGAGGGGATACTCGGCGTCGACCGAGCCCGTGATACTGATGACCGAAAAGCCTCCTGGGCTGGCCAGGGAATAGAGCCCACCGGTGGCCGTCTCCACTTCGAAGACCATGTCGCCGAGTTCAACGGTCGAGGATTCTACGGTCAACGTGTACGTGTAGTCCCCGGCCGTGCACCCGTTCACGGTGAAGGTGGAGCCGATCGCGCAGGTCGAGAGGACCGGGTTCCCCACGGCAAGCGCCGTTCCGATCGGGATCTTCGACGGCGGGGGGGTCTGGAAGCCGCAGCCTTGGGATGCGGTGTAGGTGGTTCCCTCCACGGTCCCCGTGGTCGCATTCACCGAACCATACAGGAAACTTCCCTGCGCGGGCCCACTCGAGGCATTCACGAGGTCGCACGTCGTAAAGACGACCGTCCACTCCAGTCCGCCCCCGGCACCGAGGAGAAAGAACGGGAAGAGCGTGAATTCGGCGTTGGCCGAAGGATTGTCCTGAACGAACGTCGAGGCATTCGTGGTCGAGAGGAGCGCGATCGCGGCCTGCGTGCTGTCGATGAGGTCGCTAGGAAGCGGAGTCGAAGTGACCTTGCCGAAGGAGCAATCGGGTCCGCCCAACTCGTACACGATCTTCGCCTGGCTTCCCTGAACGAGCAGGTAGACCGCGGAGTTCCCAGCGGAGTTCACGTACTCGAAGACCCAATTCTCGAGCTGCCCGTTCGAGTAGTTCCCGGTGAACCCAGGGATGGTGATGCCCGAGAAATCGGTGAAGGTGCAATTGCCCGCTATGGTGGGCTCGGTGTCGTTCGAGTACGCTTGAGTGAAATCGATTCCCGAGATCGCGACGAGATTCCACGGACCGCCGGCCGTGAGGGCCATGAAGGACTGTGCCGTAGCAAGAGTTACGGTGGAGGATTCGACATACGCTCCGGCCGTACTCCCGCCGTTGTTCGAAAGAAGGACCGTTCCCGAGAGGGCCACGGCGGCGATGACGACGGCGGCCACGACAAGGACGCCCGCGAGACCGATTCCGCCCATGAATCGAGATCGTCGCGGCGGGGGGGGCGGGGCGGGAAGAGGTCCGGAGGAGGGTGACGGAGGCTCGGGTGCGGAAGTTTCGGTCATTCGAGGTGCAGATTCTGATACACGGCGCAGGTATTTCAAATCCCGACCGCGGTCGATTCTTGGCCATTCTGATCCCCACATCTGCGACCGGATGTAGGACGACCGGCGAGCCGGTCGTGGTTTGGATCCCGCTACCGAAATAGTGCGACCCGCTCGCGGGGAGCGTGGGGTTGGAGCGACCCCAGAATCTTCGGGCTCCGGAATCGATACCTTCTCGGCCAGATGTGGATCACCGACGAAGTCGAGGGTCCAGAGCATCTCGTAGTCCGTCGGCAAAGAAGCTCACACTAATCGCGAAGAGGAAGAGGGTGAGACCGGGGAAGAAGAACTGCCACCAAGGGAAGGTACAACCCCCGCCGAGGGCCGACGCGGACTGACAAGCGGTGATGAACGAAGCCAGCACCGCACCCTGCACCGAGAACGCGGTGATCGTACCCCACTCGGGAAAGTTGAGCTTCGGAAACACCTGGAATCCGATGAAGACGATCGCGGCGATGAGGAGGGGAATCGTTCCGACGTCGAACGACATTTGGACGAACACCGGGTAGATGCTGTTCGGAAGGATGTGCTTCCGCAGGATCCGTCCGCCCTTGGCGCCCGAAGCCTTGGCTGCCTCGACGTACCGCTGCTCGCGGACGATCAGCACCTGGCTTCGGACGATACGGGCATACGTGGGCCACGCCACGACGACGAAGGCGGCGATGACGAGGCCGACCCGGGTCCACAGACTCGTGATGGAGGGCGCGAAAATGGCGAGCGTGATGATGACGAGGAGCAATCCGGGGATCGAGAGGAAGATGTCGGTGATCCGCATGATCACCTCGTCGACCACACCCCCGTAGTACCCGGCGACCACTCCGAGCAGAATCCCGATCAAGGCCCCGGAGGTCACCACCCCGACGGAGATCGTCAGCGACCACTGGGCGCCCTTGATCAGACCGTCAAAAGTGTCGTAGAAGGTTTGGCCGGCGGGGTTGAGGGTCAGCGAACCGAACGGTAACGGACCCAGACCCGCTGGATGGAGGGTGGCCGTGGGTCCGATGACGGAAGGCATCCCGGTCGGCGTGAGATAGCAGTTGGGGGCGGGGGGAACCTCGCCCGCCTGGTAGGTGCAGACCTCTGGATAGAGCGCGTGGGAGGAAGGGGCGGCCCCGTTCGTCGCCTGGTAGATAGTGAGCTCGGTCGAGGATGCCGGATAGAGGAACGAGGCCACGAACAAGCAGGCGAAGAACACGAGGATGCCGAGGCCGATGATGGCCAGGGTGTTCCGACGGAAGAAGTACCACGTCCTCCGGAACTGGTCGAGGCGTGGGTTCGGCCGGCGGCGGAGGGCGATTGACCGGACCGACATTCGGAGCGCCTCGAGAGGCCTTCATCGGGGTCGGTGTTATTTATGGATTAGACGAGAAGAAATCCGCTGAATTCCGTTCCGAGAAGTCGAACGACGAAACGGACGAGGCGTGGCGCAAGCTGAAGTTCAGGACCTCGTTCCCTTCCTCAGCTCCTAGGCGGAGGCATGACTCATGGTCGAGATCCCTCCGAGTCCCGACGAAGGCGGAATCCCCGGCTTTGACGCGATCCTCGACCGACAAGGACCGGCGAGCGCCCGCGACCAGCTCTCCGCCGAGGGAATTCAGGAGCTTCTTTCGATGGGATCGACTCCGGTCGAGGCCATCGTGGTCGTCGGAGACCTGCGGATGTCCACCCTCGTCCTGAAGGAGGCGGTGCAGCCGTCCACGTTCGCCCGGTTCATCGTGGGGTTCACCGAGGCCGTCCGAGGATTGGCGAACGCCTCCGGAGGTTGGTTCGACAAATTCACCGGTGACGGATTCATCGCCTTTTGGATCCCGCCCAAGGACCGTCCGGCGGACATCGGCACCATTCCGGATTTCTGCCGAACCGCGTTCTCCGCCGCCGACTCCCTGCTGGCGAGCCTGCGCCGGAACTCCCGAAACTTCCCGGCCGGTACCGGACTCTCCATCGGGATCGACGCAGGTCCGTGCGAGCTCGTGCGGGTGGGCGAATCAGTCACCATCGTCGGAAGCCCCATCGTCGGGGCGACCCGAATGGTCGAAGGCGCGTCGGCCCACCAGACGATCCTCAATGTCTACTTGGGAAGCGCGCTGGAACGCGATGAAGCGACGCTCCAATCCGCGGGGATCCGCCTCGACCGAAAGGTGGTCCGGACGAAAGAGTATCCCAACGGCCAGGAGGCCTTCGAGCTCGTCTTCACCTAATGCCACTCGAAGCCGACACCATCCATCACTTTCGAGAAGGTCGGGCTCATAACTTGGTTTACGCGGAGCCGCCAGAGGGCTCTGCCGATTAGTTCCACTCCCTATGGCTCCCGAGTCCCGATCGTGGCTTAATTAGATGGCGGGAACCTGTTGCCAAAGACGTTCCTACCGTCGACGGACCTGCGCGGGGCCCTTAGAGAACCCTCTCGTCAGAAAACGGTCCGGCCGGTGGAGATGAGTGTCGGGAGATACGAAGGGGGCCTTTTGCGAAACTCCCGATGCTGTGAGTTCAACCCTGGAAGTCCCAGCTCGGGAATCGCCCGGAATTTTTGCGGTCCCGGCGGCTCTCCTTGCCCTGGGGATCGCCCGTCGCGCCCCTCCTTCGTTCAGGGCGGGTAATCGTGATGCAAACGCCTCGGTCGGTCCTGACGGATCGGCCCCATAGGCACGACCGGGTCGTCACTCCCGAGCCTCCGGGACAGGTCGTCGATTCCACATCTATCGACCTCGGACATGGCACCAGCACCCCCTCTGCGGGCCTCTGCAAGACCCAAAATGCCGAGGCGCGTGGCCCGCGCGTGACCGCGGTCATCGTACGGCACAAGGTGAAGGACTTTGCAAAGTGGAGGGTGCTGTTCGACAGCCTGGACGCTTTTCACAAGGCGAACGGTGTGAAGAATGCGCAAATCCTGGGAGGCACCGACGACCCGAACGAAGTTGTGGTGATCACGGAGTTCGAGGACGCGGCCAAGGCTCACCGGTTCGCTCAGCTGGAAGAGTTGAGGAAGGCCATGGAGCAGAGTGGGGTCATCGGCATTCCCGAGGTCCTTTTCCTGGAACATGCGGGACACCGCTCTTTCGTATAATCTGGGAGAACGCATCCTCGCACAGGGTGATGCATCCCCCCTTACCCCTTCCCCCGGGGCCATCCACAGCAGGCGCGGAGTGGGAACGGATCGACGGGATTACGGGCCTAAGCCCAGACGGTCTGGAGGACCACGGTTGCCGGTCTACCTCCGGCAACCCACCCTTTCCAAACACGGGGATGAGTACGGGGCCGAGCGTAGCGAGGGGACGGCGGCCGCAGCCAGACGCGACCTTGATGCGGAGCGCGGGCCGCAGGCAGTTGCGGGAAGCGCGTGGGGTCTCATTCGGACTTACCCAAGGTCGCTTCCCGCACTAAGCGAGGACGAGGACCGCGAGCGTATAGAGCCCTCCTTGATTCCGGCTGAGAAGCCAAAGTCCGGGCCGTCGGGGATTGGATGATGGCTTGTGCTCCTTCTGTTGGACCGACACTTCCAGATCACGAAGGAGGATTCTTCCCGGACCCTTTCGAGCTTGCCGCAGGGCGCGCGCGTCCGATGACCGAACACGAGGAGCGCGCGGCGTCGGCCCGGTGACGGAGATCGGCACCGTTGGGTTCTTAACCCATCCGCATCCATACACACTTCAAAGGAGACCCGATGAAGCCTCATGCCCAACGTGGGAGATTGCTGGCCAGGCGGCGGGAAGGGGGCAGGTTTGAATCGACGAAGCGCGTCCGGCACGGCCGACGCGTGAGGACATGCGTCTTGGAGCCGCAGTGCCCGCACTTCGGGCGCCTCACCCGCGAGGGGCAGCTGGTGAAGCTCATCGTGGCGAACTCCCGGGAGAGAGGCGAGACCGAGCCCATTTGGGTGCTCGTGACCCGCATCGACGGGCGCGCCGTGACGGGGATGCTGGACAATTCGCCATCTGACCCAGAGGGTGTCGGCGCCCGGTACGGCGACGAGGTCTCGTTCGACCGTGGGCGCATCGTCAGCGTCTGGGGCGGACCTTGCGATGACGAGCCGGTGGAGGAGGCGTGACCCCATAACGACCGACCGGCCGCTCTCGAAGGGCGGTTCCTACTACCGCGCCTAGCGCAACGCCGAGACGCGCGCGCGCTAACTCCTTACCTGCCCGTACAGGCCATGAAGTTGCCAATCCGGTCCAGTCGCGTGACCCTTCCAGCCGGCGACATCGTTCAGTGGATGATGCCAATCCAAAACAGCACGACGACTACGACCACGATAACGACGATCCAACCGAGTACTCCCATAGTCCCTCGATACCTGGTCCCCGCATCAAGCGACCCTGAATCGGAATTGAGAAGCCGGGGGAGTGACGCTTCTCACCGTTGGTCTCGCATGTCCTGAGACTCACGTCCCGAAGCCAAGTCGACCTCCCTAGAAAAACGGACCCCTTGAGCGAAGTTCGAGCTCGGTTTCCCGGATCCTCCGGGAACCGATTCTCCAGCTCCTCTTCTCTATCTGCCGCACGAACCCGCGTGCGCCATCGATGGGGCGGGATCCTCCGCGCCCGCTCACCCGGGGCGTGTCCGCCAGACGAGACTTCAAGCGGTAAGGGAGGGTGCTGAGCTTTCCAGTGCTTCGAAAAGGTCTAAAGCGGGGAGCCGAACCATCAGTTGTGACTCCCTCGGGGCTCACCGCAATCGCTCCCACCGCCGGAAGTCCAGAAACGACGGCGCGCAAAGATGGAAGAAATCGGCATCCGTGATCTGAGTCGATCCGCATCGTGCGAGTGGATTCCCCCAATCGGGGCCATGGGAGGGCCTCCGGCTCACGAACTATACCGTGACCTGGTACGGTACGCCGGCCTTCGGCTCCTTCGAGACGGAGAAGGGAACCCGTGCATAGAGATGCACGACGGAGAGCGCCGCCGGAGATTCCGCGTGCCAAGCGGTGAGCTCCGTGAGGCGCTGGACCGGTTCCGGATGCGGCGGAGTCTTCGACCCGTACCCGACGCCGAACTGGCCGAACTCACCCGGATCATTCAAGCTCGAGCCTCCGACCCGGACATCCTCATTCCCACGTTTGACGAACGAGAATCCGACCCACCCCAGCCCCGAGCTGAGCTTCGCCCCTTGATCGTTCCGACCCTCTCGCCGATACCTCAAGAGAGCCCGTTCGAAGAGGAAATCGATGCGATCATCCAAGAATTGGACGGAGCGGGTCGTCCCGCCGCTACCCCTCAGCCCATCGCGAAAGCCCCGTCCGCTCGGAGTGAAGTCGTGGGGCCCCCGACACCGGTCGTGTCAGTATCGGCCTCGGTCAACCCGTCAATCTCCGGCGGACGGATCTCGTACGAGCCCGCGGGAGACCTTCCTCGGTACATCCAGGCCCTTCGAACCCTGGTTCGGAACGGGGGCTGGCTCGGAACGACATCGGAGATCTCAAGCCTGACGGGAGACAACCCGGAGAAGGTCATCGTGTGCCTGCGAGAATACTGTTCCGACCTAGCCAAGGACAACATCGCGGTGGCGCCAATTGAAACGAAAGAGGGCTGGCGATGGCTGGCCGTCGACCTGCATCGACTGACCTCCTCGCAACGGACCGAAAACCCGTCGTACGCCGGGCGCTGAAGGAATCTCTCTCAGTGGTCCCGAACCGAAGACCACTTTCCGGGCCGAGGCGGGGCCGTGGGACGATTCGTGCGTCCCCACCGGTGGGCACGGATCCGTTGACTATCTCCGGCGTTGGTAAGGGACCCGTTGCGTAAGGGCCGGGCGTACGCCCGTGCGCTCCCCCAGCCGCCAGAGGGCTATGCCGATTAGTTCTACTCCCTATGGCTCCCGAGTCCCAATCGTGCCTTAAGTTATGTGGCGGGATCCTGTTGCCGAAGACGTTCCTACCGTCGAAGGACCTGCGCGGGGCCCTGAGAGAACCCTCTCGTCAAAAATGGTCGGGCCGGTGGAGATGAGTGCCGGGAGATACGAAGGGGGCCCCTTTCCGGACGCAAAGATTGAATGTGTTGAGCGAGGAAACGTTCGCGCGACCGCGGGTTTGATGTGGGACGCGCGTGTCCGATGACGAGACCGCAATCAGCGCGAGGGGCCGCGGCGAGGTCGGCGCGGTTGAACCGACGGTGCCCTACGGCGGGACTGGTGGACTGTCCGCACCGGGTGGCGAAGGGGATGACACGGGACTGGGGGGAGTCTTTCTTCGGCGGCGGATCAGAACAACTGCCACCACGACACCTACGAGCACCACCGCCACGATCGTACCCAGAACGGCAAATCCCTCCTCTGCGGGAAGGCCCAAGAACGTGGTCGCCCCGGAATTCGACGTGAAGGCCAGGGAGCGTTCCACGGCGGCGCCGTTAACGGTTACCGAACCGGTGCTCAAGTTCACACGATAGCCCGCCACCGGAGGGATACTGAAGGAATACGTGCCGTTGGGCTCTGTGAATGTAATCACCCCCGCCGTGGACGCGTGCGTGGTGCCGTCCAACGTGACCGTCCAGTTCGTGCCCGCCGGCAGTCCCCTCTCCGTGAATGTCAGGGTGTAGGTAACCAGGCTGAACGTCACCGACCCCGCTACTGCCATGCCGAATACCTGGAAGGATCCTCCAGCCGACATGTACTCCTTGTCGGTCGTGACCACTGCGTAGTAGTACGTCCCGTTCGGCTCGAGGAAGCTGATCGCGCTCCCCGTCGAGACGTGTGGCGACCCACCCGTGACGTTCACATACCAGCTCGTGTCGCTGGGTAGTCCCCTCTCTGTGAACGTCACCGCGTAGGTGACGAGGCTGAAGGTGACGGTCTCCATGACCGCCTCAATATTGACCGCCAAGGACCCCCCGGGGGACACATACTCCTTGTCCGTCGTCGCCGCGGTGTAATCATACGTCCCGTTCGGCTCGGAAAAAACGATCGGGGCCGGCGCGACCGCACTTTGCATTTGGCCCTCCACTGTCACGTTCCACAGCTCGCCCGACGGAAGGCCGGTCTCGGTGAACGTCACGGAGTAGTTGCCCGGAGCGGTAGGCGTGAAGGTAATCGACCTACTTACGGGGCCCCCGCTCACCGTGATGGATCCTGAAGACGGACTCGGAACGAACCCCGGCAGCGCGACGACCTGGAACGGATAGGTTCCGCTGGCCTCGCTTGACGCGATGGACTCCGAGGTCGACGCGTAGTGAGTTCCGTTCAGGTCAACCGCCCAGTTCGTCCCCGAGGGCAACCCCGCCTCAGTGAAGGTCACCGTGTAGGTGGTGGGCGCCGTAAAGGCTACCGACACGCTTTTGTTCTCCCCGTTCACCGTCACGCTTCCCGATGCCGGGTGCGGTGTGTACCCGCTCTCCGTCCCCACCGTGTACGAGTACGATCCGTTGGGTTCGGTAAAGCCGATCGTCGTCAAGGTGGAGGAGGTCGGAGGGGCTCCATTCAATGCGACCGACCACGCAAGACCCGCGGCCAACCCGCCCTCCGTAAACGTCAACGGGTAACGGCTCACGGAGGAGAACGGGATCGTCGAGACGGTACCCTGTCCAGTATTACTCACGTACAGGTTATCGTTGCCGGAATCATAGGCGACACCGCCAGGGTTGGCCCCCACCGCGACCGTCCCGACAGCCTGGTCCGTCGCGTCATCGATCAGGGTTACGTTGCTCGAAGCGTAGTTGGTGACGGCGAGCTCCGCCTCTCGGCTGGCGTACGCTACGCTCCCCGGTTCAGTTCCCGCCATGACCGTGGCGACAACCTTGTCCGTTGCGTCGCTAATCACGCTGACATTGTCCGAATAGGAATTCGTCACGAAGATCTGCCCGTTTACGCCATCATACGAGACACCCAAAGGCGCTCTCCCCACCCCCACCGATGCGACGACAAGGTCGGTCGCATCGTTGATAACGCTCACGCTGTTTGAACCCCCGTTCGCCTCGAAGATCTCTCCTTTCCCGACGTCGTACGTGGCAAAGGAGGGTTGGCTATCGACCGAGACCGTGGCGATGATCCTGTCCGTCGTGTCGTTGATCACGCTCATATTGTCCGAGCCAGTATTCGTGACGAAGAGCTCCCCCTTCCCACTGTCGTAGGCAATACCGTAGGGTTCGCTTCCCACCGAAACTGTGGCGACCACCTGGTCCGTCGCATCGTCGATCACACTCACCGTGTTCGAATCGAAGTTCGCTACGAACACTTCCCCCCGCGCGCTGTCGTACGCGAGACTGTAGGGTCTGATTCCCACCGCCACAGTCGCGACCACCATGTCCGTCTCATCATCGATGACGCTGACATTGCTCGCACTGAGGTCCCCGACGAAGACCTCTGCCCTCCCACTGTCGTAGGCGGTACCGTACGGCGTACTCCCTAGGTCCACCGTCGCGACCACCTTGTCCGTCGAGTCATCGATTACCCTCGCACGGGTCGGGACGGCGGTCATTACGAGGACCTCCGCCCTTGTCACGTCATACGCGACACCGTCGGCGCCCGTCCCCACCCAGACCGTCGCGACCACCTGGTCCGTCGAGTCCTTGATGACGCTGACGTTATCGGAAAGATAGTTCGAGACGAGGACCTCCCCTTCTCCGCTGTCGTACGCGACAGCGAACGGTTCCTCCCCCGCCGCCATCGTCGCCACGACTTGGTTCGTTGCGTCGTCGATCACGCTCACATTGTCCGAGCCGTAGTTCGTAACGAAGACTTCCCCCTCGCCACTGTCGTATACGAGGCCGTAGGGTTCGCTCCCGACCGATACCGTCGCGACCACCTTGTCTGTCGCGTCGTCGATCACGCTCACGTCGTCCCCACCGACGCTCGAAACGAAGACCTCGCCTTTCCCACTATCGTACGCGACGCCGAAGGGCCCACCGGCAACAGCCACGTTCGCGACGGTCTGGTCCGTAGCATCGTCGATCACGCTCACGTTTCCCGAGCCGCCGTTGGACAGGAAGATCTCCCCCTTGCCGGCGTCATACGCAGCACCGTCGGGGTCTAACCCCGCCGCCAATGTCGCGACCACCTTGTCCGTCGCGTCGTCGATAACGCTCACGTTGTGCGAAGCGAAATTCGGGACGAAGAGCTCTGACTTGCCGGAGTCGTACGCGAGACCGTACGGTTCATATCCCACCGGCATCGACGCGACCACCTCGTCTGTCGCGTCGTTGATAACGCTCACAACATCCGAGCCGAACTCTGCGACGAAGGTCTCCCCTCGACCGTTGTCATACGTGGCCCCCACGGGTTCCAGGCCGTTCCCCGCGAGAAAGTTCCCCGAGACCAGCGTGTTGTTGATCAGGACCAACGTCTCCGCGACACTGAGGGTCCCCGAGGAAGTCCTCGTTGCGGGGGCAGACCTCGTGGTGTCCGGCGCAAGGGACGGAGCTCCCCCAGGCCCCAGTGGGTGGGCGACCGAGTGAGGGGCCGCGATGAACGTCGATTGCATCGGTGAAACGGCCAGGATCGAGAAGGAAAGGAGGAGGGCGAGACGCACGGTTCGCGAAGAGCCTCGTGGTGATGTCCGCCCCACCTGCATACGGATTTGGGATCTGCCATCCTTCATCCATGCTCGGTACGTACCTGGGTGTTCGTTTCTTCTCGAGGATAGGTCGACTTGCAACCCCCTCGCAGTTCTCACAAATCTGGTGGCACGGCTGGGTATGGTCTCGTACGGCAAGAAGTCCGGGGGTTGCGCAACGTGTCCGTTGTTGAAGCTCCCGCGCGCACAATGACCGACCGCGAGGGGAGCGCCGGCCAAGTCGAGACGAGCGCAGTCGCGAGAATCAAAGGGCCGGCACGTTCATTAGCGCAGATTTGCGCGGGCCCTCCTCGCCATCAAGGTCAGGAGCCGCCCACGAAACGAGCGATCTCACGCTTCGAGATCACCGAGAGGTAGAATCGCCGAAGCTGGTTCTCTTCGGTCCCGGCGGCGCGTCTGGACGACGGGAACCGGCCTCGTTGCCGTCAGAGCTCCGGGAGGGCGGTCGATCGCTCGAGGGCATCGAATCCTCAACGAGCAACGCGGGCAGGAAAGCGAGAATAGGAGAGTCATTCCTTGTTCGCATGGCGCGCCTTCAATTTCAAACGTGGCTAGTTGTGGGGGATAAACCCGAACTTGATTGGATTTCAGCAACCGGAAACCGCGACACGATAGTTATACAAAATCACCGGATTGTTATACATACGGCAGTCCGCAAGGTCGGGAGCCGGGCAGGAACCCACCCGAGCTCGCCTGTCCCTCGCTAGCGCCAATATCAACCGGACCTCACGCTAATTCAGGTCGAGGACAGACCGTTGGGTTCACCGTCGTGGGATGGGCACGTGGCGACTTCACCTCTTTAGCCTCTGCCTCCGTTTTGGTTCTGGTCTCCATCGGATGGTTTGACAAACCACCCCTTTCGCAACTATCCAAGCGCCTCGTAGCTCGCTGCGAACGGCAGGAGTGTGGTGTATGCGGAATCAGTGAACACCTGTAGCACCACGTCGTTCGCCCAGACCAGGAGCGCCTGATACGAGGATTCGTCCGCGAACGCATGGGGGAAGGCGGATTGGAGGTCGGATCGCCCATCGTAGACCATCATCAGTGCGTAGTAGTATCCGAACGGCGCGAGCGTCGAGCTGTTGCTGTCGGTCCACCGTCCTGTCACCACGCCCCCGGCCCAGTTGACCAGCAAGGTGTAATCCGCGAAGTTCGTGAACGCGTCCGGGTACGCGGACTGGAGGTCGGACCGACCGTCGTAGACCATCATCAGGGCGTAGAAGTAGCCGAACGGGTGGAGTGTCAAGTTGGCGCCATCGGTGAAGGAGCCTGTGACCACACCCCCGGCCCAGTTCACTAGCTTGGTATAATTGGTGAAGTTGCCATACACGTCCGGGAAGGCGGCCTGCAGGTCCGCCCGTCCGTTGTACACCGTGTATAGTTCTGCGATCGCAGCTCCCCCGCTCGCCCAGGGTGTCATCGTCACCGAAACCAATTGGCTCACCCCGTTGACATCCACCGGCCCGGTGGTCGGAGAGGCGGTGAAACCGATTGGAGGAGTCACCGTCAATGAGTACGTGCCGTTCGGCTCCTTGAACATGATGGTGGTCGTTGTCGAGGTGTGCAGGGTCCCGTCCAACGTTACCGACCAGCGGGTGCCCGAGGGCAAGCCGCTCTCCGTGAAGGTGACGGTGTACGTCACCCGATTGAACGTCACCGATTCACTGACCGACGCGCCATTCACCTCGAACGAACCGCCCGCCACCGTCGGCTCATACGCCTTGTCCGTTGTCGCCGCCGTGTAGTCGTACGTCCCGTTCGGTTCGGCGAACGTGAGCGAGGGAGTCGTCGAGCTGAACGTCGGTCCGTCCGTTAGGTTCACCCACCACTCGGTACTGGACGGTAAACCAGATTCTGTGAACGTTACTGTGTACTCGGTCGGGCTGGAAGTCCGGAACAGCGCCTTCATCGCCGGGAAGGACGAGGTGCCGTCGTGCCCCGACCCGGTGGCAGGGAGCCCGAGCAGCCACTCCCAGGTAGAGAGTAGGTTATAGTGGCTCGTGTTGATAGTGAGTGCGCCCACTCCGAGGGTGTAAGGACTCACGGCCACCATGTAGACGGGTCCACCGACGAGACCGTTGTATCCGCTGTCCGGCTTCGCGCCGTACGACTCGTCGTATACGACGAAGATCACCGAGGAACTAAACGTCGGCATCGCCAT
>JBEKEY010000050.1:0-14606 GCA_050013595.1 Thermoplasmata archaeon | reverse complement strand
TCTTCTGACGGTGATGCGCTGGCTCCCGGGAACGATTCCCGAACGCCACAACCCTATTAGGGACGGAACGGCTCGATTCACTGATGGAATCGCCCTCGGGGAATCCCCCGGTCACGGAGGTGGTGAAGGGGGTCGGACTGATGGCCCCGGCGACGACGCTCGAACGGTGCGCCACGGGCATCGACGGTCTCGACAACATCCTGGGCGGGGGGATCCCGCGAGGCAACATGGTGCTCGTCGCGGGAAGCGTCGGCACGGGCAAGACGACGCTCTGCCTCGAGTTCCTCGTGCGCGGCGCCGAGCGGGGAGAGCGCTCGCTGTTCATCTCGGTGACCGAATCGTCCACGAAACTCATCCAGAACCTCTCCACCTTCGAATTCTTCCGAACGGACCTCATCGAACAAGGCTCGCTCGTCTTCGTCGACCTGCCTTCGCTCTACGAACGCCTCGGGCTCGGGAAGGACGAGCTTTCCGCCGGAGAGATCGACATCCTGATCCGAACCATCGCCGACCTCGTCCGCACGCTCGGTGCCCAACGGGTGGTCCTGGACAGCCTGACCTCGGTGTGCTACCGGATCCGCAAGGAGGAGCAGATCCGGGACTTCATGCTCCGGCTCGGCCAGGAGCTCAACGACGCGCGATGCACATCGCTCCTGGTCTCGGAGATCGGGCCCACGCCGGGTCGCTACTCGCTCCACGGCGTCGAGGAGGCGATCGTGGACGGGGTGATCCTGCTGTGGAACACCCGCCGGATGGGGGACATCCTTCGGGTCGTGCAGATCGTCAAGATGCGCGGCACGGCGCACTCGCGCGCGCAGTACGTACTCGAGCTCACCCCAATCGGCATCCTGATGGCACCGCACCTGAAGGGCGGCCGTGAAGGAGGGACGTGAATCGTGCCGGTCGACATCGGCGAGCGATTGCGGGCGCTCCCCGGTGGTAGCGCCGTCGCCCTGAAGCTCGACCCCCGCGAGTACGCCGACCACTACTTCGCGGTCCTGAACGCCACGCTGCGCGACGTCGGCAGCGAGACCAACACCCACACCATTTACGTCGCGGTCACGAACCCGGCCTCGTTCGTCTGGTCCCTCGCGCAGGCGCTGGACGTCCCGATGGACCGGATCTCGTTCGTCGACGCGATCAGCCACATCATGATGAACTACGCGAACCCGCTCCCCAACGCCACCTACGTGGAGAGTCCGCGCGCGCTCGAGGAGATCATGCTTCGGATCGAGTACCTGCTGAAGAAGTTCCCCCATCCACGCTCGATCGTCGTGATCGACAGCGTGAACTCCCTCGCGATCCACAACAAGCCCGAGCTGCTCTCGGAGTTCTTCCACATCCTCCTCAACAACCTGAAGGCTCGAGGGGTCCTCACGCTCGTTCTCGAGACGTCCGAAGAGGAAACCACGGGGATCGAACAGATGCTCAACCTCGTCGTCGACGAGACGATCGACGTCGCGCGGGCGGGACACTAGCCGTGGCGGACACCCAACGGGTCTTCGGCATTCCCGAGATCGACCAACCGGTCTGGACCGCGTTGCCGCCCGGCTGGCTCTCCGTCCTGTCGGGCACGTCCGGTTCCGGAGCCCCGCTCCTCGCGAAGCAGTTCGCCCACGCGGGGGTCGGGGAGGTCCCGGTGCTCTTCTACACGACCTACGAGCGGACGGAGGATGTCCGCAAGGCGTTCGATGATTTCGGCTGGGACCCCGGCGAGATCCATATCGTCAACCTCGCGGACGAATACTTCGAGCGCGTGCTGGTCCGAGGGCTCGAGGTGGCGACCGCCCGGGAGGGGGGTATCTCGCTGACCGATCTCGCGGAAATGGGTCCGGAGGACCGGACGTTGACCCCGTTCAGCCTCACGAATCGCATGCTGTCCGACCTCGCCAAGATCGACTCGCCTTTCCGGATGGTCGTCGACTCGGTCGATTTCTTCCTCGAGGTGATGGAACCGCACGAATTGACGACGGTCGCCCGCCAGATCCGACACCGCTGCCAGACGATCGGGGGCCATGCGCTCCTCACCGCTCACTCCGTCGCCCACGACCGTTCGGTGTTTGGTCTCCTCCAGGACCTGGCGGACCTCGTGATCGACCTGCGGGCGGACCCGCACGGCGACCATTACGAGCACACCCTGTCGCTCGAAAAGGTCGCGAACCGTCCCGACCTCACGCACATCTGGAAGGCGGAGCTCGGCGAGAGCGGTTGGCACGTGGGGGAAGCGCCGGACGCGACGCGATAGCGGCCTACCCGGCCGTTAGCTAACCTTTATCGGCGGAGTCGGTTGCTTCGGTCGAGGTCGAGTCCCCGTGGAAGACGTCGTCATTCGCACGCTCGAAAAGGTGGAGCTCCACGACCCGATCCTCATCGAAGGTCTTCCCGGGGTCGGGAACGTCGGCAAGCTGGCCGCGGATTACCTGCGGGAGCAGCTGAAAGCGAAGCCGCTCGCCACCATCTACTCGAAGTTCTTCCCGCCGCAGGTCTACGTGAGCGAGGAAGGGATCATCCGCCTCGTCTCGAACGACCTTTTCTACTGGAAGAGCTCGCCGCCGGCCTCGCGCGACATCCTCGTGCTCGGCGGAGATTACCAGGGCATCAGCCCCGAAGGCCAGTACGAGATCACGCAGCGGGTCCTCGATTATTGCCACGGCCTCGGCGTGCGCGAGGTGTTCACCCTCGCCGGCTTCGCCCAGGGCCGCGTCGTGGACGAGCCGCGGGTGCTCGGCGCCGCGACCAACGCCGAGCAGGTCGAGTCGATGAAGAAGTTCGGAGTGATGTTCTCCCGCAACGACCCGGGCGGCGGACTCATCGGCGCGAGCGGGCTCTTCCTCGGGCTCGGGCGCCTCTTCGGGATGGAAGGGGTCTGCCTCATGGGCGAGACGAGCGGCTACTTCGTCGACCCCCGCAGCGCGGAGGCGGTCCTCAAGGTCCTCGCGAAGATCCTGCACGTCGAGATCGACTTCACGGCGCTCGAGGCGAAGGCCCACGAGGTCGACCGGATCGCCCAGAAGATCCACGAGGCGGAGGCGCGTTCGACCGACGGGACCCCTTCCTCCGGCCCCGCTCCCCGCGAAGACCTCGGGTACATCGGCTGAACGCCCGTACGATGACCGAGCCGACCCGGCAAGCGTCGTCGGCGGACGAAGCGCGTCGCGAACAAGTTCGGGAGCTGCTCCGCCGATCCGCGGATGCGAGCGGGTTCCTTCCGTTCGACCGGTTCATGGACATCGCCCTCTACAGCGACGGTGCGGGATTCTACGCTCGCGAAGACTCCCCGTTCGAGCGGCAGGGAGATTTCTATACCGCCGCCCACGCGAGTCCCCTGTTCGGACGGGCCATCGCCGAGCGCATCCGTTCCGTGGCGCGAACGATCCCGGAGGCGGCTCCCGTACGAGTGGTCGAGGTCGGGCCCGGGGACGGTACCCTCGGCGAGAGCATCCTCGAGGGACTCGCCCGCGACCCGTCCCTCAAGCCGCGAGTCGAATACGTCCTCGTCGAACGGTCCCCGGCGTTGCTAATGCGAGCGTTCGACCGGGTAACGAGCTCGGGGGAAGCGGTGGGGATCCCGGTCTCGGCCGCCGCCGCGGTGGGGGCCGACGGCCCGTTCCAAGGAGTGGTCGTGGCCAACGAGCTCCTCGACGCCCAGCCGGCGCGCCGCCTCTCTTGGAACGGTGAGACCTGGGAGGAAGCCGGGCTCCGATGGACGGGCACCGAATTCATCCTCGCCACGGCCCCCCTCGAACAGACCGTCCCCGCCCCCTCCCTTCCGCGGCCCGACCGAGCGGGCACGGTCCTCGAGGTCTCGCCCATGGCAGAAGGGATTGTTCGGGAGGTGTCCGACCATCTCGTCGCCGGGCTCTTCCTCGTGCTCGATTACGGCATGGACGAGTCCGAGCTCCTCACCGGGCACCCGTCGGGCACCTTGGCGGCCGTACGCCGTCACCGGGTGGTCGACGACCCGCTCGCCGACCCGGGAGGCTCGGACCTTTCGGTGTTCGTCAACTTCACCCGCGTGCGCGCCGCCGCGACCGCTGCCGGTTTGAGGGAGGTCGCCTTCCAGCATCAGGCGGAGGCTCTCGGCACGTGGGGCTTCCCGGAGCTGCTCGAAGAGGCCGTCCGCTCCGCCCCATCGGTCGAAGCTCAAGTTCGCATTCGCCTCGCCGCGAAGAACCTTCTCTTCGGCTTCGACCGATTCTATGCCCTCGAGCTCGCGCCCCCGGAGACCGGGGCCCGGTCCGCGGACCCTACGTAACTGGTCGCGTCGGAGAGCTCTCGAGTGCCTCGACGACCTTCGCCTCGACCAAGAGGCGCGCGGTCTCGGCGGGGAGCGAAAGGATGTCGTCGGCCTTCAGGTCGATCGTTTCGGAACCCACCTCGATCGGACGCGAGTCCTTGAGCACCCGAACGTAGACCAGCGCGGGACGGGCGCGGGCCGCGGAGGGGGTCACCGGGGCACGCGGCGGTGGAACCGGGGGCGACGGCGGCGGGACCTCGCCCGGACGCGCGGTCGGCGGCGAGGCCGGCGCGGAGGTCGGCTCGATGTAGGCGGCAGCCGAACGACGGTGCTCGACAAGGACACCCAGGACCTGGTCGAACATCGCACGCTCCTCGGGAAGCGCGTTCGGAAGGTCGCGGGTCCCACCGATGCTCGCTTGGAAGGCGGCGTTGAGGGTCTTTTGGACCCGGCCCTCCACGATGTCGCGGGCGATCTGGATCCCACGCTGGTAGGTTTGGCGGGAGATGTCGCCCTTCCGCCCCGAGGGGTTCTCTCGGAGCTCCGTCTCGTACGATCGACGCAACTCGGTGAGGTAGGAGGTGGTCAACGGGTAGAAGTCCGGCGGGAGCTTCGCGAGACCCCGGACGGCGAGCTCGTTGCGTCGCCATTCGAGCAGCTGGGTGAAGTGGTCGGGCATCGGAACCGGTGGGAAGGGTCCGACAACCGAAGGACTATACGATATGTGCGGTCTCGTACGGCCCTCGGCCCTCATCTCGGTGGGCGGAGGGGAGCGCGGTTCGGTGACCACGGGTCGGGATCCGGCCGCGATGTTCGACGAGTTCTGGGACTTGTGGGTCCGCTTCCAGGCCGAGAGCCGTGTCCCCGGAACGGTCGTGGTGGTCGAAGGGGCGCGCGACCGTCGGGCGCTTCGCCGGCTCGGCGTACGGGGGACGATCCTGCTCGTTCATCGGGGCCGAACGATCTCGGAGACGGCCCAGCAGTTGGCGGCCTCGGCCCGTCACATCATCATCCTTACCGACTGGGATACCGAGGGGGGCCATCTCGCCCAGCGGCTGAAGGAGTTCCTCGGCGTGGGGAAATCGGGCGCGGACCTCGAGTATCGTCGACGTCTCGCGCGGATCCTTCGGGGCGAACTGGTCCACGTCGAGGGACTCTATGGCTGGGCGGTCCGCACCGGGGAAAAGGGGAACCGGTCGGTGGCGAACCTGCTCGAGACGGCGGGCCCGGACGACACCGGCCCTACGGGATGACCTTCGACTGCGTCCGTCGGATGTCCCGCCGGTTGCGGGCCCGCGAGGGGCGGAAGCGCTCGGCGCCCTTCCCCTTCCAGCGGAGTCCCCGACCCTCGGTCCCGGCGCTCGTGAGGCCGCGGTAGACACGCCCCTTGTGCACGGGGGCCGCGATCCAGGAGATCTTCCGGTCCGCGAGGATCTCGGGATGGTCGGGGTCGACCAGGATGATCTCGTAGAACTTCTGCTTCCCGTCCTCGCCGACCCAGTAGGAGTTCAGGACCTCGAGGTTCGGGTAATGCTTTTGCGCGCGCTCTTCGGCGATCCGGCGCAGGCTCTTCGCGAGCGTCATACGCAGGATACCCTTGTGCTTCGGGCGCCGTCCCGCGATGATCGCCCGCTTGCGTTGGCCGCCCCGACGGACCCGCACGCGAACGACCACGTACCCGCCCTTGGCTCTAAAGCCGACGGCGCGGGCACGGTCGAGGCGCGTCGGATGCTCGATCCGAGTGACGGTGTGCTCCCGCCTCCACGTGAGCAGACGCTCGTGCCGCAGCACGGAGCCCTCGTCCCCGAGGGTTTGCTGGAACGACCGGGCCATGTACCGGTACGCAGAAGTCGTCATGGAATGCGGCGCGGGGGACCCGGGTCCCAATTATAAAGCTGCCGTTCCGGGGACGGCGTCAGGCGTCCCCGACCCTAGCGTCGCCGTTCTTCGAGGGGCCGTTCCAGGGGAGTCGTGACTCCACCGGACGCAGGACCTTCGCGGTCGCGTGGCTCTCGGTCGCTATCGCGCGCTCGAGGTGGCTCGAGATCTCCTTGACGAGACGGTCCATCCGAGGTCGTTGCTCCGCGGGGACCTCCGTGGGAACTTGCCAGACGAGGGCGGCCCCTCCGCTCGTGGGGTAGAGGCGGAATTCGAGTGTCGCAGCGGCCGGAGGGACGGCGGGGTTCATCCGGTCGAGCCGCCCCTTCACTCGGCTTTCCGTCGGCTCGACGGCTTCCGACCGCTCGACCGTGTAGCCGATCGTCGCGAGATAATCGGCGAGGTACGTCGCGAAGCGCTCGCGACCGATCCCTCGTACCCTCAGCCAATCGCCGTTACTTTCGCCCATGCTGTTTGCGGTCCAAGGCGCGCCCGTAGCTCTTGAAGAGCCCGAGCATCATCCGCAACTCCGCCTCGGAAGGCGTTGCGCGGCCCAGTACACGACGGAACAGGAGGATTAAACCCCGTCGTTTGTGCGCGGGGTATCCCGTCCGCGTCAGCAACTCGCCGAGGCGGTCCAGAAACAGCTCCTTTTCGGGTCCGTTCAGCTCGACGACCTCGGGGGCCGGTGTCGTCTCCGGGTCGGTGGGGCCACGGGCTCGGTGGACCGCGTAGAGGACGATCGCGACGGCGTGGGAGAGGTTGAGGGTCGGGAACTCCCGTCGGGAGGGAATGTGCACGAGGAGGTCGCAGCGCAAGAGCTGCTCGCGGGAGAGTCCGTTGTCCTCGGGGCCAAAGACGATCGCCACCTTGCCTTCGAGGGTCCGAATCACCTCTCCGAGTCGTTCGGGACTGACCGAGCGACGCAGGTACGCGTTCGAACGGCCCGTGGACATGTCGGTGGTCCCGATCACGAAATCCGACTCCCGAACGGCGTCCTCGAAGGAGCGAGCCCGCACGGCCGTCCGCAGGATCGCGAGACCCCCCATCGCGCGACGGCGCGCCTCGGTCCCCACCCGGGCACGGGGGGCGACCAGGACCAGACGGTCGGCTCCGAAGTTGCGCGCGAGACGGGCGACCGCGCCCACGTTGCCGTCCTCCTTCGGACGGACGAGGACGACGTCGATCCGGGGGGTCACCCGCCGGCCCCCTCCGAGAAGAGGCGTCGCAGCATCCAGTCGGGGTCGAACGGAACGAGGTCGGCGTACCCCTGCCCGGTTCCAACGAACAGGATCGGCTTCTTGGTCACGAAGGTCGCGCTCAGGGCCGCTCCCCCCTTCGCATCGGCGTCGAGCTTGGTGAGGACGAGACCGTCGATGCTCACGGCGGCGTCGAAGAGCTTCGCCTGCTCGATGACGTCGTTCCCGCTCAGTGCGTCGCCGACGAAGAGGGTAAGGGACGGCGCGACCACGCGGCGGATCTTCTTCGCCTCCTCGATTAGGTTCTCGTTCGTGTGCTGGCGCCCGGCGGTATCGACGAGCACCACGTCGAGACCGCGCGCACGCGCGTGCTCGACAGCGTCGTAGGCGACCGCGGCCGGGTCGCTCCCTTCCTGCTGGCGAACGACGCGCACGCCGATTCGCTCGCCGTGGACCAGCAGTTGCTCGATCGCGCCGGCTCGGAAGGTGTCGCCCGCAGCGATCACGCTCGAAAGACCCTGCGAGCGCAACCACCCCGCGAGCTTCGCGACCGTGGTGGTCTTGCCGGTGCCATTGACCCCGACGAACATGATCACGTACGGTTTCGGCGTGTGCTCCCGGATGGTCTTCGCGAGCTCGATTGGCGGCCGGGCCAAGATCGCCCGGCACGATCGCTCGAGACACGTGCGGATGGCGTCTTCGGCGTCCACCCCGAATCGGAGCTTCTTGCCGGCGAGCTCCTTCCGGAGGTCACGGCGCAGCCGCTCGATGACCGGGACGGCCACGTCCGACTCGAGCAGGACGATCTCGAGGTCGTCGAGCACATCGTCGATGGTCCCTTCCTTGAGGCGTCGACCGAGGAATCCCTCGGTGAAGATCGATGCATCGCTCGGGGAGGGCGAAGCGCCCGGTTGGTCGCCGCTCCGGGCGGGTGCGGGTGCGGGCGACGTCGAGGTCCCGACGTCCTCCTTCGAGGGAGACGGAGACGCTTCTTCGGAGCGTCTCAGCCGCGCCTTAAACGCCGCCCACATCGGTCGCCCCGCTCTCCCGGGCGATCGCGTCGAGGCGGTTCGAGAGCGCCTGGATCCGTTCGTCGAGGGAGCCCATCTGTCCTTCGAGGTCGCGCAGCGCCTGATCGATGCGGACCGACCGTTCCGCGAGAAGCTCGACCACCTTGGGTCGCTCCATCTCGACGACGATGCCCGACCCGACCCCGACGAGCACCGGAGCGCTCCGGTCCACCGAACCGCGCACGAACGTCTCGCCCCCGAGGGGGAGCAAAAGCTCCACGTTGGCGGGAGCGCGGTCGACCCCTTCGAGGCTCTCGCGGGCCCGGCCGTGGTCCTGTCGAGAGGCGCTGAGGATCTGATGCTGCTGGAGAAGCGCGTTCAGCTGGTTGCGATAGGCGTCGAGTCGGAGGAGGTCCTCCTGGACCTGTTCCTCGGTCGGTCGCGGTGCCGGGGTGCTCATGCGGCCGGTACCTCGCCGACCGAGAGGATCCGGATCTGGTGGCGCTTGACGTGATGGCATCCACCGATCTCGGAGAGGGCCCACTCCCGGGCGATCTCCGCGGATTGGGCGTCATGCGTCTTCGTGAACGTTTGCCAGTAGCCCCGGCGGGCGTAGAACGACCCTTGAACCTTGAATGCGGGCATCGAGAGCTCCGTTGCGCGGCGGCGCCACCCGGGAGGCCCTTTTAAACCTACTGGCTCGGGCGGTTCTCCCGAACTCGGTTTCCGCCGAGCGCGGCGACGAGATTGCCCGAGGTCCGCCACGCCAACGCGAGGATCGATATCATCGGGTTCGCGCCGGGCGACGAGGGCAGCAAGCTTCCATCCCCCACCCACAACCCATCCACACCGTGGACCTCCCCCGTCGGGCGGGCGGCACTCGTTCGCGGGTCCCTTCCCGCGCGGGCGGAGCCCATCGGATGGGCCGAGAAGAGAGCGACCGAGCTGGCCCGGATCCCCGCCTTCCTGACCTGATCCACGAACTGGTCGAGCTCGTTCTCCGTCACCGGCCGACCGGCTCCGCCCACTTCGATGGGCGGTGTGTGGAGGGACAATAGGCGAGTGGCGCCGGCAGCGCGAAGAAGACGCGCCGTCTCCTCGATCCCCCGCAGCAGGTTCGTGCGGTCACGGTCGGTCAGATGGTAGTCGAACTCGGGCCGGCCGTCCGAATCGATCCGAACCCGTCCTTCCGCGACGTCCCGCACGAGGACGATGGGAGTCGCCGTGTGCTCGATCCTCTCCATTCGGTGGCGATACTCGTTCGCCCCGTCCCACGGGAGAGCGATCCCCGATAGGCCGGGGTGGGCCGGGGCGACCTCGATCCACGGACCGTGCGCACCCGCGTCCGACCCCTGGAATCGGTAGACACCTATGGTCTGGTGCGGTCCCTCCCACGTTCGCACGGGGTCGGGAAACTCCCCCGCCACGGCGGTCGTGGGGTCGACACGGAGTCCCACTCCGACTCCGGGGAAACGAATTCCCGAACGTAGGAGAAGGGCGGGAGTCTGCAACGCGCCCCCGGCGACGACCACGGCGGAGGCCCGCACGTGAACCTCGCGCGTAACGCCGTTCGCCCGGTAGGTGGCCCGGACTCCTCGGACGCGACCGGACTCCACTTCGATGAGGTCGGCCCGCGTCGAGGCCAGAAGTCGGGCTCCGCGCCGCATCGCATCCGCGAGGAACGTGACGAGGATCGATTGCCGAGTAGAATACGGACAGCCGAAAGTGCAGAACCCGCATCGCGAACGGCAGCCGACGGCGTTGCGGGGAATGATGTCCCAGTCGATCCCCTGACGATACCCCAGGGCGAGACAGCCCCGGCGAAGAGCATCGTTCGAGGGATTGACGTCACTCTCGGTGGTCGAAACGCTCAGGCGACGGGAAACCTCGCCGAGTATTTTGTCGAACTCGGGGGTCGCAACGTCGGTCATCCCTCCGACCTCGGCCCACTCGGCTCGGGCCTCGGGTCGTGGAGGAAGGCAGGTCATCCAGTTGATCGCGGTGCTCCCGCCCACCGCTTCGCCGGCCAGGAAGGCGACGCTCGTGTCCGCGGTCGTCACGATCCCTCGCCCGAAGAACAGTCGGTCGTGCGCGTCTCTTTCCGAACGTGGATAGGCGAGATCGGGGAACCATTCCCCGGCTTCGAGTACGGTCACCCGATAGCCCGCTTCCGCGACCCGCGCGGCAATCACGCCTCCGCCCGCCCCACTCCCGATGACGCAGACATCGGTCTCGAACTCGCTGTTAGGTTCCGGGATCGTCGGACCGAGTCCCACCAGCGATCCGGGGATTCCGGAGGTCGGGGCAGGAGGAGCGTAGTGGATCCGTTCCCAGAGTGGGTGGGTGCCGTCCCGCAGCGGTCGGGAGAAGTAGAGTCCTGTCGTCAGTCGTTTTGCGGCCTGGAAACCTCGTCGCTTCGCTGCGATCCGGCTCGAGGCCCAGCCACGAAGGTACTGCTCGCGTTCTCCCGCGTCGAGCCGTGAGAATCGGACGGGGCGTCCGGTGAGGAGAAGGTTGATGGGTGGGCTCTCGACCGCGCGCAGGAGCGAAGCGAACTCGCGTCGCTGCCGCGCGGGCAGCCCCGAGATCACTTCAGCCACGTCCCGGTCGACCCCCACCGAGCTCGCGCTCGGATAGGCCGTGCCCGACGGATCGGACGGGGACGCCGGACAGATCGTGTCGACCAGAGCGGTCACCGTGGGAGAGACGGCCCGGTTCACGAAGTGGGGGACACGAACCGTCTATTTCGACCCTTCATCGTCGGGCCGCCTGGACTCGAACTTCGCTCGTTCGCGGTACCATCGAAGTTGGCGTTCGAGGAGCCCTCGATTGGACGGACCGAGGGGCGCGGCGGGGGCGGCGGGGGCGGCTGGGGCGTCGGTCATCGGGGCCGATGAGGACGGAAGCTCCGGTCCAGGGGACGACGGGGATCGGGGAGGCTCGACCTCCAGTTGGCGCTGGGTCACGAGACGAGGGCTACCACGTTCTTCCAACGTTCCTCCACCTCCTCATCGCTCAAGCCCACGGTCGGGGAAAAGAGGACCCGGTCGCCCCACTGGGTCAAGAACCGCGGGTACTGGTCGACCGTGATCGGGAGCACGACCCCGTCCGCGTGCGAATCCTGCGCGAGTTCCCCGACCACGGGCGCCCATGCTTCGACGTCGGGCGCCGCGGTGGCAACGCGAGCCGCGGGGTCGAACCGGGACAACGTCTCCCGAACGTAGGCTTCCCCGGCGGGAAGCACCACGAGACCCACCCGGCAACCGCGCTTCATCATGAGGAAGGTACCGAGGGCGCCGCGGGGTCCGTCGACCAGCGAGACCAGGCGACCCGCCACCCCGAGGGGTAACCCTCCCGGACCCGCATACCGGTCGAACGATAGATACGTTCGCGGTCCCCGCACCTCGACGAAGAGTTCGACGTCCGGGTGCTCGAGGTCGACCTTGAGCGCCCGGTCGGAGAAACGGTCCAAGACGGCTCCGCCGAGGTCTCCCGCGATCTGTTGGCTCGTGAACGGGTGCTGGCCGGTGCGGCGGGCGCGCACGGCGAAGCTCGCGCCGGCCGGGAGGTGGGGGTCGGCGAGCTCGAGGAGGCGAGCGGTGATGACCGCCGGGTCGCTCGCAACCTCCTCGACCACGCTGAGGGAGGTAACGCCGAACACCCGGCGGAGGAGCTTCGCGCCGCGTTCTCCGTCGTCGGTCTCTACGTAAAGGTGCCCACGGTCCGATCGGATGCGTCCCGGCAGACCGTCCCGGACGAACTGGTCGAGGATGTTCCGTCGGAGGGTCCGTTCGAATTCTCGGCGAACGGGAGGGGATTTGAGCGCGAGCTCCCCGTATCGTACCAGGAGCTGCGCGACCATCGAGAAGGGTTAAGACGAGGGGACCGCTAAAGCGCTTCTCGGCCGGGTGGGTTCGTGACACCGTCAGCTTCCCTCCCGTCATCTTCGGGGGACCCCTGGACCCCCTTCCTCGAGGAGATCCTCGCCGGGATGGTCACCGCCACCGAGGCGGCCGGGGCGCCGCTACCTCGGGAAGCGATCTTCGCCCAACTCAGTTTGGACGAGGGACCCGAGGGAGAGGTCAGCTTCCCGTGCCATCGCTGCGCGCATTCCGCGAAGCGCGCGCCCGACGAGATGGCGACCCTCCTGGCCGCGGCCTTCCCGGCCTCGGAGCGGATCCGGTCGGCGACCTCGAAAGGCGCGTACGTCAATTTCCGGATCGACGCGCAGGCTCTCGCTCGCGCGACGCTCGAGCTGGTCCTCAGCCGAGGGAATCGCTACGGCCACGGCGAGCCCGCGGGACCTCCCGCGGTGGTCGAGCACACGAGCGCGAACCCGACCGGGCCGTTCCACATCGGGAGAGTCCGGAACGGGATCATCGGCGACACGTTCGCGCGTGTCCTTCGAGCTTCGGGAACGCCGGTCACCACGCAGTACTACGTCGACGACATGGGGCGACAAGCGGCGATGATCACCTGGATCTGGTCGAAGCCCCGCGAAAGCTGGCCGGAACCGATCCGAAAGGCGGTCGATGGGGAGGAAGTAACGGGCGAGAAGGCCGACCGCCACCGGGGACGACCCTACCCGGCGGTGAGCGCCTACCTGAAGGAGCATGAGGACGCCCGTGACGAGGTCGCCCAGCTGGTCCAGCAGATCGAGTCCGGGACGGTACCCCCGGAACATCGCCAACTCGCCCAGACCATCCTGGCTGGCATGCTCGAGTCCCTGGCCCGGTTGGGCATCGGTTTCGACGAGTTCGTGTGGGAATCGGACTTCGTACACGACCGGTCCGTCGAGCGTGTCCTCGAGCGGCTCAAGTCGGCACCGCACGTCCTCCAGGAGTCGAACGGAGCCTGGGCGGTCGACGCGAGCAGCTACGGATTACCGAAGGAGTCGACGCATCTCGTGTTCCAGCGCGGTAACGGAACCAGTCTCTACGTCACGCGCGATATCGCCTATCACCTCGTGAAGTTCTCGAGATTCGCCCGCGTGATCGACGTCCTGGGCCAGGACCACCAACTCCACGCCCGTTGCCTGAACGCCCTGCTCACGGAGATCGGGGAAGCCCGCCGACCGGAGTTCGTGATCTATCAGGACATCACCGTGCCGGACGGGGGCCGCATGTCGACCCGGGGAGGTTCGGCGGTATGGCTCGACCACCTCCTCGACGAGGCGGTCGACCGGGCCCGGACCGAGGTACTCGCCCGACGTGAGGACCTTCCGGATTCGGACGTTGAGCGGATCGCCGAGGCGGTCGCGACCGGAGCGGTCCGCTACCACATCGTCCGCGCGGCCCCCGATAAGCCCGTGGTCTTTCGCTGGGAGGACGCGCTCTCGTTCGAGGGTCGCAGCGGTCCCTTCCTCCAGTACTCGTTCGCGCGCGCCTCGAGCGTGCTGCGGAAAGGCGAGGCGGTCCAGCCGCCGTATCCCTTCGACCCGAGCCGGCTCGCCGACCCCGACGAGACCGCCCTCGTACGGATCATCTCGCGCTTCCCACGCACTATCGCCTATGCGGCTCGGACCGGGCACGTCCACGCGGTGGCCGCCTACGCCCACGAGCTCGCGGACCAGTTCAACCGATTCTACCACGCGGTCCCGGTCCTGCGGTCGACCGACGAGCGGGCAAGCCGGATAGCATTGGTCGCGGCCATGCGCCAGACTCTGGGGAACGCTCTCGACCTTCTCGGAATCGTGCCTCTCGACGCGATGTGATCCGCTTCGATCAGCCTCAGATCGTTCGATGGGGCGCTTCCGTTATTTGGACGGAATGGGGCTCCCCGGGCGCGTGCGACGTTTCGGTTCGATCGAAGCTCGCCAACGAGACTACCTTCCGGGATTCAGCGTCTCGAACTCGAATACCGTTTTAAGGCAAGGCCGCTGTCGCTCGCCGAGGACGGCCGTATGGGGGTTGCGGAGGATTTCAAGAAGTTCCTACTGTCGGGCAGCCTGATCGCCATGGCCGTGGCCTTTGTCGTCGGTCTGGCCATTGTGGCCCTGATCGGCGCCCTGGTCACCGACATCATCGACCCGCTGATCGGCGCCGCCGTCAAAGTCAATTTCAGTTCTCTTGGGGTGTGGACCATCAACGGAAGCCCGATCACCGGTGGCCTGTTCCTTGGCGCGATGATCAATTTCCTCGTTCTCATGGTGGTCGTCTTCTTCCTGATCGCTTACCCGTACCAGCTCTCCCAAGACCGGAAGGCAGCGAAAGCAGCCAAGGAGGCTCCCACGATGCGGGATTGCCCCGCGTGTTGCAACTCGATCTCCGTCAAGGCGACGCG
>JBEKEY010000049.1:0-14633 GCA_050013595.1 Thermoplasmata archaeon | reverse complement strand
GTTCTCATAGAGGGGAACGAACGGAAGGTTCCCGAGCCAGGCGATCGCATAGGAACTCAGCGAGGTCGCGGTCGCCGAGGGATCGAGCGCGACCCCGGTATACATGACCGAATCGACCGCGACGAGGTCGATGGGACGACCCCTGCCGCTCGCGTTCGTATACGGAGTTCCGACGTCGCGAAGCTCGGCCGCCGCTTGCGACCAGTTCTTGCCCGTGAACAAGACCGGGGTCGTCGTCCACGTCGCAGGATTGCCATCGAAACCGAAGATCATCGAACTCAGTCGATGGTCGGTCGCCACGGTCCAGGTAGGGGGGGCCGCGATACCTACCCACATCCAGAGAGCCGCGTCCCCGTGCGTCAGACCCTCCTCGAAGCCGCCGAAGTCGTTCTGGGGTGGATAGACGATGGCAGCGTTCGCTGCGAGGAGAACGACCACGCCAACGCACGCGGCCACGAACGCCCGTCGGCCGGCCCGGTCGCCTGCCCGGGTCACGAGCCTCGCGAGGCCGACCGCGATGAGGAGCCCGATCGGGATGAACAGGTACTCCACGTGACGGTACGGCGCGAGCGTCGAGGAGATCCCGGCCGCGGGCGACCCGGGGAAGGCGGGCGCGAGCAACGAGAGCGCGATCATCGAGCCGGCGGACAGACCGAGCGCTCCCACCCAAGCGAGCACGAACGGTCCGGCCCGCGAAGGCGAGAGGACCCGTCGGCTCCCGGCGCAGACGATGCCGAGCGCGAGCACCGGTGAGAACCAAAGAATCGCCGCGGGGGTGGTCTCCTGTGTCGTCCCGGGGACGGGCGCGAAGACGAGGACCCCGATGGCGCCGAAGATGATCGCACAGAGGAGGACGGCGTCCCGCAGGAGGCTCCGGTCCGTGGGCAGACGCACCCACGCCCGGGTCGACCGAGGGCGCGCGCGACGCCAGCGAACCAGGAGGGCGACGAGGGCGATGGCGACGAGACCGAACAGCTCGAAGAGGGCGAACCCGATGTACGGTCGGTTCCCGAGCGCGAAATCAAGCACCTTCGAGACGAAGGTCGTGGTTCCGTAGTACCAGAAGGCGAACGTCCCCGTCAGGAAGGCCGCCACGAAGGTGAGTTCGCGGGCCGGAAAACGGCGGCTCCAGAGACCGGGTCGCCACATCTCGAGGAGGAAGATTCCGCCGAGGGCGCTCACCACGAAGAAGTAGGACGACAGGTGATGCGTGAGGATGAGCGCCCCGCCGACCAACGAGAGGGGAACGTACCAGCGAGCGTCCCGCCGGCTCTCGACCAGCATCCAGAGCGCTCCCACGCACAGGAAGTCGCCGAGGGCGAGCGGGGCGGGGTGGGCGATCGAGAAGAGGCGGGGCATCGCCACGGAGGAGACCGCGGCGGCGAGGAGGGCGACGGTATCGTGCGGGTAGAGCCGACGGAACAGGAGGAACAGCGGGAACACCGAGAGGACGGCGATCACGGGTATCAGGATCGAGAGAGCGCTGAACGGGTCGATCCCGAGGGCACCGGAGCCGCCCCCTGCGATGAGGTAGATGCCGGGGAAGTCGGGATAGGCCGACCCCCAACCGGCGTACGCGGCCCCGTGCGGGAGCGACCCGGTGGTAACGAGGTCGACCGTGAGACGATAGTACTCCCCGGTGTCCGACCCGAACACCGCGTACGAGAAGTACGGCTCGAGGGCCAGGAACACGAGGAGAAGGGCCAGTCCCGAGAGGAGCAGCAGCGTCTCGGGGCGGAGGGGGGCCCTCCCGTCCCCTGAACCTCCCGGGACCTCCGAGGACGCCATCGGGTGCGGTGTAGGCGGGGGGCGTCCTAAAGCCGTGCGCCCGGACCGGCGAGGCGCCGGAACCGCGAAGTCGCCCCCGCATACGCCTAAATAGGAGGGGTTGGTGCGCCCGAATCGAGGGCCCTCGAGATGGCGAGCGCCGGCCGTCAGAAGTCCAAGGCGAAGCGACCGCCCCCCCGGTCGAAGCCGTCCCGGTCCGCTCCCGCGAAGAAAGTAGCCCGACCCGCTCCGAAGAGGAAGGCGGCACCGGCGCCGAAGAAGCCCGTCGCTCGCCCCGTGAAGCGGTCCGTCCCTAAGGCGCCTCCGAAATTGAAGGAACCCGAGCCCGAGCCTCAGGTGCCCCTAGCGGGCGGTCGTCGCCACGTCCTCTCGCTCTCGTTCGTCCGGGACGGTGATGAGTTTCTCGCTCGGCTCGAGACCGACAGCGGGCACATCACCGAGTTCAAGAACCGCTCGCTCGACCAGCTCCTGACACTGGTGGCCGGCGAGCTCGAAGACCTGGTCGAATAGGGGCGAACTATCGCCCTCGAGTCGGCGACCGCGCCCCCGCGAACAGTTCCGCGTCCACGAGGTAGCTGCGGCGCGGGGTGTCCTCGCCGAAGAGCTCGATGAGCTCGACCTCTCGGCTGGAGAGCAGTCCGGCGGGGTACCTCCGAGTGACGCTCACCGAGAGGAGGCCAAGGGCAGGAAGTCGAGACCGACGGCCCCAGCGTCCGATGACCGTCACCCGGTCGGCACCGACCTCGATCGCTCGCGGGGCTGGCGTCAGGGAATAGACGACCCCGCCCACGGCGAACAGAAGGAAGATGACGGTGAAGAAGAGGAGTCCGTTGCTCTCGGGAGAGGCGGTGCCCCCCGGGGCCGAGCGGTCGTAGAGCACGAACGCCGCAAAGAGGGCACCGAGCGTCGCGACGAACAGTGCGGCCACCCGGATCGCCCGTTGAGAACCTCCCACGTTCGGTCGCCGCTCAACGGGAACCGACGCGACAGGCCCCGCGTCCTGCGGAAGTTCTTCGTCCCCCCGCGACGTCGAGCCGGGAGCGCGCGACCTCGGGATTCGAACCACGCGGGGAGGGGACACGTACGCGCCTCGAGCCGATTCAGGGTCGCTCGACCACCTTAAAGCTACGGGCGGAGAATCGTCGCCGTATGACCAGCCGAACCGAGTATCTCGTCCTGAAGACCGAACGGCCGCGCGAGTTCGTGAACATCACCGAGCAGGTCCGCTCCGTCGTGCGCGCGAGCGGCGTGGAAGAGGGTCTCGTCCTCGTCTCGACGATGCACATCACCGCAGCGCTGTACGTCAACGACAACGAGTCGGGGCTGATCCACGACATCGAGACGTGGGTCGACCGGCTCGCCCCTCCGGGCGAGTACGAGCATCACCGAACGGGGGAGACCAACGGGGACGCTCACCTCAAGAACCTCCTACTCGGGCACCAGGTCGTGCTCCCGGTCACGAAGGGCGACCTCGACCTCGGCCCGTGGGAACAGGTCTTCTACGCCGAGTTCGACGGTCAACGGCCAAAGCGAGTGATCGTGAAAGTTCTCGGGGACGCGGCCGAGCGGAAGGGCACGTCGCCGGAGGGTCGGACCTAGCCCTCGAGATGGGAGTCCGTCCCGTGGCCGATCCCCGCCGGGCGCGGTAGGGGCGTGCTCGGGTCGACGAGCGGGACCTTGCGAGCGATCTCCTTCGCCATCGCCGAGCAGGAGGACGGAGGCACCGGGCGAGCCGTGTATCCGGGCAACGCGAGGTCGTAGGTGACGAATTTCTTCTCGGCGATCGTCTCCCAGACCGCCCGGAAGACCCGGTCCGCGGCGTCCTTCTCACCGATGTGACGCAGCAGGAGTTCGAGGCACAGGATCTCCGCGACGGGGTCCGCCTTGTCCTGGCCCGCATATTTCGGTGCGGAGCCGTGAACGGGTTCGAAGACCGCGAGCTCGTCGCCGTAGAGAGCGCCGGGTGCCACGCCGAGGCCACCGGCCAGGCCCGCGCACAGGTCGGAAAGGATGTCGCCGAAAAGATTCGTGGTGACCAGGACGTCATACTCCTCGGGCTTTTTCGCGAGCTGCATGCACATATTGTCGATCAGGCGCTCGTCGGAAACGATGTCCGGGTAGTGAGGAGCCATTTCCCGGAACGCGGTCTGGAAGAGTCCTCCGGTCGTCTTCATGATGTTCGCCTTGTGCACCGCGGTCACGCGATGGCGGCGCTCGCGGCGGGCGAGCTCGAAGGCGAACCGGATGATCCGGTCGGATGCCTTGCGGGTAACGATCGCCACGGTCTCGGCGGCGTCATGGTCCCGGTCCACCCAATGCTCCACGCCCGAGTAGAGGCCTTCCGTGGCCTCCCGGACGACGAACAGGTCGGTCTCGGGGAAACGGGTTCCCTCCCCCGCGATCGCTCGGGCCGGACGGACGGAAGCGAAGAGGTCGAGCTGCTGTCGGAGAGCGACGTTCACCGATCGGAACCCGCCTCCGATCGGCGTCGTGATCGGCCCCTTGAGCGCGAGCCGGTTCTTGCGGATCGAGCGGAGGACGTCGTCGGGAAGCGGCGAACCGGTCGCCTGGATGGCCTTCTCGCCGGCCTCCACGACCTCCCACTCCAGGGAGACCCCCGTGGCCTCGCCCACCAAACGGGCCGCGCTGGTGACCTCGGGCCCGATGCCATCCCCCGGGATCAACGTCACGCGATGGCCCATCGTCACCCTCTCGGCCCTCGCGAGCTTCCGGGGGATTTAAGGAATGGGCCGCGCCGGGTCCTCACGCTGGGCTCGGGGGAGCCGGCAACTTGGCAAGGACCGAGCGCAGCAGATAATCGCGGACCGGTCCCTCGGTGAGCGCGGTCGACCAGGCGATGACGACCGCGTCCCATGTCTTTTCGGAAATGTCGGTCACCTCGAATCGTGGGGGTGGAAAGTCCGGGGCGATCCCGGGAAGGGAGGGAGCGACGTCGGCGACCGCCGCCTCGACGAGACCGACCGGGATCGACTGGGGGAACGTCATCCGCACACGGAAGGCCTGGGCGTTGCCGGGGCTCCGATGGAGCGTGAGCGCGCTCAGCACGATGGAGTTCGGGAACTTCGCGCTGCCTCCGCCGTCGAGCTCGACGATGGTGTAGATGAGCCCGACGTCCTGGATCGTCCCGGAATACCCGGGGTACATCATCTCGTGCGGGTAGCTCGGTGCCAGAGCCCCGTAGCTCGAGGTGATGAACGAGACCCGGTCGCCCGGACGGTACGGGTCAGCGAGGACGATCATGAGGCCGGCGAACACGTTGGCGAGCACCGTCTGTGCGGCGAGTCCGAGGACGATGCCGGCGAACGCGCTCCCGAGAAAGAGCGACTCCACCGAAACGCCCGCGAGGTTGAACAGAACGAGGACGGCGCCGACCGCCACGAGGAGGTTGAGGAAGAGGCGCACCGCGTGACCCCGGGAGGCGACCCCCCGACGCTCGAGGACGGCGTTGGTGGCGCTCGTGACCGAGACCGCCACCAAGTAAGCGACCAGCAGAATGGCCCCCGCTTCGAGCGCGAGGAATTCGGGGTAGTCGAATCCCTTCGTGGCGAAGAAATGCTCGTTGAACTCGGTGAACAGGGCGAAGAGCCCCGCGGCGCACAGGGAGGAAAGGAGGAGGTTCCGGACCAGGATCCGGAGCGGCCGGAGTTCGCGCGGCGCGGGCATCGGTTCCGCGAGCCTCCGTGGGCCATAGCAGTTTTCACTCGAAGTGGAAGGTGGTAAACAGAATTCTTATAATTGGTAGTTATGCAACATTCGATGCAAGCGACCGAGCATACCGAGGTCCTCGCCCGAGACTGGCTTCCCCCCGTGGTTCTGGGTCGTGCTCGAGAGGTGGGCGAGGTCGTTCGCCGTCTCGACCCCCCGTCGCCGAAGGCTCCGCCTCCGTGGGTGGTCGGCGTTTCCGGCCCGTCCGGGTCCGGCACGTCGACCATCGCCCGGCGCGCGGCCCGGGAGGTATCGGACCGGGTCCGTGCTGCGCTGGGGGAACCTTTCCCGCGCGTGCTTTCGATCCGAACCCCTTTCCTGCGAGGACCTCACGGTGTCGCCACCTCCCTGCTGCAGCGATTCGACGAGGGGTTTGACGGTCGGGGGTTCCCCGCGGCCGAGATCCTCGCGGGCCTCTTACGCCGGATCCGCAGGGAAGCGAGGCCCACGGTCGTCCTCCTCGACGACGTGGGCGTCGGTGGCCCCGACCTCCTTCCGATCCTGCGCGCGTTCGCCGAGCCCGACCGTTTCCTTCCCGAGGGCGAGAGCGGGCTGCCGCCCGTGTGGACCCTTCTCGCCGGAACTCCGGAAGGGCTGGAGGGGATCGAGCGCGGGGTGGGATCGCGGTTCTCCGTTGGTCCGTTCATCTCCCTCACCTCGTACGACACCGAGACCCTGCGCGCAATCGTTCGGGACCGAGCCGCGCGGGCCCTAGGACATCCCGTGTCCCCGGCGCTCGTTGAGCGGGTCGTCCATCGTGCGATCGAGGACGGCGGAAGCGCGCGGCGAGGGGTCGAACTTCTTCGCCGCGAACTGCTGGGTCTGACGTTCCATGAGGTTCAGGACGGCGTTCCTTCGGCCCAGTTACGCGGGGTCTCGGTCGAGCCGTGGGTCGTTCTCGCGATCGGCGCCGCCGCTCAGGGCCGCTCGGCTCGCCTCGCTGAGGTGAAACGGCTCGAAGCCGAGCTCGCCCACGCGCAAGGGGTCCGTCCGCTGCCCACGACCACGTTGTGGCGACGGATCGTCCGCCTGGAGCAGGCGGGCTACGTGCGACGGGAGATCCGGCCCGGGGGCAATGGAGGGACGCTCTCGTTGGTCCGCGTTCTGACGCCCATCGACGAGTGGGTCACGACGGCTCCTCGCCCGGGAAATCATCGAGGCGACGCACCGTGGACCCCTTCCGACGTTCCGGCGGTCGAGGCGGGCTCGGTGTCGTTGCGGGCGCTGCTCGGCCACCTTCCGGGCGCCCTTTGAGCTGGCTCGCGACCATCTCCGCGAGTCGCCGCGACCGTAGGGCCTGTTCGATCCGGTCGATCGGAGCGTTTCGAAGCGCTTCCCGGTCCGCGTACCCCGCCCGGTAGAGGAGCCGAGCCCGAACTCGGCCGATGCCGCGCAGTCGGACGAGGTCGAGAAGTTCCTCGCGGACCCCGTAGCGGATGCGGAACGAGAGGTCGTCGATCGAGCGTCCGACACGTCGCTGGAAGATGGTCGCGAGCCGTCCGGCCGCGAACAGCAGCCAATCGGCGTCCTCGACCTTGGAGCGCAGGTCGCCGGCCCCGATCCCGAATCGTTGGGTGATCTCCACGATCGGCTCCTCGCTCACCCAGGACTCGAGGACGGAGGCGGTCTTGAGGGTCGATAGGAACGCTTCGAGGTCGAGGTCCAGCGGTGGCTCCTCCGGCTTCACCAGGAGCTCCTCCGACTCGTCCGTGTATCGCGTGAGGAGGTCCGCCTCCTCGCCCCGACGCAGGAAGAGGGGCGGGAGGTCGGGGGTCGCTGCGACCGCCGCGAGGAGCGGGAAGACCCCGACCCCGATCGGCGCTCGGGAGAGGATCTCCCGCAGCACGATCGCGCTCAGCGGGTCGAGGTACAGGTCGCTCGTCATCTGGCCGAATCTCGTGACCCGAAGCGTCTCGCCGGGAACCAGCAACTCGTTCCGCTCGAGGAACCGGCGCACCGTACTGACCTTGGCGTGGAGCTCGGGAAGCGGAAGGGTCCGACCGTAGAACGTCGCGGCGAAGAATCCCTCGAGCTCACGGTCGTTGGTCACCGCGCCGCTCGCGACGAGGGCGAGGAGATGCATGCGCAGCGCCGGCTCGGCGGCGAGGCGGCTTTGGATCGGTTCCGGGGTCGCCGAAAGGTAACGGTCGAGCAGCCGGTCCTCGTCCTCCGGGGTCCGGGCGAGAAGGAGCGCCTCGCCGACCGGGTCGTAGCGAGGCCGACCGGCGCGGCCGAGCATCTGGTGCACTTCCATGACCGGTATCGGGGCCTGGAGCCCCAGCCGGTCGTCGTATCGGCTCGTGTCCCGGACGATGACCCGTCGGGCCGGCAGGTTGATCCCGGCCGCCAGGGTCGGCGTCGCGACGAGCACCTTCAGCGCGCGGTCACGGAAGGCGCGCTCCACCACGCGACGTTCGGGGTTCGTCAACGACGCGTTGTGATACGCTACGCCGTTCGGCAAGAGCCCGCTCAGCCGTCGGATCCCTTCCGTTTCCTCGTCCGAGATCGCCGTGAGCTCGCTCGCAGCGGCCTTCGCCCGTGCTCGCTCGTCCGGCGTCAGGAGCCCCCGGACGGTGGGAATGAGCGCTTCGGCGAGGAGGTCGCTCGCCTTGCGACTGTTGACGAAGACCAGGGCTTGGCCCCCCTCCTGGACGACCGTTCGCACGAGGCGGGGGATCGCGTCGCCCGGCGCGGGAATGTCCCGCACCGAAAGGTCGGTGAAGGTGATGCGACCGTCGTAGTAGACCCCGAGCTTGAGGGGCACCGGACGGAAATCCGAAGCGAGGTGATGCGCGCCGAGCCATGCGGCGACCTCCTCCGAGTTGCTGACCGTCGCGGAAAGGGCGACGATCTGTAGGTCAGGATACTTCCGACGCAGGCGCGTCAGGCTCACTTCGAGCGTCGGCCCCCGGTCGGGGTCGCGTAGGAGATGGACCTCATCGGCGACTACAACGCCGAGACGGTCGAGCCAGGGACTTCCCCGACGCAGGAGCCCGTCCGCCTTCTCGCTCGTGGCCACGAGGACGTCGAGCTTGTCGAGCTTTTCGGCGGAGAGGTCGAAGTCTCCGATCGAGATGCCGACCTTGAGACCGAGCTCGACAAACTTCTCGAGCTCCTCTACCTTCTCCTGGGCGAGGGCCCGGAGGGGGACGAGGTAGAGTCCGGTGCGGCCCACGCTCGCCGTGCGCAGAAGAGCGAGGTAGGCCACGAGCGATTTCCCGCTCGCGGTAGGACACGCGAGCAGGATGCTCTTCCCCGCGAGGACCGGTCCAACGGCGGCGGCCTGGGGAGGATAGAGGGACGAGATCCCGTCGGCGACCAGGACCTTCTGCCAGGCGGGGTCGATGGCGGTCTCCGAGAGCGGTACCATTCTGCCGGGCCGTTCTCCCGGGGCTTGGGGAGCGGGCGTGGGACGAACTCGGGAAGGCACGGACGCTCGGAGCCCGGTGCGCTACAAAGGGTTTCGTCCGGCTCCGGCGGAAAGAAGGCCCCGAGCGAGGATCAGCTCTTGGATCTCGGTCGTTCCCTCGACGATCGGGAATACCCGGGCGTCCCGGAGGAGCCGTTCGGCGGCCACACCGGCGCGGACCCCCGGAAAACCGGCCACATCGACCCCGGCGGAAGCGATACGGACGGCAGCGCGCGAGGCGACCAGTTTCGCGACCGAGGCCTCGTTGACGTACGGACGACCGGCGTCCTTGGCTTCCGCGGCCCCGCTCACGAGGGCACGGGCCGCGCAGAGCTCCGTGAACGCTCGGGCGAGGGCCGTTCGTTTCCACTCGGCATCCTCGGCCGCCACCGCGCTGAACATCTGCGCGAACGCAGCCTCGGCGACTCCGAGCGCGCAGCTCGCGATCCCCACGCGCCCGCCCTGGAGCGCCCCGAGAGCGACCCGCAGACCCTCGCCCTCCGGACCCAGGAGCGAATCGTGCGGAAGATACACCTCGTCGAGAACGAGCTCGGCCGTCTCACTGCCTCGCAGGCCGAGCTTGTCGAACCGCTGGGCGACCGAGAACCCGGGCGTCCCCGGCGGCACGATGAAGGCGGAGATCCCCTTGTGACCCAGCGAGGGGTCGGACGTGGCGAAGACGAGCACGACGCCCGCGCTGACCGCGTTCGAGATGAACGTCTTGGTTCCCCGGAGACGAAACCCGTCTCCGTCCTTCGAGTATCGGGTCGCGAGGCTCGCCGTGTCGGACCCGGCGTTCGGTTCGGTGAGGCCGAACGCTCCGAGCCGTTGACCACGGGCGAGCGGCCGGAGGAAACGCTCCCGTTGCGTGTCGGTCCCCCAGGTGAGGATCGGAGCGGCGCACACGGAGAGGTGCACCGCCACCACCACTCCGACCGCGGCGCTCGCCCGTGAGAGCTCCTCGAGGACCGCCACGGTCGACCGAGTGTCCCCGCCCGTTCCGTCCCACTCCGGTGGTATTCCCAACCCGAGGAACCCTTCCTCGACGAGGCCCCGGACGAGCGCCTCCGGGATACGGTCGTCGCGGTCGATCCTCTCCGCCCAGGACCCGACCTCCCGAGTCGCGAACGACCGGGCCCGTTCCCGCCAGGCCCGGGCGTCGGTCGGGAGCTCGCTTCGCATGGGGCCGGCCAGCACGACGAACTCTTAATGCGTGGCGGCGGGTCGCGAATCCCGTTCCGGGGGTTTCGCGCGATGTCCGGCGTTCCCACTCCGAAAGATCGGTTCACCGCCATCGATACGCTTGCGCTCGTGCGCGAGCTGAGGGCGGTCCGGCACGCCCGGGTCGACAAGGTGTTCGACCTCCCGTCTGGGGGCTGGTCGCTGGCCCTGCGGATCCCCCGGGAAGGTCGCCGCGAGCTCCTACTCGTTCCGGGCCGGTTCGCGGCGTTGCTCTCGGAGGCGGCCGCCCATACCGAGGAGCTCACTCCCTTCGCCCGCGAGCTCCGTCGCCTGCTCGAGGGCTCGGTCCTCGAGAACGTCCCCGACCCGAGCGGGGAGCGACTCCTCGAGCTCGAGCTTCGTCGGTCGGACGTACCCGAGGCCACCCTGGTGGCACTCGAAATGTTCGGGTCGGGGAACCTCGTGGTCGCTCGCGGGGGCCGAATCGTGGCCGTCGCCCAGACACGCCGTTGGGCCCATCGAACCGTCGCGGTGGGCTCGGAGTACGCGCGGCCCCCGTCGAGGACCGACCCGTGGACCATCGGAGTCGCCGCGATCGAGGCCGAACTCTCCCGATCTCGGACCGACCTCGCGAGCACGCTCGCGGCTCGCCTGGCGCTGGGAGGTCCTCTCGCCGAAGAGGTGATCGCGCGCGGTGGTTGGGACGGAGCGGGCGCGGCCGCCTCCGTGTCGGCACGGCTCGCGCCCGAGCTTCACCGGGTCCTCCAAGGGCTCCTCCTCGAGGTGGGCGACCGCCCGTCCGGGTTCCTGTATCTGAGGGGGGGCGTCGCCGTCGATGCGACTCCCTATCGTTCTCGGCGTTGGCAGGACATCGCGGAGGTCGAGGAGGTCGCTCGCGCGACCTTCTCCTCGGCGACGGTCGAGTACTTCCCCTCGCTCGTGGCCGCCCCGGTCTCGACCGCGGACCGGGAACGATCCCAGGGGCTGAAGGACCTCGAGCACCAGCTCGAACGACAACGAGCCGCGGTCGTGGAGCTCGGCCGCCGGGTCGAGGAGCTGAAGGCCGATGCGTCGGCCGTGTTCGACCATTATCTTGAGGCGGAGAAAGCCCTCGAGGAAGCTCGAAACCGAGGGGCGGAGGGCCCGGGCGTGGAGACCCGGCTCGGGGATCGCACCGTATCACTCTTGATCGAGGAAAGTCCGCGCGTGACGGCCCAACGTCTCTTTGAGGAGGCGAAGAAGGTTCAAGCGAAGCTCCAAGGGGCGGTGGGCGCGATCGCGGGGGCCGAACTCAAGCTCGGCCGGATGGTGGTCGCTCCCGCCTCCACGGCGACCACCCCCGTACGGCGCGAAGCGGAACCCGCCCGTCGGCGCACGCATTGGTTCGAGCGTTACCGGTGGTTCATCAGCTCGGAGGGAGCGGTGGTCGTGGCGGGACGGGACGCCTCCTCCAACGATCAGGTGGTGAAACGCCACCTGAAGGACGGGGACGTCTATCTTCACGCGGACCTCCACGGCGCGGCCAGTGTGATCGTGAAGCATCCCGCGCCCGGCTCCCCTCCCCTCACGGAGGCGACCTTGCGCGAGGCGGCCCAGTGGGCGGTCGCCTTCTCGAAGGCGTGGCGGGCCGGACTCGCCTCCGCGGAGGCCTTCTGGGTCGAGAGCGATCAGGTCTCCAAGAAGGCGGCGACCGGCGAGTTCGTCGCGCGGGGCGCATGGGTGATCCACGGCACGAAGCACACGCTGAAGGACCTCCCGCTCGAGCTCGCGCTCGGAACGATCCGTTACGAGGGTGAGGAGCGATGGACCGTCGCTCCGCCCCCGGCCGTCCGTGCCCGAGGAGAGGTTCGGGTCCTGATTGGTCCGGGCGAGGACCGGGAGCGAGGGGAGCGAGAGGTCGAGCTCTCGAAGGAACTGGGCCTCCCGCGTCCGGTGCTCCAGTCCCTTCTGCCGGCGGGCGGACTGTCGGTACGCCGACCGTAGAGCCGCTGGACCTCTCGGGCTGCAAAGCGATCGCCCGGTCGTCGCCACGTCGTCCCCTTCGCCCGGAGGGCGACGATGTCGAGCGCAATTCCGTCCGCGACCATGCGACCGCCGACCTCGAATACGGTCTCAGGGGGTACGACGAGCCGAGAGGCCCGAGTGAATCGGCCCTCGACGATCGAGACGAGGACCACCGCGCCCTCGTCGCGGACCACCCAGAGCGTCGCCACATCGTCCGTCGAGGCCGCGCGCACCCGAGCTCCAGTGCGGGTATCGATCCTGCGGATCCGGAAGTTCTCCTCGGAGCCCGGAATGCCCGAGCCGACCTGGACATGGGAATGCGCCGGGAGCTCGATGCGCGAACGCTCGGAGAGCTTCCCCGTGGAGACGATCCGGGATACCTCGACTCGCCCCGGAGGTCGCGACTCGAACCCGTGCGTCCACTGACAAACCCGACAGCGAGCGGTCCCGCGGACCGCGCCCGCACCGGTGCGTCGGGGCGCGTCCATCCGAAGGATGCGGTGCGGGGTGAGACCGTCGCACATCTCGCAGAACAGCGTGGCCGCGAACACTCGAGGAGAGGCACCCCGAGCGGCGACCGTGGGAGGCGCGTCCGGCTCGTCCATCGGGGGGAGACACCGGCGCGAGGGTTTGAGGGTTCCGCGGGCCGGACCGCCCCCGAGCCCTGTTCATCCAGGCTTTCGCAGAATCCCGAAGAGCTTCCGGGACCCGATCAGGATCCACGGTTTCAGTCGCTGGGCGACGGCAAAGTCGAGGAACGCGTACGACGCGTCGATATCGTCGGACAGCAGCCAACCCCCCGGGGCGAGGGCCGACCACGCCTCACGGTACTCGAACGTCTGCCACGGGTAGCTGTGGTCGCTATCGTGCAGGAACACGTCGAGCGGCCGCAGGGGACGGATCGTTCCGCGGAACGCCGTCGCTCGCCCCCGTCGGGGAAGCACCACGAACTGCCAACGATGAACCGCCGGGGACGCCCGAGCGAGCTCGCCGGCCCCCGGATGCACATCCACGCTCCAGAGTTGGCCGTCACCGTTCTCCTCCAACGCGTCCAGGATGATCCGGGTGGAGGCCCCGTCGGCGACCCCGGTCTCGAGGAAACGCTTCGGGCGAACGGACCGGACGAATCCACGCAGGAACTGCTGGGCTCCCGGTTCGATCGGCCAAAGCACCGAGAATCGCGCGGGCTTCAGCTCGGGGAGCTCGGTCGAGATGTTCGCCGAGGCCGGCCCGAGGATGTGCCGCAGGAGTTGAGCGGGGTCATCGGTCGATTCGATCGCCGACCGTACGTACTCGGAGCGCGTGGGAGTCCAGAGGGATCGGAGCGCGATCCGGGCGAGGCCTTGCAGCGACCCCGCGAGCTGGGCTCGGAGGTCCTCGATCACCAATGCTCCGTGCGTTCCATGACCATGGTCGCTCGGCGGGTTCCCTACCGCTTTCCGAGCTCCTCGACATCTCGGAAGATCGACGGCAACGCGTCCCGTACGCGGAAACGGCACGAGATGCCGAGTTTGCGCCCGGTTTCCGCTCGGTCGACCGCGAACCCGGGCTCGACCAGCTCCACGCCCTCTCGCGGGTTCGGTACCACGTCCACACGGACGGGGGCGGCGGTCGGCCGAAGCCGTGCGAACTCGCTGCGGACCAATTCCGCGACCTCCAGCACCGACAAGGCCTCGCCGCTCGCCACATTGAAGGTCGTGGGCGCGCGGGACGACCCGGGCGCGAGCAGATAGCGCGCGATCGCTTCCCAGTGCGCGACGACATCCTCGAGGTGAACGAAGTCCCGTCGTTGGGTACCGGGGGCGTTGACGGTCAGACGTCCCTCCGTGGCCTGGCGCGCGAATAGCTGGATCACGTTGCCCTTCGCGATATAGCGCCCCTCGGCCCGGTAGCCCGCGTACACATTGCTCTGACGCGCGACCGCGACTGGAACGACCCCTTCGCGACCCAGTCCCGCGACGAGCTCCTCGCCAGCGGCCTTCTGGCGTGCGTATTCGTGAGTGGGTCGCGTCGGAGTGTTTTCCCGCACCGGAAGCTCCTTGGGGGCGCCGACCACCGCGAAGCTGCTCGCGAACGCGAGCGGTATGCGCCGGGCGCGGCACATGTCCACCAGTTTCGACGTGCCGCTCACGTTGCTACGGGCGCTACCGGTCGGGTCCCGAGCGCAGACCATCACCCCCGAGACCGCCGCAAGGTGCAGGATCACATCCGAGTCGGAGAGGAGCGCGAGGCCGGCGTCCGACTCGAAATCGGCCCGTTCCACGGGCCAGTCACGGTACGTGGCCTCGACCGGTCCCGTGCGATTGTCGATGAGGCGAAGGTCGTAATGCCGAGCCGCGAGGAACGGGACGAGCGCCCCTCCGATGTATCCCGACGCGCCGGTGACGCCGACCCTCACCATCGATGGGCGGGGCAGTCTCCGGTCGCAATAACGCTTGGGTCGAGAGCGACCCCTCGGAGCATCTGGTTCCGGCACGGCCGCGCGGGAGCGACCAAGGGCTCGTGCCGGGAACGAGGAACTTCC
>JBEKEY010000048.1:0-15136 GCA_050013595.1 Thermoplasmata archaeon | reverse complement strand
TGGGCGCTCATCGCACGCCGCCACATGAACGACTTCGGGACGACCCGCGAGGAGCTCGCCCGGGTGGCGGTCCATGCGCACGAGATGGGCTCGAAGAATCCGCTCGCGCACTATCGCAACAAGCTGACCCTCGCCCAGGTGATGAACGCCGGGCCCGTCGCCGAACCTCTCGGCGTCCTCGACTGCGCTCCCCTCTCCGATGGCGCGGCCGCGGTCGTGCTCGGTCCACTCGAGCTGGCGCGCAAACATACCGACACGCCGGTCCGGATCGCCGCGAGCCAGATCGCCTGCGACACGATGGCGGTCCATCACCGTCAGGAGGTCACGCGCCTCGAATCGACGGTCGTCGCCGCCCGGCGGGCGTTCGACCAAGCGCGCCGCACCCCGGCGGACGTCCAGGTCGCGGAGATCCATGACGCCTACACGATCAGCGCCCTCGTTTCGCTCGAGGACCTGGGATTCGTCGAGAAGGGTCGTGCGGGCCCGGAATTCGCGAGCGGCCGGTTCGGACCCGGTGGTAAGACGGTCGTCAACACGTCGGGCGGGCTCAAGGCCCAGGGCCGCCCGTTCGGGGCGGTCGGCGTCGCCCAGGTCGTGGAGATCGTCCGCCAGCTTCGGGGCGAGGCGAAGGAGCGGCAGGTCGCGGGCGCGACCCTCGGCCTCGCCCAGGACGTGGGAGGCACGGGAGCGACCTCGGTCGTCCACCTGCTCGAGAGGGCCACGTAGAAGGAGTCCAACATGTCGGTAGCACGATTCTGGCGCGAAACCCCACGGCGGTACAACCTCGGCGGGTCGAAGTGCACGGTGTGCGGAACGGTCTACTTCCCGCCCCGGGCCGTATGTCCCGAATGCACGCAGCACCGTCAAACGATCGAGAAGATGGTCCCGTTCCAGCTCTCGGGCGAGGGCGAGGTCATCTCCTACACGGTAGTCCACGAAGCGGCCGAAGGGTTCGAGTTGCAGGTGCCGTACGCTCTCGGCCTCGTGCGGACCCCCGAAGGACCGATCCTGACCGGGCAAATCGTCGACATCGAGCCGGGGGAAGTGGCGATCGGCCTCAAGGTCCGCGCGACCTTCCGAAAGCTCCGGGAAGAGGGCGAATCGGGCGTCATCCACTACGGCTACAAGTTCACCCCGCTCGATGAATCGGGGATACTTCCCTCCGCGCGGGGTCCCGTCGGTCCCGTCTCCGCGAGCGACTCGCCGAGCGCGAACCGGGCCTCGGCGTGAGCGCCCCCGACCGACGCAACGGAACCTCGGCGCCGCCGAGCGATGCGCCCCCGGCGGACGAAGAGTACGTCCGAGGGTACGCCGCGGGCTACGAGGAGGGCCTCCGGAACTCGCTGAGGGAGACCCTCGAGCACATCTCCCACGGCCACACCCCTCAGGAGATCCGAATGCTCACCGCGAGCCGGCTCGCCCGTCTTCCCGAAGAGGTCGACTTGAAGCGCAAGAGCCTCCTCTCCCCGCCTCAGCGGCCGGCGTGGGGCTCACTGCTGCGTCCGCCCGCTCCCGCTCGGGCTTGGGCCGGCACCGCGCCAGCGGCGTCCGCCCCTCCCTTTCGTCTCCTGCCCGGCCGTTCTCTGCTCGTCCGCGAGGAGCGTCCGGTCCGGGCGGTCGAGATCTTGCGCGCGAACGCGTCGGCCTTCCCTCGGCTCGCCGTCGTTTCTCTGCGTCCGCCCGAGGTGCCGGGGCTGCCGGCCGGGCATCGCCTCGACCTCGTGCTGGGCGGTTCCGGTACACCGGGCGACCCGGAACAGGGCCGGCTCACTCCGGGAGAGATCAGCGGTCGCCTGCGGGACCCCACCGAATCGAAGGGCGGCGCTCTCGTCTACGTCGACGCGCTCGAGTTCCTCGTGACCGAGCACAGCCTCGAGACGACGATCAAGTTCGTGCACTGGCTCGTGACCCAGGCTCAGGAGACCGGCTCCGCGCTCCTCGTCTCGTTCGACCCCCGGTCCCTCGATGTCCGCGACGCGAGCCGACTCGAACGCGCGTTCGAGAGCGTTCTCTAGGCCGCTACCACACCATCTGGCCGCGCGCCGCCCGGGGCAACTCCGACCGACGGCGGCGCCGCACGACCCGCCAGCCGGCAAAGACCGACCGGACCCGTCCCGACTCATCCCGCAGGAATCGAACCGAGCCGGTCTGGCCCTTGAGCCGAACGACGAACTCGTCGTTCCCGGCGGGACGCAGGCGAATGTTCTTTGCGATCGCCTCGATGCCCCGGTAGTCCCAGCGCAGATGGTCCTTCCGGGCCCGGACCTCGGCCCAGATACCCTCCCCCGAGCAGTACCACCCCGCATACGGCTGCAACGGCACGGGCTTGGGGGAAGGCTTCGGGACCTCGACGAGAGGGGTCTTCGGGGGGAGGCCGAGCGCCAGGTTGACCGCGGCGGCGAGCAGCAACCCCGAGGGAACGCCCTCGGCGTTCGAAAGGACGGCTCCCGCGATGCCCTTTCGCGGGACCGCGACGATGAACGAGCTCACGCCCTTCAGTCCCCCGCTGTGCGAGACGAGGAGAGACCCGTGGTAGTCCGGCTGCACGGCGAGGCCGTAGCCGTAGTGGACGCCGTTCCCGATCGGCACATGAGGACGCATCATTTCGGCGACCGATGTCGCGGAGACGACCCGTTCGCGGTCGACGCGACCGCCCGAAAGGAAGATCTGGAGATACCGCAAGAGGTCGGTCACGTTCGTGCGCAGGGACCCGGCCCCGCGAAGGCACGTGTCCTCCCACCATTCCTCGCTCGGAACGAGCGAGTGCCGCCGACCGGTCCACTTCGGTGAGTAGAGGGTGGTGACCTCGGGCTGCCGGAACAGGACCCCCGTGTCGAACGAGGTCGAACTCATTCCGGCGGGGCGAAGGATCTCCTCCTCGAGGAAACTCTCGTACGTGCGTCCGCTCACGCGCTCGACCACGGCGCCGAGAAGGCCGAACGCCTCGTTCGAGTAGCTGAAGTACCGACCGGGGGGGCCGAGCAGGGTGTATCGCTCCTCGGAAAGGTAGCGCAAGAGCTGCTCGTACGTGTCGATCGGAGCGTGGTCCGGGTCCACGCCCACCCGTCGGGCGACCCGCCGGTCGTACGGGGGGTCGCGACGCACGCTGCGCATGGACGTATAGTAGATCGAGGGCAACGGCGGAAGTCCCGAGCTGTGGGTCAGAAAGTGACGGAGCCGGATCGGGCGTCGGGCGCTCGCGCCCGGGATACTCAATTCGGGGAGGTGGCGGACCACCGGGTCGGAGACGCGGAGAAGACCGTGCTCGGCGAGCCGCAGGATGGCGAGCGCGGTGAACGACTTCGTGACCGAGGCGATGCCGTAGACGGTTCGCGGCGTGGCCGGAAGTTGGGCCTCTCGGTTCCGGTAGCCATACCCCCGGACGAACGGGGGCCGACCCGGCCGTAGGAGCCCGAGCGATAGGCCGGGAGTCTTCGTACGGGCCATGCCACGTTCAACGATTCGGTCGAGTCCGGCCAGGTCCTTCGTCATCGATCGCCTCCGCCCGCGGCAGCACCTGTCGACCCATAAGCATAGGAACCCCCTCGGTCCAGCCCGGCCGTAGGGAAGACGTCCGATGGAGGTCGCGTTCTTCACCGACTCCTATCCGCCCTTCCAGGACGGGGTCGCGGCCGTCACGGAAGGTCTGGCCCGCACCCTCTCCCGCCTCGGGCACAGGGTGCACGTCTACGCCCCGAACCCGAAGCCGGGACCGTCCTTCGACGAGACTCGCAACGGTATCACGGTCAGTCGGGTTCGGACGGTGCCGGTACCGCTGTATGGACAGTACCGTTGGCCGATCTGGCCGTACGGGCTGCTTCGCAGCTCTCGGGGCGTGAAGGACGCGGACGTGATCCACCTGCATACCCCGGGCCCGCTCGGGAGCATGGCATTTCTGACGTCCCGGAGGTTCGGGCGTCCCCTCGTGGGGACCTTCCATACCAATATTCGGGACATGCAAGAGAGCGTTCCTGCGAAGTTCCTCGTTCCCACGTTCTTCCGCATCGCGTGGTGGTACAACCTCGGGACGTACTGGAGGTGCGATGTGGCGACTGCGCCATCCGCGGCGGCCGCGGACGACCTCATGGAGGGAGCCCGCAAGCCGTTCCACCATCCCGTGGAGGTGGTTCCGAACGGGATCGACGTCGAGCGGTTCCGACCGGACTCCCGGGTCCCGGATTGGAAAGCTCGGTGCGGATTGCCCTCGGCCCCGCTGGTCACGTACCTCGGTCGGCTCACCGTCGACAAGGGGGTCCATCGGTTCCTGGACGCCGTCGAGTCGGCGATGCCGCGCACCGACCTCGTGGCTATCGTCGGCGGCCAAGGCCCCGAGGAGGCCCGGCTCCGCGAACGACTCGCCGCCAATCCCGCGCTCGCGGCCCGGGTCCGGTACGTGGGGCCTGTGGTCGAGGCGGAGAAGGCTGCCCTCCTATCCCAGTCGGACCTGTTCGTTCTGCCCTCCACCAGCGACACGTCGAGCGTCGCCCTCCTCGAGGCGATGGCGTGTGGCACTCCGGTCATCGCTCCCGCCTCCGGGGGCGCCGCGGAGATCGTCGAGCACGGCGTGACGGGCTGGCGCGTCCCCGTGACCGTCCCCGGAGCGCTCGCGACCGCGCTCGCGGAGATCCTCGATGCAACCGAGGACCGACGGAGGGCCGGGGTCCGCGCTGCCGATTTCGTCCGTTCGACGGCCTCGCTCGAGACGATGGCCCGCCGCTTTATCTCCCTCTACCGGCTGGTGGAAGCCGAGAGGCCGCACCGTGACGTCGGTATCCCTTCCTGAGCTCGACGCACTCGCTCGTCAGCTGGTCGGCGAGCGGCACGACCCGTTCAGCGAGCGCGCGCTGGCCCGCGCGTACGAGGAGTACGTCTCCCGGAACCGCCGCTCGCTCTCCCCCATCATCGTCACCGGTGACGGCACCGAGTACCCGACGATCTACGCCCTGCTCTCCGACCCCAAGGCCAACCCGACGACGCTCGAGATCCGGCCGGACCCGACGCCGGCGCGCGGCGACTGGGGGTTCCTCCATCCGTTCGAGCGGATCGTGCTGCGCCCCGACGGCTCGGCCGACCTTCACCCTGCCGTGCCCGGGCCTCCCGAGCGAGGGATCGCCCGGATCCTGCTCCGCGAGCACTACCTGCCCCGTTCGCACGGGGACGAGAATCGGGGCGCGACCGGCGGCAGCCGCGTAGAGCTGCCCTCGTACATCGGAACGCTCGAACGGGGTCTGGCCGTCTACCGAGAGCAGGGTCTCCTTCCGTTCTCCGTCGCGATCCTGGTCTATCTTCCCGAAGAGCGGGTACGCTACGAGTTCGACCTCCTGTCCACGAGCCTATTGCCCGACCCGCGCAGCGGCCGGCTCCCTACCTCGCGGCTCGTCCGCCGACCTTCCCGGGTGAGCTTCGCCGTCGACAAGGTGATCGGCCGCGGCGACCTCTCGCAGCTGGCCGCACGATGCCTCGAGGTCATGGTCGACTCGCAGGGCCTGACCTCGGTCGAGCTCGCGCACATCTTCGGTGGCGTCCGCGAGCTGGTCGACTCGGCCCTCCAGGGACTCGTCGCCCGAGGGTTCATCACCTTCGACCGTCGGACCGGGATCTACCGACCGCGGATCGATGCGTTCGTCCCGAGCGGGATCGCCTCGGGGGTGCATGCCGCGCCCACGATGTCCGGTTCCGACGCGATGCTGAAGACGAGCGTGCGGGAGCTTCTGGCCGCCGCCGACGCCCGGGCCACCTGCCCGCTCTGCGGGACCCCGCTTCCGGCGGGCTGGAGCGGGATCCTGTGCGAAAGCTGCACGGCCAAGGTCGACGCTCCCGCCTGAACGGGCGGGCCTGTCGGGAGTTTCCGCCCCGAACGGCCGGCGTCCGGGACCTTTGAACCCGAGTTCTCTGGCTTAGAAGGCCAGGACTTTGTCCATGCTAAGCTACAGGCCCGTCCGCCCGACGGCGGCCGACCTCCTTAATCCTTCGGACTGGGGCGTCCGTGTCGGCGACCGGCCGACGCCACCATATGGGCGAGGCGCAGCGGCTCGGGCCAATGTCCGCGAACGGTCGAGCGTTGCACGAGCCGGGCCGCATCCCGCCGGGTGCAGCCCACGGCGGCGGCCAGGATCGGCTGGCCCGCGGTCGGTACGCGGAACAACCGGTGGGCTCGAAGGAGGGCCCAGCGGGCGTTCGCCGTCCGAGGAAACCACTTCGCGAGCGCAGCTCGGATCCGCGCGAAGTCAGGGGGACGTCGGGTGACCGCGACGATCGGCAGACCCAGCTCTCGATGGAGTACGTCGAGGTTGAGGACATTGAATCCGCCGACAACGGCACCGTCGAGGAGGACGGCGCGGACACTGTCGAGCGGCCCTAGGCTTCGGACGAGTGCGACGACCCGTCGAGTGCCGTCGGTGCCATCGACTCGTACCCGACCGGTCCGGACGGCTTCCACATGCTCCGGGAGCGAGAGCGCGACCGCCGCAATGGGAGCGTACGGGTCGTCGCGGTCGAACGCTCCGTCATCGACCCCGATCACGCGGGGGTGGACCTTGCCGAGAGAACGCCTCAAGGCTAAGACCCCCGACGGAGTTTGGCGAGGCTGATGGGAGCCCCGTCGGTCTCGGTTCGTTGCCCGACATGCGGGGCGGACCTGAGGGTGGTTCTCGCTTCCGCGCCTCCGACGCAGTGGTTTCCGTGTCCCCAATGTCGTAACCCCGTGCCCGTCGTGGTGCCCCGGGACCCTCCCCCTCTGTACAGCTGGGAGGTCCTGCCGGGTCTATATCCCACGCTCCCGCCGCCCCGAAGGCCCCGGGTGCGGATGCGACGGATGGCGGAGGTCGCGCTCATCGCCGTCGCGGTGCTCGCGGTCGTCCTCGGTGGTTTCCTCGCAGCCCTCGGTACCGAGGCGCCCGCCGCGGGAAGCTATGCGGTGAGCGGGACGGTGTTCGACCAGACGCCGGGCGGCGGCCTGCTTCCCGCGGTCGGGGCGACCGTGGTCGTCACGGACGAGAGCTCGACCAAGCTCGTCGAGCAGACCTCCGCAACGGGTCGGTTCTCTTTCACGAGCGTACCGACCGGCGGGGTCACGCTCAACATCACCCAACCCGGCTACACCGCGGTTTCCCTGGTCACCTTCGCCTCGAGCGTGTACGACGCGGGAACGACGGGCCTCTCGGTCACCCTGACTCCCGGAAGCACGACGAATGTGACGACCGTGGCGCTCTCGCCGTTCTCCGACCTCGAAAGCTTTCTCGCTTCGATCGGGAGCGGCGTCATCCTCCTCGGCCTCGTCGCGATCGTTGGAGGGATCGCGGCGGTAGTGACCGCGCGCAGCGACCGACCCGCGGTCGGGGTCGTCGGTGGCGCGGCCGGTGTCCTCGCCCCGGTCGCGCTCTATTTCCTGGCCCTCGGCGGGGTCTTCCCTACCCTTCTCACGGGCTCGGCCGTCCTCGCGGCCGTCGGCGCGTTCGCGGCGACGACGCGAACCTTCGAGATCTATCAACTCGGCCCGGAATCCCGGGGGTCCTAGATCGAACCCTGGGTCCGCGGCGACGTCGCGCGGTTCGCGCCCGCGATCGGTCGCCGGGTCCGGAAGCCCCCCGACAGCGCGTGGTAGAAGCCGACCACAGGTTCGCCGCGTTGCCAACAGAGGAAGACGACCTCACCGTCCTCGATTCCGTAGAAATCGACGAGGCCGCTCCCGAGGTCCTTCACCTCGATCCCGTCGGCGTGCAGCGCACCGACCGCTTCCTCGAGGCGTCGGGTCAAGTGTCGCCACTCGGAATCCAGACGGGCCTTGAGCTCGTGGTCGGGCTGGTCCTCGGCGTCGGCCTCGGAGCCCCAGAAGTCGGAGAGTCGCTCGCGCTGTTCGTGGACCTCGGCGAGCCGGGCGACCCAGCCGCGCAGCCGCGGAAGCAGCTCTTCGAGGCCGGGAAGGCGGGCGTTCGCCTCCGCGACCGTCCACACGCGGGGAGGCTCGATCGGCGAATCGTCGCGCGGGCGCTCCGAGCCGTCCATCCAAACCTCTCCTAATGCATCCCTCGCGCCCTATATACGGGCTCGATAGGGGTCGGGTAACCTTCCCGGACCGGATTCGTTAAATCAACGACAGCTCGCGACCGGCCTTTTGGAACGCGGCGACCGCCGTCGTCACGTCCTCAGCGCTGAGCGCGGCGTTCATGATCGTCCGGATCCGCGCCTTGTCCTTCGCGACCATCGGGAAGACGATCGGCAGCGCGAAGACCCCGAGCTCGAACAGACGCGAGCTGAGCTGCTGCGCGACGCGGCTCTCGCCCACCATCACGGGAGTGATCGGCGTCTCGCTATGCCCCAGGTCGAATCCGAGCTCCCGCATCTCCTTCTTGAAGCGTCGGGTGTGGATCCACAGACGCTCGACGTGCTCGGGCTCGGTCTCGAGGACGTCCACGGCGGCGAGGCAGGCCGCTGCGACCGGCGGAGGGGCGGAGCCGCTCAAGAGCCAGGTGCGCGACTTGTTGTAGGCGAACCGGACGAGGTCGGCCGACCCCGAGATGTGGCCCCCGACGACCCCGAAGGCCTTCGAGAACGTCCCCATCTCGACGTGCACCCGGTCGCGGCCGAGCTTGAAGTGGGAGACGATCCCCCGGCCTCCTTCGCCGAGCACGCCCTCGCCGTGGGCGTCGTCCACGTAGACCATGGCGCCGTGCTTCGCGGCGGCCGCCGCGATCCGGTCGAGTGGGGCGATGTCGCCGTCCATCGAGAAGACCCCGTCCGTGATCACGAGGATCCGTCGGTAGGTGGGAGCATGTTCCTCGGCGGTGGCGAGGCCGCGTTCGAGGTCGCTCACATCCGCGTGTTTGTAGACGGCCCGCTCGGCACGGGAGAGGCGGACCCCGTCGATGATGCTGCCGTGATTGAGCTCGTCCGAGATGATGAGGTCCCCCTCGCCGACGAGCTGGGGGATCAGACCGGCGTTCGTCGCGAACCCGGTCTGGTAGACGAGGGAAGCCTCGGCGCCCTTGAACCGGGCGAGCCGGCGCTCGAGCTCGACGTGAAGGTCCATCGTGCCGGCGATCGGGCGAACCGAGCCGGACCCGACCCCGTGGGTGTCGATCGCACGGCGGGCAGCCTCCTTGAGCTTGGGGTGGTTGCTGAATCCGAGATAATTGTTGGAACAGAGCATCAGGACCCGCTTCCCGTCGATCTCGCACCAGGGGGCGCTCGGGCCCTGAAGGACCCGAAGACGCCAGTCGAGCTGAGCGTCGACGAGCTGTCGGTACTCGGCTCCGAGGAAGGAGGTGGGGTCGCGCATGTTACCACTTCAGTTCGAGCGAGACCTTCGCGGCCTGCATCGACTCGATCAGCTGCATCGCCTGCGGCAGGTCGCGGATCGGCACTCGATGCGTGATGATCTGGTTCATCTTTTCCCGGAACGCGGGGTCGGCCAGGATGCCTTTCACCTGGAACCAGGTCTCGAACATCCGACGGCCGTAAATCCCGTGGATCTTGGCCGCCTTGAAGATGACCGCGTCGTCGAAATTGAGGCTGACGTCGTTGTCGAAAAGACCGAGCAGCGAGACCCGACCGCCGGGCGTGAGCGCGTCGAAGGCGAGCTTGAGCCCCGCGGGATGGCCGGACATCTCGACCGCGACATCCACGCCGCGACCCTCGGTCTCTTCGCGGATTGTCTTCACCGCGGAAACGTTCGGGTCCGTCGGATTGAAGACCCGGTCCGCCCCCATCTTCGTGGCGAGGGCCGCGCGCAGGGGATTGACCTCGGTCGCGAAGACCTGTCGGGCTCCGAGCCTCCGCGCGACGGCGATCGCGAGGAGACCGATCGGTCCGCAGCCGGTGACGAGAACCGTCCCGCCCGCGATGTCCTCGAGGTTGTCCTCGGGCAGCAGGGCATGGACCGCGTTCCCGAGCGGCTCCTGGATGGAGGCGAGCGCAGGGTCGAGGTGCGGGTCGTTCTTCCACGCGTTGAGTTCCGGTAGAACGGCGTACTCGGCGAACACCCCGTTGCGGTGAACGCCGAGCACCTGGACGTTCTCGCAGATGTGCATCTTGCCGGTCCGGCATTGGTAGCACGTTCCGTCCACGATGTGCGTCTCGGCGGAGACTCGGTCGCCGACGCGAAGGCTGCGGACCCCCTTGCCTACCTCGACGACCTCACCGCACACCTCGTGCCCGGGGATCATCGGCACGTGCGTGACATGGGACTGCGCCCAATCGTTCCACGCCCAAATGTGAACGTCCGTACCGCAAATGGACGAGGCGAGGACACGGATCAGGACCTCATCATCGGCTGGCTTCGGCTCGGGCACCGTACGTATCTCGGCGCCCGGACCCCGCACGGCCTTCACGAATGCTTGCATAACCGTCCCTCCGGACGTTGGGAGGTCACCGGCCGCTTAACGGTTGGGGAGTTTGCAGCCAGCGGACCGTCCGAATCCGGTCCGACGCCGCTCTACGCGCGCGTCCGAGCGGCCGTGAAACCTCGCATCAGTTTTCGAGGAGAAACTCGACTCTCTGACGGTCCCGGACATTCGCGCGCGAGAGCGCTTATATAGGGCACCCTTCTCCCCCGCCCGCACCGGAGGCAGGACCCCCTATCGACCCATGGCGCGACGGCATCGCCCGAGGCGAGGATCCCTCGCATTCTCCCCCCGCTCCCGGGCCGCACGGCAGGTTCCCCGGATCCGTTCCTGGGCTCCCGGGACCAAGCCGGCCGCGATCGAAGGCTTCGCCGGCTTCAAGGTTGGAATGACGCATGCGTTCATCGTCGACTACCGAAAGCGCTCCACCACGGCGGGCCAAGAGGTCTCGATCCCCGTCACGGTGGTCGAAGTTCCCCCGCTCCGCGTCGTCGGTGCCCGACTCTATGCCCGGAACCCGTACGGCTCGCGCGTGGTCTCCGAGGTCTGGTCGTCGGGCCAGGCCGAAGAGCTCCTCCGTCGGATCCCAAAGCACCCCGCGAGTGCCCCCGGAGCTATCGAGACCTTCGGGAAGACCGCCGGTGACGAGGTCCGTCTCATCGTTCACACGCAACCGCAGCTCATCACCGGCACGGGATCGAAAACCCCCAACCTCTTCGAGGTCCGTGTCTCGGGGGAGAAGTTCGATGAACGGCGGGCGTTCGCGCTCGAGCATCTCGGCCAAGAGGTCCCGGCCGAGCGGCTGACCAAGGAAGGGGAGTTCCTCGACGTGATCGGGGTCACGAAGGGATTCGGTTTCCAGGGCCACATCCAGCGCTGGGGCGTGAAGCTGCAGCCCCGCAAGAACTCGAAGCACCGGCGGATGATCGGAACCCTCGGGCCGCACAACCCGAGCTTCGTGACCTACCGGATTCCCCAGGCGGGGCAGCAAGGCTACCACCGCCGCACACAGTTCAACATGCGGGTCCTCAAGATCGTCCGCGACCCGCGCGCGGACCCCATCACGCCGGCCGGCGGTTTCCCGCACTACGGCGAGGTCCAGAGCGCCTGCATCGTCCTCCACGGCTCGCTCCCGGGCCCCGCGAAGCGGCTCCTTCGCTTCCGCGCGCCGATGCGAAGCCAGGTCTCCTCGGTCGAGAAGGTCGACCTGCGCTACTTCAGCACGCGTTCGAAGCAGGGAGCATGACGCCCGACGCGGTGACGGGCGACAAGCCCGCGGTTTCCGAACGGGCCTCGCCCCATCACCGTGTGCACGCGTTCGGACTCGATGGAAAGCCGGGCGCCGTCGTGGCGCTCCCTCTCGCGTTCTCCTCCCCCGTTCGGCCCGACCTGATCGCACGGGCGGTCGTGGCGGCGCAGTCGCACCGCCGCCAGCCGTTCGGGACGAGCCCGACCGCGGGCGCTCGCCACTCGGTGCAATGGTCGGGAAAGGGCAAGGGCGTCGCGCGGACGCCGAGGTTGATGGATTCCATGCGCGGCGCGCAGTCGCCGAACACCGTCGGCGGCCGCCCGGCGCATCCTCCCAAGGTCGCGAGAATCTGGCAGAAGAAGATCAACCGGAAGGAGCGCCTGCTCGCCTTTGCCTCGGCGCTCGCCGCGACGAGGGAAACCAAGCTCGCCGAAGGCCGGGGCCACACCCTCCCGCATTCGCTCCACCTACCGGTCGTCATGGACGACCCGGTCGAGGAGATCCAACACACGCACGATGCGCGCCTCCTCCTCGAGCGCTTGAAGCTCTGGGACGATGTCGAGCGGGCCCGGGCCGGCACGCATATGCGCGCCTCGGGTCGAGCCCGACGTCGGGGCCGCGTTCGCCGCACCCCTCGGAGCCTTCTCGTGGTCACGAGCGGGCCGGGCAAGGCGCTCGGATTCCGGAACCTGGCCGGGGTCGAGGTCGTTCCCGCGCGGCGACTCGCGACCGAAGACCTCGCTCCGGGCGGCGACGCCGGGCGACTGACGATGTTCTCCCGTGCGGCGGTCGAGTTGCTCCGCGAGCGTCTCGGGGAGGTCGCCCCGTAATGGCGCTTCAGCACCGCATCATCATGCACGTCTACGTCACGGAGAAGTCGATGGACGAGATGGAGCGGCAGAACAAGCTCGAGTTCGTCGTCGACCGGCGCGCGAACCGCGCGCAGATCCGCCGCGCCGTCGAAGAGACCTACCAGTGCAAGGTCGCGAAGATCACTGTCAAGATCGTTCGAACCGGTAAGATCGCCACGGTCCGGTTCACCAAGGACTTCTCCTCCGAGGATATCGGCGGACGAGCGGGAGTGTTCTAATGGGAAAGCGTATCATCTCCCGCCGACGCGGTAGCGGCACGGGCCGGTATCGCTCCCCAAGCCACCGCCACCACGGCGCCATCTACCATCCCGCGCCCAGCATCATCGGGGAAGGAACGGTCATGGCGATCCTCCCGGCCCCGGGGCGCTCGGCTCCCGTCGCCGAGGTCCTCGCCCCGGAAGGTTCGACGGTCCGGATCCTCGCCACGGCGGGCCTCGCCACGGGCGACACGGTCGCTTTCCAGGAAGGAAAGCTCGACCGTGGGTCCATCCTCCCGCTCGCGAAGATCCCGGACGGAACGTTGGTCTCGAACCTCGAGATCAAACCGTTCGATGGCGGCCGGCTCGTCCGCACCGCGGGCACGAGTGCGCTCGTGGTCGCCCACTCTGGGTCCGATGTCACCGTCCAGCTCCCATCGGGCGCCTTCAAGCTCCTGCTCGCCACCTGCCGCGCCCAGGTCGGTGCGGTCGGCGGGGGCGGCCGCAAGGAGAGGCCGATCATCAAGGCCGGAAAGAAGTTCTGGGCGACGCGAACGCTCGCGCGTCAACCGTTCAAGGTCCGAGGCGTGGCCATGAACCCCGTCAATCACCCGTTCGGCGGCGGGGCGCACCAGCACGTGGGCCGCCCGAGCACGGTCTCGAGCGGGACCTGGCCCGGCGCCAAGGTCGGCCGGTTCTCGCGTTCTTCCCGCAAGAAGCGCCAGCTGCGGGAAGGGAAGGGTAGGTAAGCATGCCGAAAGCCCGACGGACGAAGAAGGTCGAAGCCCGCCGCAAGCGGGAGTTCACGCTCCGCGGGAGAACCCTCCCCGAGCTCCAGGCCATGAACCTCCAGGATCTCACCAAGGTCCTCACTGCCCGCGCCCGTCGTTCGATCCGCCGCGGGTTCAATTCCGAGACCACGCTGTTCTTCGAAGCCATGCGTTCCTCGGCCCCCGGAAAGGTCGTTCGAACGCACTGTCGGGACGCCCTCGTGCTCCCCGAGCATGTGGGTCGTCATGTCGCGATCCACAACGGCAAGGAGTTCAAGGAGATCGAAGTCCGTCCCGAGATGATCGGTCACTACTTCGGAGAGTTCGCCCTCACCCGCCGGTTCGAGAAGCACTCGGGACCGGGCGTGGGTGCGACGCGTTCGTCGAAGTTCATGCCGCTGAAGTGAGGAGGTAGGTCGAACGATGAGGGGCTACACCTACCGCGCGGAGTCGGGAGTCAGCGTCGCCCGCGCTCGCGGGGTCGAGCTCCCCATCTCCCCGAAGAAGACCTACGAGGTCCTCAACGCGATCCGCGGGCTCCCGGTCGAGCGCGCGAAGACGATCCTCGAGGATGCCATCGCGCTCAAGCATGCCATTCCGTTCCGTCGCTACAACCAGGAGACGGCCCACCACACCGGCACCGGCCCGGGGCGTTACGCAAAGAAGGTCGCGAAGAACGTTCTCGCGGTCCTCGAGAATGCACGCGAGAACGCGGAGTACGAGGGTCTCGAGGCGGACACCTTGTTCGTGAAGGTCGCCGCCAGCAGCCGCGGTCGCATCCGCAAGGCGAATATGCCGCGCGCGCACGGCCGGGCCACCGCCTGGAACGAGCAGACGACCCACATCGAGATCGTTCTCGCCGAGCGTAAGGAGAAGGAATGACCGCCGAGCGCAAGGTGATCCAGGAACAGATGCGGCGCGTCCTGCTCAAGGACTACCTCGTCAAAGAGAGCGCCCGTGCCGGATTCGGGGGTCTCGAGATCACGCGTACTCCGATGGGCACGCGCGTCACGCTGATCTGCGAACGTCCGGGGATCCTCATCGGCCACCGCGGCGAGCTCATCAAGCGGCTCACCGAGGACATCCACGCCCGCTTCCAGCTCGACAACCCTCAGATCGAGGTCCAGGAGGAGCGGGCGCCGAGTCTCAACGCCCAGTTGATGAGCGAGAAGCTCGCCTCCACGCTCGAGCGCGGCTGGCACTTCCGTCGCGCCGGCCACTCGACCGTCCGCCGGATCATGGAGGCCGGTGCTCGCGGCTGCCAGGTGATCCTTTCGGGGAAGCTCACCGGCGAGCGCCACCGCACGGAGCGGTTCAAAGCCGGCACCATCAAGTACTGCGGTGAGGCCGTTCATCTCTGGATCGACAAGGGGTTCTACCAAGCCCGTCTGAAACCCGGCGCGATCGGCGTCAACGTCTGGATCATGCGCCCGACCGCGAAGCTCCCCGACGAGATCGTCGTGAAGGGCGTCGCGGACCGGCCGAAGCCGATCCCGATCGAGCTCCCGCCCGTGGAGGAAGTCGTCGCCGTGCCGCTCGGCCCTGAGGTGGAGGCGCCGGACCTCCCATGACGCTCCAGCGAATGAAGGAACTGCGGGCCCTCACCGACGAGGACCTTCGGCGCCGAATCGCCGACGACGAGAACCTCCTCCTTCGGGAGCGAGGGACCGCCGCTATGGGCGGTGCGCCGCCGAGCCCCGGGCGCATG
>JBEKEY010000047.1:0-15220 GCA_050013595.1 Thermoplasmata archaeon | reverse complement strand
CCTAGGGCCCACAAAGAGGCCGCGCCGGCTGTGTTCCCCTCGTTAAGGTATTCAAACTGGCGCCGCACAACGACCTTGTTCTCTTCGGTTCCCATACTACCCCGAACTCCGGGGTTAGGAAGAACTTTGGGAATCCCACAATGAAAGCAATCTAAGTGAAGATGCCAGGGCAATTGCGCCTGCATCTCGCTGAAGCTTCAAGACCAGAAGGCGTCAAAGTCGTACACTCTACCAAAGAACACCCAGCACTCGACCACCTTTCCGTTGAGGATTCTGAATACGTTCACGCTCTGGTCCTCGATTGTGCGTCCTTCCCGAGTCGCTTTGTAAGTAACCCATTGAAATACGGTGGAATCGTTCGCCAGGACCTCGTGGAGCTCTTCTCGGAATGTACCGCCGCTCCTCTCGTAGAGCTGACCGCCCCAACGCGCGATTTCGTCGAATCCATGGAAATCGCCGGATAGCGGCCCACGGCCTGGCACATGCCAGACGACTTCGGGGGCGAACGCTGGACGGGCGGCCCCCGCCTCACCCCGCATGAATGCTGCAAACGCGTTCCGGATCAAGGTCTCGTTCGGATGTGTAATTGACGACATAGGATGTCCCGACTTAGCGCGGACAGGGACCTGTCACTTAGAGCTTGGCATCGCAGAAATCGGTGGGCGTTCAGGGTGTATAGTGCGTTTAATCACTTGGCGCTCGGCTCGCACCATATCTTGTGCAACGTCAATCGATCCCTCCTGATTGCTTACGCTCCCAGCGGGCCAGGTCCGGAAGGCACTTCACTTCGGAATTCGCCGCTTTAGGTACGGGAAGAGTAGGTCGCCGTGGTTCCGTCCGATATGGATCGATCCGAGTTCATGGACGGGTACGAATCGGAGCTTTGCCCAAGCTCGGGGAGCTCTGGGCAGGCGGGTCGTCCTGAGCTCGTAAACGAAGCAAAGCGCCCAATGGTTGGCGCGGTGCCGATGCCGGCCGGAACCGGCCCTCGCTCCCGTGGGCATGATTTCCGAGTCAACGCCGAGTAGCCGAGGTTCGCCCGCCCCAAGCCCCGCCCAGTCGCGCATGATTCGAGCTGCCGCGTGCGCAGGAGACTCGTCCATGAGGAAGTGACTGGCGGGCAGAATCCAGCCATCCTCCTTCTGGACGCCTTTGACTCTCCAGGACGGCAGGCACCCTTTTTCGGGCCAATCCTTGTGAAGTTTCGGTTGCCCGAGAAGAACGTCCCCGCGGCGGTTTCGAACGATCAGGAACGCCGAGACGCAGAACCCTCCGGCAGGAATGTGGCTGAACCAGGCCCGGTCCGGGGGTCCGAAGCGTGCCCACCGTGATTGTAACGGCAACATCATCCGGAGCCCAACCAGAACTTCAGTAAATACCCCGTGGTGACGAAGCGGGAACCCCAATGCCCGGGCGGTAGGTGCACGGTGTGTTGCACCTACAATTCGGTGGGCCTAGCCAGAGTGCTCCCTCAAGGAGGGAGTTAACCCACGTTTTCAGGGAGCTTGATCGCCAGGCTGTCCTGACGTCGTCCAAGTGCCCTATCTTGCGTAACTAGATACGAAGCGCCTCGCAATTGTCCGGTCGCGACGACCAATGCGTCGGGCAGGGCCAATTGCTTGGTGGCGCGAAGTTCTCCAGCAGACTCGGCGATGTCCGCATCCACTGATTCGACGCGGTAATTTGGCGAGGTCAGCAGATGGGAAAGCATGGCTTTCCAAGCCGTCGGAATTTCTTCCCGGGACATTCCTGAACGAATCTCCGCGATCGTCACGGTCGAGACAATCGCAGTGAGATCTCCCCGATCGATCTGGTCGAGGACCTTGCGGCAAGCAGCAAACCCGCGCTCGTGGCGGTTGCGCGCCGAGATGAAAATGTTAGTGTCAACGATTGCGACGGGTCCACTCACGCCTAAGCCTCCGCTGAGCCTCTAACCCGTTCACCTTGGTTGGTCCAAGTCGGTCTAGGATTTCGCTCATGCGCTCGGGTTCGGCCTTCCGAACAAGGGCGCGATTCCCGCCCTCAAGATCGAAGAGGATCTTGTCGCCGGGACGGATCCGGAGGGCCCTCCGGATGTCCCTTGGAATGGTGACCTGACCCTTCGTGCTAACCGTGCCAATCTCGGTCGCCATATTGCCCGGAACCACCTACCAGAAGGTAGGGAAGGACCTACTATTTTACCCTACGTTTCATCAAAAACGTGAGAGGTGCGTTGCACATTCTCTGTCCGGAGTTTAGGACTGAGAGTTGCCGAATTTGTAGGGCTTGCCGAAGTACTCCTAGCAGACAACGATTCTGCCGACCTATGTTTTAGACAAGTGGAATCGGGACCCGAATCCTGCTATGAGAGGATAGGGATTAATCAGGGACCTCCAATTATCGCCCTGTGACCGAAGTCGACTTTCCGCTCGCGCCGCTTGAGTATCTGGTGGGGAACTGGAACGTCACAAACCGAACCGGGAGCCCCGGCGTTGCAACCGGTGGCGAGGAGTCCTGGCTCTCGGAGGTCGGGGGGACATTACTCACTCGACGTTCTTGGTGCGAGTTCCCCCAGACACCCCAACGGCCCGCCTTCCGTCACGAGGATCTGCTCGTCATATACGTCGACAGCGAGTCGAGACTCCAGGGCGTCTTTTGGGATAACGAAGGGCACGTGCACTTCTACCGACATGTCCAGGTCGCCGTGGGGGGAGACGGTGTCCGGCTGGTCACGGACGCCGCGATACCCGGGCCACGACAAGCCCTCGAGTATCAATTCCTCCCGCCGAATCGGACCTCTGCGGTTTTTAGCCTCCTCGTACCCGGTGCACCGGACTTCAAGCCCTACCTCCAATGGGAGTGCGCACGGTCCAAATCGGGGCCAGCGTGATTTGCGATGGCGTGGGTGACTTACAACCTTCATTGCACGGAGCGAGTCACATACTTGCGAAGGTGGGTGCATCGTCGAATGCGGACGCTTTTCGGCCAGTGGTGAAGAAGCGGGTGCGTGCAAGTCCTATTGCACCCACCGGCATTCGATGGACAACTCGCAGCGGTGTCGCAACCGTGCCGGTGCCCCGAGATCGTAGCAAAACCGTTCCCGGCCCGCGCACGCACACTTAAAGGGCCGGGTGGTTCCGCCGTCCGTGGAACCGGGTCGCCGCCTCGCCGCCGTCATGTTCACCGACACCGTTGGGTTCACGGCGTCCACCCAGGCCAACGAAGGTCGCACCCTCGAGCTGCTCCGCCAGCAGGCGGAACTACTTCGGCAGCTGCTCGCGCTCCACCAGGGTCGAGAAATCAAGTCGACCGGGGACGGCTTCCTCGTGGAGTTCGACAGCGCGCTCAAGGCCGTTCAATGCGCGGTGAACATCCAGCGCCGGATTCACGAGCGGAATTCTGAGGTTGCTCAGACTCCGATTCGGATCCGAATCGGAGTCCATCTGGGGGATATAGTCCAAAACGGGGACGACATCCTCGGAGACGCAGTGAACATCGCGGCTCGAATCGAACCCCTTGCCGAGCCGGGCGGAGTCTGCGTTTCCAGCGCCGTCTACGATCAGGTCCGGACCAAGGTCGCCGAGAAGTTCGAAAAGCTTCAGCCACGGGCGATGAAGGGGATAGAACTCCCAATGGATGTCTATCGGGTGCTGCTTCCCTGGATGAACAACGGCGGCGGACAGGTGGCAGATGAGTCGCGTTCCGCCGACAAGAACCGTCTCGCGGTTCTCCCCTTCGCCAACATCAGCCCTGACCCTTCTGACGAGTATTTCGCCGATGGGCTTACCGAGGAGCTCATCGCGAATCTCTCGCTCGTACCGGGCTTGAAGGTGATCGCTCGAACCTCGGTCATCGGCTACAAGAAGACCGAGAAGTCCGTCGCCACGATCGGGAAGGAGTTGGGGGTTGGTACGGTCGTGGAAGGGAGTGTCCGCAGGGCGGCCAACCGAATCCGCGTGACCGTCCAGGTCATCGACGTGGCTACCGAGGAGCATCTCTGGACGGCGAAGTACGACGACGATCTCGACGACATCTTCGCCGTGCAAAGCGACATCGCGACGAAGGTTGCCACCGCCCTCCCGGGAGGGCTAAAGAGAGAGAAGGCACCGATCCCCGAGCTCGAGAAACCGAGGGAAGCGGAGGCATACCTTCTGTATCTCCAGGGCCAGGCCCTAATGTGGGAAACCGACGAGGATTCGCTGCGTCGTTCCCTCGAGTTCTTCAAGAAGGCGCTCCAGACCGACCCCACGTACGCTCGAGCGTATGCGGGCATGGCGCGCGCGTACATAGGGCTCGGAACGGGGGATTTCGTGTCGTGGCTCGACTCTTGCAATCTCGGTCGGTCGGCGGCCGAGAAGGCGATCGCGATCGACCCGGGCCTCGCCGAAGCTCACGGCCTGCGAGCTGAGATCGCATTCATGGCCGACGAGACGGCCGACGTCCTTGACCGCGAAGTGCGAAGGGCGCTCGAGTTGAACCCCAACTTGGCGCAGGCGCATACCATCTTGGCAGCTCTGGCGGGATCTCTGGGTATCGCGGAGGCGTACGCCGCGGAGAACGAGGCGGCATATCGGCTGGATCCTCTTTCACCCCCGTCAATCCGATCCTTGGGGAATTCCTACTTCTTCTCGGGCCGGTTCGAAGAGGCTGTGGACCACTGGAAAAAGACGGCGGAGCGAGCCCCGATCGATTCGTACCGTGGGTTGGCGGATTACTACATGCTCAAGGAAGACTTCGAGCAGGCGGATCGTGCGGTGAAGGAATTGGAACGCATCGCTCCGTCCAGCGACCTCGCCCTCCTCTGTCGGGGGTGGCTCTCGGCCGTGACGGGAGACCGCCCTATGGCGATGAAGATGATCGAGAAGCTGCAGGAGACCTCGCGCGAGGGGTACGCGCGCCAGTCGTCGGTGGGATTCATCTACTATGCGCTTGGCGACCTCGACCGGTTCTTTGAGGTCATGTTTTCTACAGCAAAATCGCACACGATGCAGGCCGCTCGGATCCGCATGTCCCCACTGTTTGCCGGGGCTAGGAGGGACTCGAGATTTGTTCAACTCATGTCGACGTACGGCAGACCCGTTCAGGCTCCGAAGTAGGCCCGCTGGTTCCGAACCTCCTCCCCTCAGGGGGACGCGACGGTTGGGTGCAAGTCTCATTGCACCCACTGTCGGGACCCACCCACCAACGAGCGTGGCGAGTTAAACCCACGTCGACACGCTAGGGCGGCGGGGGTGCGCCGCCCGTGCCGGGCGGGGGAGCTGACGCAATGACATCGGGGGAGGGCTTTCTACGGCGGCGCAGCCCAATCGCAGCCACCACGCCCAGCAGCACAAGCAGCACAATGCCGCCAAGCAGAGCGTAACCCTCAATGGGCGGGAGACCCGGGAACTCCTGCGGGGTAGTTGCGTTGTTCTTGGGCGGCGTCTGGGTGCTCGTGAAGGTAATCGACCGGGACACCGCGGAACCTTTCACGTCCACCGACCCCGTGCTCGGGCTCGCCGTGTATCCCACGACGGACCCGACCTCGAAAGAGAGGCTGCCATTAGCCTCCGTGAAGTTGATCGCGGTCGAGGAGGAGGTCAGCGGGCTTCCGTTCAGGGTCACGCCCCACGCTGTTCCGGAAGGTAGACCGGATTCGTCGAAGCTCACGGAGTACTGACCGGGGCCCGGAACCGCCGAAAACGCAATGTCTCGGGTGGCGGGGCCCCCCTCGACGGACACGTTTCCTCTCGTGACACTCGCGGAGTACCCGGTGACGGCTCCCACGAAGAATAGCCACGTCCCGTTCGGGTCGAGGAAGATAATCGACGGGGTGGCGGAAAAGTTCAGCGCGCCGTTGAATGTAACGCTCCAAACCGTCGATGATGGGAGACCGGTCTCGTGGAACGTGACGGCGAAGGCCGCGTGAGCGGCGGTGAACCCGATATCAACGGTGACGGCGGAAGCGGTGACCGTGACGTTGCCCGTCGTGACGTTCGCGATGTATCCCGCAAACCGACCCACTGCGAACGCGTAGCGGCCGGGCGGTTCGATAAAACCGATCGAATCCGTGGCTGAGCGGTTCTGGATTCCGTTCAGAGTGACGTTCCATGTCGCGGAGCGGGGCAAACCGATTTCGTCGAAAAGGACGACAAACGTGCCGGCCCTGGCCGTGAACGCTATGTCTACGCTCTTCGGGCCGTTGGTCACGGTGACGTTTCCCGAGGTCAAGTTCGCCGCGAACCCCGAGATCGAACCTACGACGAACGGGTACGTACCGGCCGTCTCATCGACAACGATCGTACTTGTGTTCGAGGTGTGCAACGCTCCGCTCAGCGTCACCGACCATGGCTTTGTCGGAGGTAGCCCGGACTCCGCGAACGTCACCCCGAAGGTAGGCGGGGGGAGGGGTTGATAGATGATCGAGAGAGTACCTTGGCCAGAGTTGCTGACCAGCGTGGTGCCCCGGGCCTCGTCGTATGCCGCAAACGCCGGAGCGCCCCCGAGGGCTAGGGTGGCGACCACGGTGTTTGTCACGTCCGAGATCACGCTCGTGTTGTTCGAGTTGAAGTTCAGGACGAACACCTTCCCCACGGCGGCCTCGTAGAGTACGGACTCCGGGCTCGAGCCGACAGGAATGATCGTCGCCACCGCATTGGTCGCAACCGAGAGAACGATCACATTGGCGAGATTGGGCGCGGAGATGTACAGCGTCCCCTGAGCGCTGTCGTACGCGAGCAATCCGGGGTCCGTTCCGAGGGAGATCGTCGCCACGACCGTGTCATTGATGTCGGTGATCACGCTGAGATTCTCCGAATGGGAGTTCGCGACATACACATCGTCCTTCGCACTGTCGTAGGCGACGCCGAACGGTATGCTTCCGACCCCCACTGTTCCCACGACTTCTCGGGTAGAATCGGAGATCACGCTCACGTTGCCCGAGAACTCGTTCGCGACAAAGAACTCCCCGGTTCTGTTGTCGTAGGCGATGCCTCCCGGACCATCGCCGACGGAGATGTTCGCTACCACTGTGTTCGTGACGTCCGAGATCACGGACACGGTGTTGCTAGCAAAATTGGTGACGAAGAGTTCGCCCTTGAGGCTGTCATAGGCGACTTCGGCGGGGCTGGTGCCGACGGCGATCGTCCCCACGATCTTTTCCGTGGTGGCCGAGATCACGTTCACGTCGTTCGTGGAATCATCCGCCACATAGTAGTCCCCCACGGCCGGATCCCAGGCGATTCCCTCGGGGGTGGATCCCACGGGGACCGTCGCGACCACCGTGAACGATGAGGTGGAGATTACGCTCACATCGGTCGAGTCGATGTTCGCAACAAAGACTTCCGATGCGCCCGTGTCGCTCGCTATCCCGAGAGGCTGGTCGCCCACCGCAATGGCGCCCGTGACCACGTCGCTCTCCACGCTGAGAATGCTCACGTTGTCCGAGTTGAAGTTCGCGACGAACACCGCCAAGGCAAGGTAGTCAAAGGTCACCGCAAGGGGGGCTTCTCCGACATTCAGATTCGCCATCACCGCAAAGCTCGTGCCGTCGATGACACTCACATTGTTCGTCTGAGAATTCGTAACGAATACGTCACCCCCCCCGCTCTGGTTCGTGAACGCAACGCCCTCGGGCTGGCCTCCTACGGGGGTAGTGTGAAGCAGAGTCTCCGAGTTGGCCCCGATGACGCTGACAGTGTTCGAGCCCTCGTTCGCTTCGAAAATCAAGAACTCGAGTGGATCGTAGACAATTCCGGAGGGATTCAATCCCACAGTAATGGTCTTCACCACCTTGTCCGTCGTATCGTTGATCACGCTTATCGCACTCGAGCCCTCGTCTGTGACGAAAACCGTGCTGTTCGTGGGGTCGTACGCGACCCCATAGGGGTTGTCGAGGACGGGGATCGTCGCCACCACGGTGTTCGTAACGTCGGAGACAACGCTCACATTATCAGAGTCTTCATCAGCGACAAAGATCTCGCCCTTTCCACTATCGTACGCGAGCCCGACCGGAAAGTTCCCCACGGCAACGGAAGCGACAACGACGTTCGTTGCGTCTGAGATAACGCTCAGTTCGTTGGTGTACTCGTCGGCCACGAAGATCTCGCCTCTGCCGCTATCATACGCGACCGCCGCGGGTCCGTTCCCGTCCCCAGCTAGGAAATTCCCGGGCACGAGGGTATTGTTGAGCAAGACCAGCGTGTCGTTCACCTGGGGCGGGGCCGGGGATTCCGGAATAGAAAGGTGGCCACTGGGACCGTATCCAGATGATATCGTCGGGATCCGGCCGGGGTCCGACCCCTGGACTAAGGGAGATCTGTGCTGCGCATCCTCCCCAAGGCTCCAGGCTGTTCCGGTGGCGGTCGGCGAGAAGCTGGGGTGGCCGGACGGACCAGTGAGCGCGATCGTTAGGCCTGACGCCACGACCAAGAGGCACGCGACCACGGTGAGCACGCCCCTGCGCCTCAAACTGTATCCGACTTCCGACACAACGGTCCTCCGGGTGCTCCAACCCGTTCCTCAGCGGTCTCGATGGATTAACTCTGTGGTGACTCTACGAAGCGCCTCAACCGCGCGAGTGGCAAAACGTGTCCCAAGCTTCCATGGGCCGCCGGTTCATCGTTGACCCCATAGTGGCCCCGGAGGAAGGCAGAGTCTCCCCGAACAGCCCTTCTGAAGTCGTGGGACTGGGAGGCGATTGCGGCGCGGAATCTCAAGATAAGTGCAAGGCATGTTGCACCCATCGTTTGGGCGAAGAGAGAGGGGCTGATTGATTCGACTACTGTGCTTGTTCAGCCCTGGCGGCATGTCGTGAGAGCAAACGAGACCTCAAAGTGGCCTAATCTGAGGGGATGTCGGCAACTGCACCGACTCCAATCGGTCGACCCTAGAGGGGTCGTTACGAGGACCTGTCGCCTTCCTCCACCGACTCTCCGCCCTGGCTGCTCGTTCCATTCTTCCGCGGCTTCTTCACGATCTCGTCGCTAAGCTTGTGGACCTCGGTCGTGAAGACATCCGTGTCAGACTTCGCCTTGGCCAAGACGGGCACAGTGATTGCGGCTGCCGCTCCGCCGGTCTTCGCCGGGGTGCCGGCTGATGGCGCTTGGCCGACCTGCTCCGGCGTTTCGGCGGGCGGAGGCGCGGCCGCGGCAGGACCGCCGCCCGTTGGGGGGTATGGTCCCTCGTCCCAGGGCGCGATCGGAGTTACGACCGCAGCTGGCTCGCGTCGCCGGCGTCGCGTGAATAGGACCGCGAGCGCGACCGCGACGATTGCAACGAGCACGATGGCGACATAGACCCAGATCCAGGGGAAGCTCGATGACGTCGTCACCGTAAGCGTCCCGGTCGCCGTTTGGCCGCCTACGTCCGTCGCCGTGACCGTCGTCCCGGACGTCCCGGTCGGCACCTTGAACGTACACGTGAACGTCCCCGTTCCACTCGTTGTCAAGGAGCCGCTCGTGCAGCTCGTGATTTTCACTCCGTCGAAGACCAACCCCACCGTGCTCGTCACCGAGAAGTCCGTCCCTGACACCGTCACCGTCGTGCCCACGGGACCCTGCGTCGGGCTCATCGTGATCGCGGGCGTCGTGACCATAAACACCCCTGTCGCCGTCTGCCCGCCCACGTCCGTCGCCGTGACCGTCGTACCTGCCGCTCCGCGCAGCACGGTGATTGTGCAACTGAACGTTCCCGAATCGTTCGTCGTCAAGGAGCCGCCGCCGGTGCAGCTCGAGATTTTTGTGGAATCGAACTCCAGTGACGTCAGGGCCGTCGACACCGAGAAGCCCGTCCCCGACACGGTCACCATGGCGCCCACGGGGCCCCGCCCCGGCGTCACCATAATCTCCGGCGTGGTCATGGTGAAGCTCGCGGTAGACGTGTCGGACCCTCCGTCATTCCCAGCCACAACGACGCTGTACGGAACGCTGCTAGCCGCGTCGGTTGGGACGGTGAACGTACAGGAAAAGGTGCCAGTCCCAGAAGTGGCCTGATCGGTGCATGTCTGGAAGGGAATCGTTCCGTTGAACGTGAGCGTGTTGATGGTTGTGCTGGGCGTGAACCCGGTGCCGCTGACCGTTACGATGATACCAGTCGGGCCCTGTGTCGGAGTGAGCGTGATCACCGGTGTCGTGATGGTGAACGACGTCGTCGCTCTGTCGTTGCCTCCGTCCGATCCTGCTGCCGTCACGGTGTACGACGTCCCGGACGCCGTCCCGGAGATTGTCACGGTGCAACTGAACGTCCCGGTTCCCGACACCGTCGCGCCGCAGGTGCCGATCGTCGCACCGGCTCCGATCGTCGTGGTGATCGTCGCGCCGTGAGTGAACCCCGTCCCTGATACCCCGACCGACACGCCGCTCGGTCCCTGCGTCGGAGCGAGCGTGATCGCAGGCGTAGTGATCGTGAAGTATGCCGTCGCTCGGTCGTTACCTCCGTCCGACCCCGTCGCCGTCACCGTGTAGGGCGTCGCTGAAGCCGTCCCGGAGATCGTTACGGCGCAGCTGAACGTCCCGGTTCCCGACACCGTCGCGCGGCACGCTCCGATCGTCGCACCGGCTCCGATCGTCGTCGTGACCGTCGCGCCGTGAGTGAACCCGGTCCCTGATACCCCGACCGACACGCCGCTCGGTCCCTGCGTCGGAGTGAGCGTGACCACTGGCGTCGTGACCGTGAACGATGCCGTCGCTTTGTCGAGGCTGCCGTCCGACCCCGTCGCCGTCACCGTGTACGTCACCGCTGATCCGCTTATCGTGAACGAGCAGCCGCTGTACGCCCCTGTTCCGGTCGCGGAACACGAGCTCGCCGACCCGATAGTTCCCCCCGTGGTGATCGTGAACGTGATTGTCACGTCGGGTGTGAACCCACTCCCTGACGCCGCCACCGTCACTCCGCTCAGCCCCTGCGTCGGAGTGAGTGCCAACGTCGGTATGGTCACCGTGAACGTCCCTGTCGCGGCCTCACCCCCCACGTCCGTCACCGTAACCGTTGTCCCGGACGTCCCGCTCGGGACTGCAAACGTGCAGCTGAAGGCGCCGGCTCCGCCGGTCGTCAGGGAGCCGCTATCACAGCTCGCGATTGTCACTCCGTCGAAGACCAGCCCCACCGTTCGTGTCACCGAGAAACCCGTCCCCGACACCGCCACCGTCGCCCCCACGGGGCCTTGCATTTGATCCACTATGATCGCGGGCAAGGTGACCGTGAACGTCCCTATGGCCGTCCGGCCGCCGACGTCCGTCGCCGTGACCGCAGTCCCGGACGTCCCGCTCGGAACCTTGAATGTACACGTGAACGCTCCAGCCGCGCTCGTCGTCAAGGAGCCAATCGTACAACTCGCGACCGTCACTCCGTCGAAGACCAGCCCCACCGCGCGTGTCACCGAGAAGCCCGTACCTGAAACGGTTATCGTTGCCCCCAAAGGCCCTTGGGTCGGGTTCACCGTGATCGCAGGCGACGTGACCGTGAAGGCCCCGGTCGCGACCTGGCCGCTCACGTCCGTTGCCGTGACCGTCGTGCCCGAGGTTCCGCTCGGCACTTTGAACGTACAGCTGAACGCCCCGGTCGCGCCCGTGGTCAAGGAGCCGCTCGTGCAACTGGTGATCGAGACAGAATCGAATACGAGTGATACGAGGGCAGTCGACACCGAGAACCCCGTCCCCGAAATCGTGACCGTCGCGCCCACCGGGCCCTGGGTCGGGTTCACGGTGATTGCAGACGCCGTCACGGTGAATGTCTGCGCGCTGGTCGGAGTGTTCGTCAGCCAGTCCTCTCCCACCACATCGTAGGCTGCCGCGCCCTCGTTCGGTACTGTAAACGTGCAGGCGAAACCTCCCGTCGCGTCCGTCGTGATTACAGTCCCAGAAAGCGTCCCGTCCGAACACGCGCTAGGCGTCTGGCGCACCGAATTGAACACGACGTTTGCTACTGACATCACGCTGAACCCGGACCCCGTCACCGTGTACGTCGCTCCCACCGGGCCCTGCGCCGGACTCACTGTGATCGTCGGTGTCGTGATAGTGAACGGTGCCGTCCCTGTGTCGTGGCCAAAGGCCGACCCCGTCGCCGTCACCGTGTACGGCGTCCCTGACGCCGTCCCGGAGATCGTCACGGTGCAGCTGAAGTCCCCGGGTCCTCCCCCCACCGTCGCGCCGCAGGTGCCGATCGTCGCACCCGCTCCGATGGTTGTCGTGATTATCTCGCTGTGCACGAACCCGGACCCCGCTACCAAGACCGATGTGCCGCTCGGTCCCTGCGTCGGTGTGAGCGTAATGGGCGGGTCGCTCGGGGACTGCGCGGCTGTCGCCGATCGAGAAGAACTCGGAGCGGCGGGGATTGGAGTTGGAGGGGGGGAGGAACCGATAGAGAAATTGAAATCATTGACCGAGACAGTGGAGGTCCGGCCCGCGGGACTCACGGTCGAACTCGCCGGTAAGGTCATCCCCGTCGAGGATCCGTTCGCACCTCCGGAGGAAGACGGAGAAGCCAGCCCCGCCCCGGCGGAGGCGAGCATGGCGGCGCCCACCATGATAATCGATACGAGTGTGACGAGCCCTATCGTACGGTTTCGCGGCGACAGGGGGCGTGCGTTCATCCCTCCCCTCGGCGACCAGAACTACGGAGTCCCGGAACGCCCGATTCAAGAGCGAGTCCGGGACCTCGCCCGACGGCCTTGCGGGCGGAGAGAGCCATTTCGGATTTTAATAGTCTTTTTTCAGCTACTTACGCCTTCGCTCGCCGGCGCAACCACTTTACTCGGGGTGGCGAGGGCCGGACAACCTGCGTCAACCCCGGTTGCAAGAGGATTGGAGATTCCAGCATGGTGGGTGTGAACCACCTCTCGGGAGACTTTCACCTTTCTGACTAAGCTGAACGCCTGCCTGTACGGCGACAGGACTTCCCTTAGGGATCCGAGGTTGAGCTCACCCGCATAACCTTTGGCGGGATGTGACTCAAGGCGCCACGCATTCCGGGTTGTTGAATAAGCAAAAGGAATCGCGTGGGTGCAAGGCATTAGGCGTTTCGAGTAGCGCGCTCTTCGCCGAGGAGAAACCCGTGCGCCAGGTAGGCTGGGGCTCGGCCCTTCTTGGGGGGGAAATGGCTCGTCCGAGGGAGATAGGGGATGCTCTCGAACCTGGCCCAGAAGATTAATCGTAACTTGGCCCTCTCAGCTCGAAGTCCCCAAGTGAGGAATCCAGACCATGAAGTGGCTAACGCTGGAACCCTGGAGTTTTGTGATTGGTGTCGTTTCGTTGTTGGTCGCCGTCTTCGGATCTCAGCAACTCACGATTTCGAACAGCTCGGGCCCTCAAATCCCTGTGCTGATTGGGATTTTCGGGCTGTGTTCCCTGATCGCAAGTCTGATCCTCGGGAGGGCGCACCTTGATTCGCGGGCCGAAGCAAACAGGTCCAGTTCGCCTTGAGGCCCGGTTTATTCGAAGCTCACTCCCGTGTGTGCTTGCTGAGCAACGCACTCAGTCGAGAGGATGGGACGATCAGACGATTCGGTTCTTGCCCAGCTTCAGCCGATGAGGATGATGAGGATGGCCAGGACAATCAGGATGACGACTCCGATCCGGACCCAATGGAAGGTCTGCGAAGTGGTCTGGTCGATCCGACGGATCCTGTTGAGCAACTCGTTCGGGTCGTTCATCAGTGGGGGCTGCGGGGTAGCGGACCAGGGCGCTGCGGCGGACATGTTCCCCGACTAGCTTCGCTCGTCAAAAGCCCGAGGGGTGGGTGGAATACGCATTGCACCGATATCGAAGATGTCTGTGACGGACAGTAAATTCGGCAACCGCAAGGGGCAACCGTCAAAATCGATCTGTCGAGCACTATCGCGCGTGGTCGAGCGCTATAAACTGCAGTCGACTCGGGTCGGAGGAGCGAGAAATGTCCGACGTGATTGAGGGCATGGAAGCGGTGACGGTCCATATTCAAGACATTCAGCGCGCACGGAAGTTCTACTCCGAGGTTCTGGGCCTCAGGGAGGTCTCCTACACGGCAGCCGCGTCTCGGGCAGCCTACGCGATTCCCGGTACGACGACGTTGCTAACAATGCATATTCAGGGGGACGGCGAAGGGGGCCGCGAACCCGGGACGGTCTCGGGAGTCGTCTTTTCCCATCACGATCCCAAAGCTGCCTGCTCCGAGATTCGGAAGCGGGGCGGGTCGATCGTTGATGAACCGCACACATTTCAGGCCCCAATCGGAATGGTCACGCTCGGCGTGTTTGCGGATCCGGATGGAAATCAGTTCGTGCTACGTCATATCGAGAAGGGACCCGCCCCTTCCCCGGCGTAGACCGACCCAGCAACTTGCAGCGGGCGATGCACCCTTCGAAGTTTCTGATCCGCTAAGTCAGAGGTCGCGCAGAATCTTCTCGACTTCCTTGGCTAGGTTGTCCAGTTCGTGGGCGACCGCATGAGCTGCGCGCTTCGCAGTACCCGGAGGGTCTTTGGCGGCGTCGCCGGTTTTCGCGGCAACCTTGCGCGACAAGTGAGCGGCCGCACGGGCCAGCTCCTTAGCGGACTGCTTCAGTTCGGCGACTGCGGCTTCTATCGAATTGTCGGGCACGGGACCTCCAAGGACGTGGACGGTCACAAACTACTTACCTACCTCGTTCGGGGCGGGGAGTTAGCGGGAGAATCCTCGGCACGGCCTCCGAGCACAGTGCTCTGCACGGAGTGAGTTCACCGTCGGGGTGGGTGCAACGGGCGTTGGACCCACACCTAGCGATCCGTTGCACTGAATGAATCCCTTTCACGATGTCAAACAGCTCCCAGAGTTGGTTTATGCAGACCCGACGTGCCCGGCACATGGCCGACAAGCCACCCAACATGGTGCAGTGTCCGGGATGCGAAGAGACATACAACGCATCCGACCCGGCCCAAGTCCGGGCGCATGCACCCCACCTGGAAATATGATCCGAGAGGCGTGATCCTTTCTCTAAGGTCTTGCGCCGCAGCCGGAGAACACCCTTTCGGGGGACTTACGTCAGCTCGCTCGGATCAAGAATTACGTCCCGGTTGCCGGGAACGTGCAACGATTGTTGCACCTAATCCAACTCACGTAGGTGCAACTGTCGATTGCACTCACTCCTGAGAGGCGTTCATTAACGAGAAGAGACCGACTCAGGTTCGATTGAACGACTGACGTCGTCCAGACGAAGGGATAGCGGCTGGACTCCGTTGCGTTGGAACAGCTTCTCTTTCTCTGCGCATTCTAGCCCGGACGTCTGCGAGCGGATCCGCAAACCGGTATCGGC
>JBEKEY010000046.1:0-15368 GCA_050013595.1 Thermoplasmata archaeon | reverse complement strand
ACGTCGTGCGTCCGCACGAGCGCGACCCCCCGCTCCGCCGCCACGACCGCGGCGGCGATCCCTGCCTCGAGCCGGCGGGTCGGGTCGTCGATCCCGAGCGTCCAACCGAGGAAGGATTTTCGCGAGGCCCCGACCACCACCGGGTATCCAAGACTGCGCAGCTCCCCCACATGGACGAGGAGCTCGAGCGACTGTTCGGCGGACTTCCCAAAGCCGAGCCCGGGGTCGATCAGGATCCGCTCGGCAGGGATGCCGTCCGCGAGCGCCGCTTCGGTCGCGACCACGAGCGCCGAGAACACCTCTCCCCGCAGGTCGGAGTAGACGAGGTTCGACTGCATCGTCGTGGGGTCGCCCCGCATGTGCATCGCGATCACGGCGGCCCCGCTCCTTGCGACCGTGCGGCGCATCGCCTCCGAGCGGAGTCCCTCGACATCGTTCACGATGTCCGCGCCGGCGTCCACCGCCTTCGCCGCGACCTCGGCGTGTCGCGTGTCGACCGAGATCGGCACGCTGACCCGGTCCGCGAGCCCCGCGAGAACGGGCGCGAGGCGTTGCCACTCGACCTCGGGGGAGACCGGGGTCGCCCCGGGCCGCGTCGATTCCCCTCCCACGTCGATGACCGCGGCGCCCTCGGCGACCATCCGCTCGGCGTGCGCGACCGCCTCGGTCGGGTCCAGGTGGAGCCCGCCGTCCGAGAACGAATCCGGGGTCACGTTGAGGACGCCCATCACGCGCGGGTAGTCGCCGACCACGAACGAGCGATGAGGGCCTCGCACCGTCCGGGCCGAGCGCGTCACGTAGGCGCGCAGCGCACGCTCGATCTCCTCCGCGACGTCGGCGAGTCGGAACGGTTGGCGCCGAAGCTTCGGGACGAGACGCTGGTACTGGCCCCACGTGGCGAGGATGACGACCGAGGTCGTCGCGACCGAGTGGTCCGCGATCCCGCGTGCGTGCGCCGAATCCGCGCCGACCGAGAGGGTTTCCTGTTTGAGGAGCGGTGCGGCCTTGAGCGAGATGCCCTCGAGGCGGACCGGGTAGATGCGGCCCTTGCGGGTCATGATCGCCACCCCCTCGGGGTCGCTCTCCGTACGCTCGACCTCGCGGGCGACATCCGCAAGACTCTCCACATCGAGGACGCGCGCGGGGTGACGGGGGCGGGTGGCGGCGGGCGGAGACGCGGCCGGCACGGTGCGGGGATGGGAGCGGCCCGAGAAAAGGACGCGGGGGAACGCACGGCACGGTTTTCCGCCGGCGAAGGCCTCGGGCGAGGAGGGTCGGCATGCCGCGCCGGGGTCGGTTGATTGCGCTCGAAGGAGGCTCGGCCGCGGGGAAGACGACGCTCGTTCGGGAGGCAGCCCGCGAACTCGGTTGGTATCCACTCGCCGAAGCGGTCGACCGCATGGACCCATCCCCCTCGCTCGACGTCGGCTCTCCGCGTGAGCTTCTCCGGCTCGAGGCGACCCTCCTCGCCGAGGAAGTGCGACGCTACCGCGAGGCGCGTTACGAGGTGGCTCGGGGGGTGACGGTCCTCGCCGACACCGGTTTCCTTGGGCCGGTGACGTACACTCGGGGGCTCGTCGACGTGGGCCGTGCGAGCCTGTCCACGTACCGATCGGTCGAGCGGATCGCCCGTCCGCTGTTCGAGCGCCGCGCCCTGGGGATCCCCGACCTTACCGTCTACCTCGCGACCACCCCGCGGGAACGCGCTCGCCGTGCGCGGGTGGACCGGCTCCACCATCCCCGCCCCGAGTTCGCTCGACACGAGGCGGTCGGCGCGATCGAGCGAACGTACTTCGAGTCACTCTTCCCGTCCGCGTTGCCCGAACGGTTCCTCCGCCTGCGCGGCCGCGGGAGCGTTCCCGCGCTCGTGCGCGACGTGCGCGCGTTGGGAGAGAAGACTCCCCCGGTTCCCCCGGCCCGGGCCGATGGCCTCCTCCTCCTCGCCCTGCTCCGCCCGGGGTCTCGGCCCCGACCCGGGGCCCCCCGGACGGTGGCCGAGCCCCTCGGCCCCAACCGTTAAGAAGCCCACCCGACCTGCTCCGCCTCCTCGCCATGAAGCCGCTCGATGCCCTGCAGCAAAGCCTGCACAAGCGTGTGCTCGTGGAGCTCAAGGGCGGACGCTCGTTCCGGGGAACGCTCGACGCGTTCGACCAGCACCTGAACCTCGTCCTCTCCTCGGCCGAGGAGGTCGTGAAGGACGTGGTGACGCCGCGTTCGGGCCTCACGCTGGTCCGCGGCGATTCGATCATCTACATCTCACCGTAAGGAGTCAAACCATGGGAAAGGGAACACCGTCACGACGCGGGGGAAAGATCGTTCACATCATCTGCCGTCGGTGCGGGCGCCACTCCTACCACCGGCAGAAGAACGTCTGCTCCTCCTGCGGCTTCGGGAATATGGCGCGGCGGCGCGGCTACGACTGGAAGAAGCTGAAGTAGGCCCGAGACGACGGGGCCGTGAGACGGCCGGTTCGTCCGCGAGCGCGAATCGCAAGGGCCGGTCGACCGCCTGTCGAATTCCGATGCGCGGTCCGCGTCGGACCGGCCCCGCCGGTTCGCGCGACCGAGCGACCTCGACCCGTTCTCCCCGGACGACATCGCTCCCGTCGTCCGCGAGGACGATCCCGAGGAACCGGCAGAGCCGTCCCGGGCCTGACGCGGTCTTCGGCACCGCCCCTTCGACCGCTCCGGCGCGGAGGAGCACCGCCTCGCCCCGTCGGGCGACCAGGTTCGCGCAGAGGACCTGGTGGATCCGGTAGACGTAGAGGGTTCCCGGCGCACCGAACATCGAGCGGTTGCGGCGGGTCAGGCCTCGGAACGCGTGACTCGCGGGGTCGCCCCGCAGGTACGCCTCGGTCTCCACGATGCGGACCGACCGGGCAGTCCCGCCCGAGCGGACGGTGAGGGTTGACCCGAGGAGTTCCCGCGCGAGTCGGGCCGCGGGGCGGTCGAAGAACCCGCGGTCCGCCCGGGGGCCGGGCCTATAGGACCTTGCCGCGGTCGCAGAGCGGAGCCCCGTCAACGGCGACCGTTGCCTCCCCGATCGTGATCCACGAAAGGAACCGACATCGGTTCCGGCCCCCGTAGAGCGTGTTGCCTCCGACCGCCAGGGTCACGGTGCCGGCCTCTTCGTCCTCGGCCTGAGGGACGCCGGGCGCGAGCGCCCCGTTGAGACCGAGCGCGAACAACGCCACGGTCTCCCGTCCCCGGGGAGCTCGGGCGAATTCGGTCTCGAACGCCCCTCCCCCTTCGGTGTACCAGTAGTTGCGGAGCTTGCCGCCCTGCACCTCCCACTGACCGCCCTCGACCTTGCCGGGCGAAAGGTAGCTCGGGCGGTTCGCGACCACCACCCCCTCCGCGGACGACTCGTCCACGGCGACCACCACCGAGCCGGCCGGCGCGGCCGACATCACGCGGCCCCTCCGCCGGTCGTCGGCGTCGATCGACCCGTCGTCCACCCACGGGACCCGTCCCCGGAGGCGCAGCGTGAGGTCGGTACCGTTCGCGGCGGTGAGGCGGAGCTCGCGTCCCTCGCGGAGGAGTCGCGCGGCGCGACGTCCGTCCTTCCGCAGGTTCCCGTAATCGACGTCGGTGATCCCGTGGATGAGCTGGCTGCGCCACATCGCCCCCGGCACTCCCCAGTGTTCGGCCTGCGCGTCCGAAGCGTACCCGAGCAAGCAACGGACCGCGCGCAGTCGGGCGTTCCGAGCCGCGGCGACCCAGTCCTCGTCGGTCCCGAGGAACGGGGCGAGGAGATGCGGGGGTAGCGCGTGCAGACGCGGGCGGTCGGCCGGACCAGGAAAGTAGACGAGGGCATCCGCGTGCTCGAGCGCAGCACGAACGGGTGGGGAGAGGCCGAACCAGCGTCGCGCCGACGGGGACCCGTCGACGCTGCGCCAGAACGCTCCCTCGTCCTCGAGGAGCAGCACAGCCCGGGCCCCGACGCGGCGCGCCTCGGTGACGCAGGCGGTCGCCCAGGAGAGCGTGTGGTTCCAGCTCACGACGACGACGTGCTCTCCCCGCCGCACGCCGAGCGCGCCACCGACGAGCGCCCGGGCGACGGTCGGCGGCGTCGCCTCGTCGGAGACCATGATCGACGGATGTGAGGAGGGTCCCGATTAAGCATTCGAACGGCGCCATCGAGCCACGATGTCGGACGACCGGGCTCCCGGGCGAGCGAGCTCGCGCGCGACCGATACCAGGACCCGGGCCGCGTCCGCGCGCGAAGGCGGAAACCCGGACGGTCGGAGCGACGTCGGAAAGTGACCCCAACCGTCCTCCCGTCGCGCCGCGCGTCGGACGACCTCGGCCACGCGACGGCCGCGAGCGAAGTCCGCGAGGTCGTTGCGCAGGGCTCGCGTCACGCGCGCGCGCCGGGCCAGCTCGAGCCACTCACGGATCTTTTCGGGTCGGTGTCGCCGTCGGCTCTTCCCCTGGCCCAGGACTCCGTTGAAGTAGAGGAACGGTCCGCCGACCTCCATCGCCTCGAGCAACGTCCGGCTCCCGGTGACGATCCGCAGCTCCGCCTCGCGGAAACGCGCCCGCCACTCCCTCGGGGGGACCGGGGTCGTGACCAGGGTGAGTCCGGGCGCTCCGTCGACGCTCGGCCATGGTCGAGGAGATCGCACGTACAGCGAGATCGGAGGGCGACGTCCCTCGAGGCCCCGAAGAACCGCGGGAGCGATCCGCTCCGCGCTCGACGGACTCGCGTACCATACCCACGCCCGGTGTCGACGGGTCCTCGCGGTGGTCGGCACAACGACTCGGTGGCCCGACCCGAGCGGACCGGTCTGCACGGCTTCAGGGAATTCACCAGCGAAGGCCCGGTCCGGGCGGAAGGTCGCGAAGAGATGCAGAACGTTCGGCCGGTCGAACGCCCGGAACATACGGAACGCGAACCGGAACGCCTCCACCTCGTTCGCAATCTCCGCCCGCCGGTAGCGGGGACCGATGGCCCGAGCTGGGACGCCTCCCTCGCGCAAGCGCTCGCGGGTCTCCGCCGAGCTCGCGAGGGTCCGTGCAAATTCCTCGAGGCTCACGTGCAACGTTCGCTCCGCGCTGTACGCGGTCTCGATGTTCCGAGCTTCGACTTCCCAGGGCCCTCCGCGACCGAAGCGGGTCGGTCGGCTCGGGGCGGCGCTCACTCCCCACGAGGGAGCTACGGTCAGTGCCGTCCATGACCTCGGACGGAGGCGGTCCGTGCGCACGACGGGCGGCCACTCCCACGGTCCGTCGACGTTCGGTGGTAGCGGTCGCCCTCGCTCCCGGTAGAGCACGAGGGGAAAGCCGGCGCTCGCGAGATGACGACCCGCGGCGAGGACCTCTTCGATGTCCCCGAGACCTCCCCCGACGACCGCGGGGAAGAGGTAGACGTCGACGCCCCCCATCGGGAGGAGGCGTTCAGTCAACGGTCCGGTAGAGCGTCGACGATCCGAGCGCACGGGTGAACCCCGCAGCCTCGAGGGCGGCGCGCCCTCGTACGTTGTCGTCCGAGAGCTGGCTCAGGATCCGCGGCGCCTTGCGCGCGGCGGCCCAGGCGCCCGCCGTCCGCACGAGGGCGTCCGCGAGGGCCGGGTCCACCGACTCGGAGAGGACCATGGGGCTCACATGCGCGGCCTCGAAGACCACGGAGACCGTCGCCGAGATGTGAGCCTCGGCTCCGTGGCCCCGGTCGATGACCCAGGCCGCCTGCTCGGAGCCGAGCATCCGGTTCTCGAACCCGGAAACGGCGAAGCGGGAGGGGGCGGTGGGGAGGATCTCCTCGACGGCCGGGGGGGTCTGGCGTCGGACGATCTCGAGGAGGGCGGTCGTATCGCTGCGGCGGAACGGTCGGACCGCCGGGTTCGCGGGAGGGGTCGTCCCGAACTCGTGCGTGGATTCGCGGACATAGTGGGTCTTCGTCCGGAGCGACCGGTACCCGAGGGCCTCGTAGAGCGTTCGCGCCCGGGTGTTGTTCTCGAGGACGTCCAGCGCGATGTACTTCCGGCGCGCCCCCTTCGCGGTCAGGCGAGCCTCTTCGAGCATCCTCTTCGCGAAGCCCCGGCGCCGGTACGCAGGGTCGACGACCACGTTGCTCACGTAGGCGGAGACCTGCGGGAACGTGACCATCGTCATCGCGACCAGCCGCCCGTCGGCCTCGACGACCAGGAACCGGAAGATGCGACGGCCGACGAGGCGAGCCAGCCCCAGGATGAGGCGGGTATCCCAGCGCCACACGCGACGGATGATCCGTTGGAACCCTTCGGGCCGGTTCCCGAGCAGCGCCGACTCCTCGGGAAACTCCCTCGTCATCAGGTCGAAGAGGTAGGGCGAATCCGCCCGGCGGACGTCCCGGATCATCCGGCATCCTCGTCGTCCGCCACGGACGGGAGAGCCATCTCGAACAGGGTCCGCAGGGTCGGGGCCGGGCGGTCCGCATGGAGCTCGGGCAACGGAAGGCGCGCGAGCCGGTCGAGTTCCTCCTCGCTCAGGCGTTCGCGCGCATCCACGAGCGAGCGCTGGATGAGCGGGTCCGGAAGGCCGTGCGAGAGCCGACCGAGCGCCTGGACCACCGCATCGAAGAGGCGACTCCCGGCATCCGAAGTGAGACGTTCGTCCGAGGCGACCTCGGGGGAAGGCTCGTTCGTCGTCGGCCGGGTCTGGTAGAGGAGGCGAACGAGGTCGTCCCGCGCCCCGTCGTCCCGAAGGTTCCCGAGTGCCCACACCGCCGCGAGCCGTACCTCGTCGGCCGGGTCATGCAGCCCGTCGCGAAGACGCGGGGCCGCTTCCGCGAGGCCGAGCCGCCCGAGGGCGTAGGTGGCGCCGCGCCGGGCCCAAGGGTGTTCGTCCCGGAGACATTCGAGGAGCGGCGCGAGGTCGTCCGCCGTGCCGACCGAGCCGAGGGCCACCGCCGCCGCCCCCCGGACGGACCAGTAAGGGTCGCGGAGGTGCGCGAGGGCGACCGTTCGGGACTCGGGGACGCCCATCTCCCCGAGCGCATGGACCGCGCAGACGCGGATCCAGTGCGCGGGATGCTCGGCCCAGTCGACGAGCGCCGGGGTGGCCGAAGGGTCGCCGATCCGGCCGAGGGCCACGAGGACCGCCGGCTTCTCCCAGGTCTCGGGGCTCGCGAGCAGGTGCAGGAGGAGCGGCACGCTCTCGCGGTCCCGGTGGCGACCGGCGACGACCGCCGCCGCCACGCGAACCCGCCGCGCGGGGTCCTCGAGCGACCGGCGCACGGTCGGGAGGTGGCCCGGGTTCGACGACCGGCCGATCCCGAGCACGGCCTCGCGACGGACGCGATCGACCGGGTCGTGCACCATCGTGGCGAGGGCCTCGAACGCCTCGTCGGGCGCGATCCGACCGAGCGCGAGGGCGACCGCCTGGCGCACGGAAGCTGCGGGGTCCGCGGCCCGTCGAGCAAGGAAGGGGACCGAACGGGCGTCCCCGAGGGTGGCCAGCGTGAGCGCGGCCTTGGTTCGGACGCCGACCTCGGGGTCGTCGAGCGCTCCCTCCACCGTGGTCCGGCTCTCCGGTCGGCCGATCGCTCCGAGGGCCTCGACCGTGGTCGCCCGGACCCCGGGGTCCGGGTCGTTCATGGCTGTCGCGAGCGTGGTGCAGGCCCGCGAGTCCCGCAGGATCCCGAGCGCCATCGCGGCGGTCTCGCGGATCCCCGGCACGGGGTCGCTGAGCGCGACGAAGAGCGGTCCGAGGTCCCGTAGCTCGCCGTGACGGACGCTCTCTCGGATCGACGCCGCGCGCTCGGACGGGGTCGGCGCGTCGGAGGGGGCGGCGGTGGGGACGGCCCGGTGGACGGTGCTCTTGCGGGGGGCACGTCGGGGTCGTGCGACCACGCTCGCTCACCGATTCGGGGGCTAATATCTCTGCTCGGGCCCGCCGGCCTCGAGGAGCGACTGACGGAGCCCCTCCGGCGAGCGGTATTCGTCCCGTTCGGGGGCGGGTTCCGCTCCCCAGCGGGCCCGCAGCGCGTCCCGGTCGACCCCGAGCGGAGCGAGCAGTGTCTCCGCGGACCGGGCGAGGATCTCGAGGTACGCCCCGGCGTCGTACCGTTCGTTGCCCTCGAGGAGCTCCGCCGGACGGACCCGGTGGCGGAACGAACGGCTCCGGCGGTCGAGGATCACGAACCGGACCTTCTCGCCCGGCCCCCGGGTCGCTCCGGCCTCCTCAAGCTGGCGCAGCGCCGCGACCGAGTCGGTGAACGTGACGAACGCTTCCGGCGCCTGCCCGATCCGGTGCGTGATGAGGAGCTCGTCGACGGGCCACGCACCGTCGCGGACCGCGGACGCGAAGAGGTCGGCGCGCGCGAGGGCGCGGGGAAGGAGGGCACGAACCCCCTCCGCGTCCCGGGCGCCGCGGAAGAGCGCGAGGACCTCCCCCTCGAACCGCCGCACGAGGTCGGTCGTGTCGTGACGGCGGGCGCCGATCCCGCGCAGCTTGAACTCCCCGTGCTCGTAGTAGCCGTAGTAGCGGTTCGGGACCCCGAGACCGTGTGTCACCGCCGGCAGGAAGACGATCCAGCGGTACCGTCCCTCGTAGCCCAGCGGAAGCCCGAACTGCTGGCCCACTCGACGGGCGAACGCCTCCGGGTCCGGAGGATGGTCCGGCTCGCGGGGCCGCAGCCAGAGCGAGTCGACGATCCCGTGAACGACCGAGTAGCCCGCGCGCTCCGCCTCGGGCAGGAGCCGGGCGATGAGGTCGCGGGCGTAGGCGTTGATCGCCTCGTGGCACTCGATCCGGCCGAACCGGGCGTTGCGGTACCCCTGGTAACCGAACGCAGTGACGAGGATCCACTTGAGCATCTTGACCCGACGCTTCAGGCGGGTCGCCTCCTCGGGAGCGATGCCCGGGCGCTTCATTGCGGCCTTGTAGGCGAGGCGGCGCTCGACGAGCGGCGCCAAGGTGCGGGGAATGAGCCCGACCCGACGCGTGCACGAGCGATAGCCGAGGCCGGGGGCACGGACCGGGCTCTCCGGGCAGCACCGGCACTCGAGCGTCTCCGCGGAGAGGTTCTTCGTGACCATGATGTTCGGAAAGAGGCTCGCGAAGTCGAACTCGTCCACGTGGTCGTGGACGCCGACCGGAGGGAGGAAGATCACACCGCCGCGGTCGGCGGCGACCAGGTGGTCGGCACGCCGGAACCCCTCGGGCCGGTTCTTCTTCCAGGGCACGTGCGCCCCGAGCTCGAGCGCGTGCGCCATCTCCATCGCGGTGAAACACGTTCCCGGCGACTGGCGGACGACCGTCGCGAGCGAGAGGCGCGAGAGACGGGCCGCGTCGACGAGACCGGCGATCTCGGCGTCGTCGTAGAGGAACGAGTTCTCCCGGTCGACGTGGAACCGCCCGGGGAGCGGATACGACGCGGACCGGTAGAGCACGCGACCGTACGACTCGAACGAGCGGGCCGGACGGCTCGGCCGGAACCGGCCGCGCTCGCGACCGAGCGGGAACTCTTCGGGCGCGAGGCCGCACGCCGCGGCGCGTCGGTAGAGCCACGGCAGGTCGAACGAATCCCCGCCTTCCGTGAGGAGGACGTCCGGGTCGCTCCTCGCGAGCTCGTCTACGAGGGCGCGTAGGAGGTCTTCCTCGGGACCCTCGATCGTCACCTCCCCGAGGCGGACCGACCCGATCCGCCCGTCCGGGGGCGGGATCCGGCCGCGGCGCTCCCCCGCGAGACGGACCTCGAGCGGCGCGACCCGCAGCGGCGGGGACGCGTAGTCGATCGTCTCGGGGGGTTCGGTGGCCTCGAGGGCGGGCGCCCGGCCGGTCACGGGAGCGAACGGGTAGAGCGCGTGCGCGAGGTGGTAGAGCTGCGGAGGACCGAGGTCGACGTCGTAGAGCGCGAACCGTTCGTACCCTCCGAGCGCGTCCGCGCTTCCCGCGAGGGCCCGGCGCGCCGGGTTCCGCTGCGGAACGACCGAGAGGACGGGCCGGTTCCGGCGGTCGAAGAGCGACGGGTGCCCGGAACCGAGCGTGACCGATTCGACGTCGGGATGGTCGCGCAGACGACGGGCGAGCAGGGAGAGGTCGGGCCGCGTCCCCGCGACGAGGAAGGGCGGACGGTACTCGACCGCGGTCCGGCGCACGCGACCGGTCCGTCGTTCCTTCACCCAGAGGACGACCGAGCGGCCGTCATCGCTCTCGGTGATGTCGAGGAGCCAGCCGTCCGGGACCGACGCCGGCGTGGCCGCCGCCATCGTCAACGACGGGAGGCCGGCGTCGACGCCTCGGCCCGGACCCGGACCGCGAGGTCGGTAAGGACGGAGAGTAGGATCGATTCGAGGAGGTCCGGGCTCCCGACGAACGTCGCCTGCGCGACGTAGCGGCGGGCCCCGGTGCGGACCATCTCGAACGCGGCGCGTTCCTCCGGGTCCGTGAGCAGCCGGGCGAACTCGTCCCAGCGTTTCATCCTCTCCTCGAGCGCTTGGCGGTAGGTCGGTGCGGTACGTCCCACGCGATCACCTCCTCGGCGAACTCGCCGCCGAACTGTTCCATGCCGGTCTGACCGGCCGGACGAGGTACGAGGGCGACGCGGGCATCGTCCCGGAGCGCCCGCAACCGCAGGGTCCCGGGCCCCCGGGCGAACGTGACGAGGTCGGACCACGGCGGCCCCTCGTCAGCGAGCGCACGGAACCGCTCGAAGCCGTCCGGGTCGAGCGTGAGGAGGAGCGGGAGGTGGACCTCGCGAGCGACCGTGGCCAGGGTCCGGGCGACGTGGCCGAGGAGCGCGGAGCGCTCCTCCTCGGGGATCTCCGCGTCCGCGAACAGGGCCGGCAGATGGTGACCGACGAGCAGGGTCGGTCGGTGGCGACGGACCTCCCGGGCCCACCCGTCCACGAGAGCGACCATCTGGTAGGCGGTGAACGCGCGGGCGAGCCGGATCCGACGCAGCGTCTCGGTCGCATCGACCCCGAAGGCGCGGCCGAGCTCGCCGATCCGGTACGGATGGAAACGGTTCGCGCCCTCGAGGAGCGAGACCCGGCCCCGGGCGAGAGCGCTCCCCGCGTAGAGGAGCTCAAGGACCGGCTCGACCGCGACGGACGGGCCGGTCCAGACGGTCGCCTCGCCGGGAGCGAACCGACGGGCGAGCCAGGGAAAGAGCGCCGGTTCCGACGGAAGCAGGGAGGTCGTCCGGGTCCGGCGAGGATGCGGCGCGAGCTTCGGGCGGGCCGGTGGAGAGGTAGGGAACGGGTGCCTCGGCTCGGGCCGAACGATTTCCTCCGCGAGGAGGTCCTCCGGCGCGAGCGCGGGCTCGGTGAGAAGAGCGTCGACCAACATCGATCGATCCGGTACACGCATCGGTCGGGCCGCTCTAAAGCGGCGGCTCGGGAGGCGTTGAAACAGGCCCGAGAACGGGGGGTTTCATCGACGTTCGCGGCCCTCGGGCGCCGGCTCGGAACGCAGGGCCTGCGAGCCGCCCCTCGCGGGGAGCGGCAAGACTTATCGCGCACGGTCGACGTACTATCGTGAAGCGAGCGACCCGTGTCGACCTCCGTACCTCCAACTCCCTCTCCAACATCTCCTCCGACCTCTCCCTCACCATCGCGTCGGACGATGCTCTATCTTGGAGCCGCCGTCGTGATCGCCATCGCGGTGCTGCTGGTCCTCGTGTTCGTCCTGCCCAACCTGACCGGGTCGGGTTCGGGCTCGGGGAGCACCGCGGCGGTGCTCACGTACTCCGGAGCCCGCCCGGTCGCCGACCGCGCGGCCGGTGGCTTTGCGGGCGGAGGCTGGACCCTTTTGTTCGCTGCGGGCCTCGTTTCGGCCACGACCGAATCGATCCCGTCGAACACGAGCGCGCTTGGCAACGTCTCCGGTTGCACGTTCGCCCTGGTGGGCAGCATCGCGGGCCTCTCGCTGCCGGCCTACGCGGGGAACCGGTCCTCGGGAGCCGCACCGGCGTGGGAGTTCGGCTACCGGAACGCTTCGGACACGATCGTGATCGTGTCGGTCATCAACGGAACGGGGATGATCCTCGCGACGTTGACCGGACTGGAGTGCTCGATCTATGCGCAACTGTTCACTCCGATCCCCTCGAACGTCATCAACAGCTCCGAGGCCGCCGCGGCCGCGGAGCCGCGGGCCGCGGCCTTCCTCGCCGCGCACCCGAACGCTTCCGCGGAGTTCGCGCTCGTCGGAGGCATCTCGTTCCTCGGCCACGGCTCCGGCCCGGAGTGGTCCGTCATGTACAGCACCTGTGCCCTGAGCCCATCGGCCACCGGTACGGGGGCCGGATTCAACGCCACCGTCAATGCCCTCACGGGGACGGTGCTCGGCTGGAACACCACCTCGAACGAATCGTGCAGCTCCTCCGGTACCCCGACCGCGGTCGTCAGCGCGACGCCCGTGGGGACACCGTCGGTCGGTGCGGTACGGGAACGCCCGAGCGACGCGGGCTAGGCCGTCGGTTCCCTACGCGTCAAGACGTCCGCGACGCACCGGTGGGGAGAGGCCGAGCTCCTCCGACAGCGTGCGACAGTTCACAGCGGCGTCCCCGCGGAAATGGTTGTTGAAGAACCCGTAGACGGTCCCGACCTTGTCGGTGAGGTCGTGGACGCGAGGCACCCAGTCGGCGAGCTCGGTCGCGGAATACGTGTAGTCGTACCAGAGCGGGCTTCCGTGCCCGTGCCAACGGATGTAGGAGAACGGTGCCGTCACCTCGAGCGCGACCGGCAGGTGGGGGGCGTCCACCGTGACGTAGGCGAGACCGAACTCCCGTAGGAGGGCGATCGATTCCGGGACGAGCCAGGAGTGTTCGCGGAACTCGACCGCGACCGGTAGGTCGCGCGGAATCGTCTCGTAGAAACGGCGGACGGTCGTCGGCTCGAACGGAAGCGACGGAGGGAGCTGGAGGAGCGCCGCCGCGAACTTTCCCGCATCCCGGATCGGCTTCAGGACCGCGAGGAACCGTCCGAACTCCTCCTCCGTCCGCACGAGCCTCAGGTCGTGCGTGATCGTCTGGGGGAACTTGGCGGCGAAGCGGAACCCCGCCGGCGTGCGCTTGACCCAGGACGCCGCCACCGAGGGCGGAGGGAGCCGGTAGAAGGTCGAGTTCACCTCAACGATCGGGAAGAGCCCGGCGTAGTAGTGGAGCTTGTCGCTCGCCCCGCGGCGCGGGTAGAAGCGGCCCGACCACTCCGGGTAGTCCCAGCCGCTGGTGCCGAGCAGAATGTCGCTCATCCTTGCCCGAGGGATGGTCCTCCTTGCCGGTAAAGATTGCGTTCGAGGCGAACCCCCCTTCCGAGGGCGGGGTGCGTCGTACGCGAAGGGTTATGGTGGGGGCCCGGATTCCACCGCCCGCCGATGTACCCGATCAGCTACGTGCGGGATTCCGCGGAGGCAATCCGGGCCGGCCTCGTGGCCCGCGGACGCGATCCGGCGGAGGTCGACCGATTGCTCGCGCTCGATAAGGAGCGGCGGTCCCTCGGGGACGAGACGAATCGGTTGCGCGCCGAGCGCAATCGCGGGGCCCAGAAGGCCGCCGAGACCGCGAAGACGGCCTCCCCGACCGACCATTCCGAGCGAAACCGCCTCGGCGACCTTCGCGACCGCATCCGGGAACTCGAGACGCGGACGACCGTACTGGACGCCCAGATCCGTGAGGGGCTGCTCCTGCTTCCCCAGACACCGCACGCGAGCGTCCCCCGGGGGAAGGACGCGAGCGAGAACCTCGAGGTGGCACGCTTCGAACCGCGGCGAAAGACTCCCTCCGCTCCCCGACCGCACTTCGAGATCGGTCACGACCTCAACCTGCTGGACGAAGAACGCGGCGTGAAGGTCGCGGGCGAAGGTTTCTACGTCCTCTGGGGCGACCTCGCCCGGCTCGAGTACGCGCTGATCCGCTTCATGCGGGAGCTGCACCGCTCCCGGGGCTACCTCGAGGTCGCCCCACCGCTCCTCGTGAACTCCGAGTCGATGGTCGGGACCGCTCAGCTCCCGAAGTTCGCGGAGGACTCCTACCAGGTGAAGCCCGACGACCTCTGGCTCATCCCCACCGCCGAGGTCCCCGTCACGAACCTCTTCCGGGACGAGGTGCTGCTAGCGGAGGACCTGCCCGTCAAGATGTTCTCGTACACTCCGTGCTTCCGTCGGGAGGCGGGAAGCCACGGAGTGGAAACGCGAGGGATCGCCCGGGTCCATCAGTTCGATAAGGTCGAGCTGGTCGAGCTCACGACCCCGGAGAGTTCCTACGCAGCCCTCGAGGAGCTGAGGACCGAGGCCGAGGAAGTGCTCCGACGGCTCGACCTGCCGTACCGCACGCTCAACCTCTGCACCGGCGACCTCGGGGAGAAGTCGGCGAAGACGTACGACCTCGAGCTCTGGGCTCCGGGGAGCCAGCGCTGGCTCGAGGTGAGTTCCGTCTCGAACTTCGAGGCGTACCAGGCGGTTCGCGCCAATATCCGCTGGCGTCGGCACCAGTCCTCCAAACCCGAGCCGCTGCACACCCTGAACGGCTCCGGAACGGCGCTGCCGCGGCTCGTCGTCGCGATCCTCGAGAACTACCAGACCGAGGACGGACGCGTCGAGATCCCGGAAGCCGTCCGGGAGGAGATGGGCGGCGCCCGGTACCTCAACGCGAACCCGTTCGTCGGCGAGCGCGAGCTCGGTCGGGGACGGCACTCGCGCCGTTCGTCGAAGGGGACCGATTCCCCGCCGACGCAATCCTAATAGGCCGCCTCGTTCGAACGGGCGAAGAGGCCCGGGATGGTCCAGGTCGACATCGACATCGCCAAGTGTACCGGCTGCTCGCACTGCAAGGACGTCTGCCCGGTCAACGTCTTCGACCTGCGCCCCCGCGACCAGGTCCCCGACGTAGTCGACGACCCGGCGGTGGGGGCGAAGTTCCAGTTCCGGGGCGAGAAGTCGCTCGCCGTCAACGGCCCCGAGTGCATCGTCTGCGAGGCCTGCCTGTTCGAATGCGAAGGGGAGTGCATCCTCATCACGGACGACGAGAACCACGTGCACTTCTCGGTCTACAAGTAGCCGCGCTGACGATGATCGTCCCCGCTCGTTTCTTTCGGTCGAGGCGTGAGCTCCGGGACTGGTTCGAGGCCCACCACGCGGACACCGCGGAGCTCTGGGTCGGCTTCCATAAGGCCCACACCGGGAGGGTGGGGGTGGTCTATCCCGAGGCGGTGGAGGAGGCCCTCTGCTTCGGATGGATCGACACGACCGTGCGTCGGATCGACGACGACCGCTATGCGAACCGCTTCACGCCGCGACGGCGGGATAGTCAATGGAGCACCGTCAACCGCCGACTCTTCGCGGAGCTGGAGAAGGCCGGACGGGTCCACGAATCGGGCCGTCGTGCGTTCGACCGGCGACCGAAGAAGGAGACGATGCAGTTCGGGAGCGAGCGGACCTTCCGCCTGG
>JBEKEY010000045.1:0-16083 GCA_050013595.1 Thermoplasmata archaeon | reverse complement strand
AGTACCAGGGGAACGCCGCGAGAACGAAGAAGATGGGAGCCACGTCCAACGGCAGTTGCGCGAGCATCGGGCCGAGCGAGTTCGGTAGGATGTGCCGAAGGAGGAGGTGCCTCCGGGTCGCCCCCGAGGCCCGCGATGCTTCGACGTACGGCTCGTGGGAGACCGCCCGGGCGCGCTCGCGGACAGTGCGAGCCATCGTCGGCCAGAGGATGAAGCCGAAGACCCCGACGAAGGCCGGGAGACCGAGGTTCGGAGGTAGGACGATCGCGAGCCCGGCGAACGCGATGATGACGAGGATGAAGGAGGGAATCGCGCCGAGCGAGTCCCCCATGAACGTCACGACCCCGTCCAGGACCCCGCCTTCACGGGCTCCGGCGATCGCACCAAGGAAGAATCCGAGGAACACATCGATCGCGAGGATGCTCCCGACGATGGCCAGGTCCCAGGGTGTGGCCTGCCAGATCGCCCGGAACAGGTCGGTGCCGAAGCCCGGCAGGATGCCGAACGGGTGGGCCCAGGACGGTGCGATCGGAGCGTACGCGGGGATCCAGTCACGGTTGGTGGAGAGATGATTGAGCGAACCCTGAAACTCCACGAGCGCCGACAGTCCAGCGATGACGTAGGCGAGGAGCAAGCCGGCCCCGACCAGGAGACCGAGGCCAGGCGGCCGGCGCCCCCATCGTTCCCGCAACGTGGGATGACGAAGGACGACCTGCGTCGCCGGGGTCGGATTGTCGGTCATCGAGCCAGCGCCCCGCGCGGGTCGAGTCGGACCGCGATGATGTCGACGAGGAACGTCCAGGTGAGGACCACGATGGCGAGCAGGAACGCGAGCGCGTCGAGGGGCGTGAGGCCCTCGAACGCGTTCAGGGCGGACCCGCCCGGTGCCAACAACGCGAACACGAGATTTCCGAAACCGGCGTAATCCGCGAAGGCCGCCTCGACGGCGAACTGAACGCCGAGATACTCGGGGATCGTGAGCGCGAAGACCAAGAGGAACGAGGGGGTCACCTGCTTGGCAGCGTGGCGCCAGAGCAGGGTCCGTTCGGAGATCCCGCGGGAGCGGCCTCCGACGATGTACGGCTCCTCGCTCGCCGAGCGGACGATCGACCGAGCGTGTCGGAAGAAGATGGCCACGTACGCGATCGCGATGACCGCGGCCTGGAGGAGGGTCTTCGTGAGTGAGATAAAGGCCACGTCCCACGCCTGATGGACAAGAGCGTCGATCAGGGGGAATCCCGTCGGCTGGGTCACGGAATCATAGATGATCCACGAAGGGTAGCCTCCCCGGTCGAGGAACCATGACGTCGACGGGATCAGACCCTGGTTGGGAAGGTCGTTGAGCCATCCGAGGTAACTGAAGAAGACGGCATTCACGACCAGCGTTGCGACGACGAAGACCGGGAGCAAGGCTCCCGTGAGGGTGACGAAACGAGCCGTTCCATCCAGCCCCGGACGTCGGCTCCAACCCACGAGAAGGCTCACGGGGTAGGCCAGCGCCGCGGCGATCGGAAGGGCAAACAACGCGAGTTGAAGGGACGTCGGGATGTAGTAGGCGTAGACCTGGAGCCATGGGATATGGAAGCTCAGGAAGTCCGCTTGTCCCCAATTTCCCGTAAAGTCGTTGACCAGTACCTGGTAGAACCCCTGGAAGAATCCGCCGAACCCCTCCGAGGTGCCCTGAGCCACCGTGAGGGGGAGGGTGATGGCCGCGTAGAGGACCAAGAGTACGAAGACGAGCTGGGCCGGGATCAGAGCCAGACGTCGCAGAACATACCGGTTGAATCCAGAGAGGCGTCGACGCCCCGGTTCGCCGGGCATGGACGGGTGGGGACTCCCCGGAAGACGACGAGGGAATCCCGCGCCCGGAAGGGAGGCTTCTCGACGAGCGGTATCGGGAGCGATCCAACCCGGAGGGAGCGTCATGCCCGAAGCGTGCCTCTCTCCTTCCCTCGATGGCATCGGTTCTTCCGAGACGGTCCGGTTCTCGCCGATGGGGAGATCGAGGCGGATGGACGAGTCACCCTTTCCTCGGTCGCGGTACTCCGGGTCGAGACCCGGGTTCCCCGCCCTCGCGCGGGATGTCCGCCACTTCTCTTATAGTCGGTGGCGAGCGACGCTGGGCGGCGGGCACGGGGCTCGACGGACGCCTCGGACCTCCCCCGCGGGCAACGGGCGACGAACCGTCCACCGGTGCGTGCGCAGGTTCTCGAAGGGGCACGGTATTGTGCCTGCCGAGCTTGGGTTGCACGGTGGCGGCCGAAGTCGTCGTTATCGTGTCCGACGCCGACCCCGTGGCTCGGGGCGTTGCGGCCGAGTGGGGAACCCTGCCCTCCTCCGGGGACCACGTCGAGGGCGTGCCGCTTCGCCACCTTACCGAGAAGGTGCTCGTGGTGCGCCGACCCCGGCCGCACATCCATGACGAGCGCGTGGACCTGCTCCTGCCCTTGGCGGTTCGCCAAGCCCGACCTACCCTCGTCTTTCCGTCGATCCACCGGAGCGAGCAGAACGTTCCGTGCCTGACGGTGCATCCGCTCGGCAATCCGGGACCTCGCGCCGAGGTCGGTGGACGCCCCCGGACGCTGGTCCCCGCGGACCCGCGACGGATGGCCAGCGCGTTGCGCCTCCTGGACGAGGGCGCAGCCCCCCTAGGATGGAGCGCGACCTACGAGGCGACCCACCACGGACCCGAGGTCGACCTGCCCGCGTTCTTCATCGAGATCGGATACGGCGAGCTCACCGAGCCGCCACCGACAGCCGTTCGCGTCCTGTCCGACGTCATCGCCCGGATCGCCGTCGATCCTGCGGACCGGGTCGCCCTCGGGATCGGGGGCGGTCACTACGTTCCGCACTTCACCGAGATCGCCCTGCGCCGAGCCTGGGCCTTCGGACATCTCCTCTCGCGTCACGCCCTCGAAGAGCTCGACCGTGCGACGGCCCGGGAGGCGTATTCGAAGACCGGAAACGCCGAGGGGGTGGTGTACGCTCGCGCCGAGGACGCTCGCCACCCGGTGCTCGAGGGAGTCGGCCCTCGGCTGCGGGAGCAGGATGCCCCGATTCGCCCTCGAGACGCTGACCGAATTCCTACGGGCGGCGTTCGTTCGGCTTCTGGAACATGATCGCGCCCGACCGGTAGACCGCCTTCCCGAGGCGCAAGGACTGGGTAGAGGCCACGCTCGGTGACCTCTCGGCCATCATCAGGCTCTCGACGATCTGCCGGAAGAGCGCACTCTGGTTGATCTCGGGATGGCGGTTCAGGAACTCGCTCTCCTCCGGTGTGATCGTGATGTTCTTTCGGGTCATTCCCTGAGGCATCGACTCCATCTTCGGTCGCGGCGCCATGAATGCCGAAACTGTTTACACGTATAAGTGCGTATTGGTGGTGGGGTGGGAGCGCTCCGTCCATCGTGCCGGAGCGGCGCCGAGTCTTCGACGTTCTACGGAGAGAATAGGCCGGTCCGGTCGCGAACTTGCTGGGGGTAGGCGCTACGGGCTCCCTACCGGACCCGCGAGGACCGTGACCGCGTGGCGCCGGTCCATCGCCCGATCCGCGGCCGCGCGCAGCTCTCGAGTCGTCACCGACCGAAGCAAGGTGGGCCACCGCGAGAGGTAGTCTCCGGGGAGGCGCTGGTAGGCCACCTCGACCGCCAGTTCGTGGGCGCCGGACGTCGACTCGAGGGCGAGGGGCAACTCTCCGATCGTGCTCTCCCGGATCTCTCGCAGCTCCGCGGAGGACACCTCCCGGGTCTCGATGCGCTCGAGCTCCTTCGTCAACAACGGGACGACCATCCTCCATCGCTCCGCCCCGGTTCCTGCGCCGACCGTCCAGTGTCCTCCGAAACGCATGGCTTCGAGCTCGCTCGAGGCGTGATAGACGAGTCCTCCCTGTTCGCGGACTCGTTGGAAGAGCCGGCTCAACTGCGCCCGTCCCCCGAGGATCTCGTTCGCGAGGAAGGCGGCCGGGTACTCTGCGTCCGAGCGCGTGATCGAATCTCCGCCGAGCCGGATCTCGACCTGCGAACGCCCGCGCAGCTCCACCTCGATGGTCCGGGGAGGTCGCGGGCGGACTTGTGGTAGGCGAAGCGGTGGGGGGTGTTCTTCCACGAATCCCGAGAAATGCGTGCGCGCGGCGGCTTCGACGGCGGCGAGTCGCGCCGGCACCGTCACGATGAGCAAGGCGTCGCCGCTGGTGTAATGGCGTCGATGGAATTGACGCAACTTGCCCCGGGTAAGCCGCGCCACGGAGCGGACATCTCCGAGGCCGCTCGTTCGGTACGGGTGCCCTTCCGGGTAGGTGGCTCGAAAGAGCTCCCGGTCAGCGCGGCTACCCGGTTGGGAGAGCTCTCGTAGTTGGCGCTCGGAGAGCTGTCGGCGCACTCGAACGAGGTCGTCCGCCTCGAATCGAGGTCGCAGGACCACGTCGGCGAGCACGCCGAGGAGCTTCTGCCAGTCCGCCGCAGGGCCCCAGAGAGTGACCTCGGCCGATTCCGGGGCGCATTCCGTGGAAAGCGTGGCGCCGGCGCCGTCGAGGAGCCGTGCCAGGGCCACGCGATCATACCTTCCCGCTCCGCTCGAGAGGAGTTGATTGACCACCCTCGCCGTGCCGCTCTCTCCCCTTGGGTCGAACCCCCACCCCGCAGGGCCGACGTAGGTCGCTGAGAAGCTGGCCGCTCCGGCCGGGGGAGGTTGTCGAACGACGGTCAACCCGTCGATCTCCTTCCCATACTCCACCCGCAAGGGGTCGCGGTTCTCACTCATCGCTAACCGCTCCCGTCGGAACGTACCTCACGACGATGCGTGCTTCCTTCCGGAACAAGGCGCGGGCCCGCTCCCGGACCGCCCTTGCGGAAACGCGAAGAAGGTTCCGGTAGAGTTCGTCCTCTAGGCTCAACGAGCGCAGCGTCGCGAAGTAACCGATCCGGAATCCGGTACTCGTTGCTCCTTCGTAGGCCAGGGCGGCCCCGCGGCGGACGCGCGTCCTCACGTCGGACATCTCCTTGACCGACGGCCCGTCCCGGGCGAGACGGTCGATCACCGCTTCGAGCGCGGTCTCGACTCGGTCGAGGGAGACACCCTGCGCGGCCTGGGCCTGTACCGTGAACAGGCTGGGATAGAAGTGGGGAGTCCAGCCGCTGGTCGCACGGACGGCGAGCCCCGTGTCCACGAGGGCCCGATAGAGCCGGGCGGTCGGGTGCTCCCGACGGCCTCGCCAGCCCATGCCCGCCGAGAAGACACGACTCTCCCCGCCAAGGATCGTATCCAGAACAAGGGTCGCGGGGGTCGCCGGGTCCGCAAGTCCCGGAGAGCGCCAGCCGACCTGAATGTACGGAGTGGTGCCCGGCCCCGAAAGTGTCGAGCGTCGCTCGCCGACCTGCGGCGGTTCCACGTCCCCGACCTCCACGCTCTCTCCCCAGGCGGGAAGCTTCGAGAAGCGCCGGCGGACCTCGGCTTCGGTTCGGCGGAGGTCGAACCCTCCCGCGACCACCAGGACGGCGTTCTTCGGGCCGTAGAAACGTCGGTAGTACTCCCGAAGTTGTTCCGCGGTCATCTCTTCGATGTCCCGGCGTCGCCCGAGAGCGTCCCACCGGTAGGGATGGACCCGGAACGCCAGCTGCAGAAGTTCCTCCTCGACTCGGAATTCCGGCCAGTTCTCGTTCCCTTCCCGCTCGGAATGGATGACCGTCCGTTCCCGCGCCACCTCCTCGTCGGTGATCGCCGCTCGCGTCATCCGGTCGGCCTCGATGTCGAGCGGCACCGAGAGGTGGTCACGCGGAACCGTCGTGAAGTAGGCCGTGAAGTCTGTGTCCGTGAAGGCGTTCAGTGCTCCCCCGACCCGGAGAACCGCGCGGTCGATCTCGCCTTTCGCATAGCGCGGGGAGCCCTCGAACAGCATGTGCTCGACCCAGTGGGATGCTCCGGTGATTCCTGGCACCTCGTTTTTGGAGCCGACCCGGTACCACACCCAAACGCTCGCGGTCGGACTCGACGCGTCCGGAGCGAGAAGCACTCGCAGGCCGTTCGCGAGCGTCAGCGAGCGGATCCTCGGGCGCCGCACACCGAAGCGTGGCATTGACCGTGCGCCAGCGTTGGTGGCTTATAACGCGAGTCCGGGGGCCTCACCGACCTCGGGGAGCCGCCTCCCCGTCCGGCACAACCGTTAAGCGAACGGGCCGACCATCGGGCCGCGTGCATCCGGCGCTCCGTTTGGTGCGCGCGGGCAACCTCGGCGTTTCGTTCGTCGGAACGATCGTCGGTGGGCTCGTCGCACGGGGGGCGGGCGTCTCCGTCCCGGTCGCGCTCTGGTGGATGCTCCTCCTCGCGGGACTCTCGACCGCCTTCGTCACCGCCGGCGGAAACGTCCTCAACGACCTCCTCGATCTCGAAGGGGACCGGACCAACCACCCGGACCGACCTCTCGTCACCGGCGAAGTGTCGGTCCGGGCGGCTCGCGGGCTTGCGACGACCCTCTTCGCCCTCGGAATCTTGGTGGCGGTGCCGGTCGCGATCGAGCAGCCCCTCGTGGGGGTCATTCTCGCGTTCGCCGTGGCCCTCTTGCTCGGCTACGAATTCCGTTTCAAGAAGGCGGGGTTCGTCGGGAACCTCGTGGTCGCCTTCCTCACCGGAGTCGTCTTCCTCTACGGGGGGGCGGCGGCGGGCGACGCTCTTCTTCTCCTTCCCTTCGCCGCCATGGCGTTCCTCGCGACCTTGAGCCGCGAGGTGATCAAGGACATGGAGGATCTCGCCGGGGATGTCGGAAGGACCACCCTCCCCAAGCTGTACGGCCTTGCGACAGCGGCGGCCACGGCGCGAGGAGCGGTGGCGGGCGGCATCGTGCTCAGCCTCGTTCCGTTGGCCTGGTTCGTGGTTTGGGCTTCGGGGGTCGGGATTATCTACGTTGTTCTGGTCGGGGCGGCTGACGCGATCTTCGTGGTGTCGATCTGGCACCTCCCCGACCGGCTGCACTACGAACAAACGTTGAGCAAGGTGGCGATGACGGTGGCGTTGTTCGCATTCCTGGCGGTGGCGTTCCGGTGACGCCCCCTCCAACGACCGCCCGTGTCGAAGCCTACCTCCGAGAACAACTGGCCGGCGGCCCCCTCCACTTCACGCTCATCGACCCGGACAAGTCGCGCGGCCCCCGGGCCGCCGCCTTAGCCCGCGGCGCAGTGGCCCTGGGCAGTCATGCGATCCTGCTGGGCGGCTCGACCGGCATCTCGCGGGAAGTGATGAGCGAGGCGGCCCGCGCGATCAAGGAGTCGGTGAAGATCCCGGCCATCATCTTCCCCGAAGGTCCAGGTTCCCTGACGCCGGACGCGGACGCGGTCCTCTTCATGAGCCTCCTCAATTCGCGCAACCTCGACCTGGTCATTCGAACGCACGCCCGCTCGTCGTCGCTCGTCCGAGGCATGCAACTCGAGGCGATTCCCATGGGCTACCTGGTCGTGGCGCCCGGGATGCGAGTCGGCGAGGTAGGCGCTGTCGATCCCGTGCCGCGCGATGACCTTTCGGGAGCGGCCGGCTATGCACTCGCGGCGGAGCTCCTCGGGATGAGGTTCGTTTACCTCGAAGCCGGTTCGGGGGCCCCCGCCCCCGTGCCGAGCGAGATGGTACGAGCCGTCCGCGATGTACTGGAAATCCCCCTAATCGTGGGGGGAGGGATCCGCTCGGGAGCGGAGGCTCGGTCCCTCCTCCAAGCTGGCGCCAACATCCTGGTCACCGGCACCATCACGGAAGAGGAGGGTCTGGGCGACGCGTTCCGTGGTATCCTCGAGGAGGTGCGGCACGCCCGTGGCCGCTGAACCGACCGCCGAGACGGGCGCCGGCTTCCGACAGGTTCGCCGGGGCCATGTGCTCTTTCGGGCCCCCTCCCCACCGGTGACGTACGCGTTGATCCTCCTCGCCAGCGCGGCGCTGGCGGCCCTTCTCTGGCTCCCCGACGTCCCTCGCTTTCTCGAGGGTTTTCTCCTGGCGGGCGTCCTCCCCGCGTTCATCGCGTCGGCGCTCACGACGCCGCTCTGCGCGGCCTTGGGAGGAAAGATCGAGTTCCATCGAAGCGTCTTCCTCGCCCTCACCGTCGTCCTCGTCCTCGTTCCGCTGGCCGCTTTGTGGCGCCTCGCCATCGTGATCGACCCTTCGGTCGTTCCGGGTCTCACCTACCTCGGGGTGTTCCTGGTCGGTCCCGCACTCTGGTTCCGACACGCGAGCCTCTACGGGGTCTCTCGACCCAGCCACGCGCTGATGCTCGTGCCCTCGCTCCTGCAACCACTGCTCTACCTGACCGGTTTCTTCCTGATCGTGCCCCCCACCCCGACCCTCGTCGGAGAAGCGGCCGCGTTCCTCGTGCTCGCGTTCGTTCTTGCGGTCGTCCTCGTTCGAGCCTCCGACCGACCCATTCGACGCGAGTTCGGGAACTCGGGGGTCTCCCTCATCCGCCCCCTCCTCGACCACGTTGGTCGACGCGACCCGGAGGCGACCCGGGCGCTCGAGGCGTTCTTCCTGAAGGGCGCGATCCCCGGGGACGTCACGGCCCGACTCCTCGCGTTCTCGCGGGGCGGGTCGGTGAAGGCCACTATCGCCATGCCGACCGTGCACCCCGGTCCGTTCGCCGCGCTCGGGTCGAGCGACCTCCCGCACAAGCTCTCCGAGAAGCTGGCACCGTCGGCCGGAACGGTCTTCGTGCCGCACACCCCGTGCGACCACGACCTCGACCTGCCATCGGACGAGGAGGTCGACCGGGTGGCGGCGGCGACCCGCGAGCTGCTCGGGTCACTTCCCCCGCCGGGGCCGGCCCGAGGGAGCCCCCTCGTTTCCCCCTATCCCGGAAGTCTGGCCCGCGCCCAGCTGCTCGGGGATGTGGTCCTCGTGATCGTGACCCAGGCTCCGAAGCCGACCGACGACATCGCGTTCAGCGTCGCGGACCGGATCGTTCGGGAGATCGCCCAGGAGGGGGGACCTCGCGTCGCCCTACTCGATGCTCACAACTCCTACATCGAGGGGCAGGGGGACATCCTCTACGGAACCCCCATCGCGGAGCAGCTGGTGACCGACACCAAGGCTGCCGTGCGGGCCGCCGTGGCGGCGGCGCGCGACGGCGGGATCGAGGTGGGCGTCGCCGTCCGCAAGGGTTACTCGATCGGCGGAGACGGGATCGGGCCCGAGGGCGTGCGAGCGCTGGTCGTCCGGGCCGGCGGCCAGACAAGCGGCTACGTCCTGATCGACGGCAACAATCTCATCATCGGGAGCCGGGACCCGATCGTCCGGTCGCTCCTCGAAAAGGTCGATGCGGCCGAGGTCTTGACCGCCGACAACCACGTCGTCCACGAGGTCGACGGGGGGATCAACCCTCTGGGGGAACGGTACCCGCTTCCGGCGATGACCCGCGACGCGCGGGCAATCCTGGACGAGGCCTATCAGGACCTCGAGCCGGTCACGGTCAGCTTCGCGGAGAAGAAGGTCTCCGGCGTCAAGATCCTGGGACCCGGCTACACCGCACGCCTTTTGACCTCCCTCGGAGACACCCTGTCGATGTTCACGTTCATGTTCGCCTCGACGCTCCTCCTCCTCGTGACGAGCTCCCTCGTCATCCTCCTCGCCCTACGATGAGGGTCGCGTGTCGCCGGAGTCCGCCGGACCGAGTCCGCCCGCCGCCAGCGTGGCCATCGGCGGCGAGGAAAACCTGCGTCTGCTCACCCAGCTCGTCTCGACCGCTCCCACCAATCTCGAGGACATCGGTCACGGCCGCTGGGAAAAGCCGAACTACCTGCGCACCGCCGATGCGATCGTCCGCGCCGCGCGCGCCGCGGGACTTTCGACCCGGATCTACGACCCTACGGTGGTGGGCGACGTAAAGGGAGACTGGCACGGCGCCCCCCGACCGAACGTCATCGCCGAGCTCAACGTCGGCGCCGCCGAGACCGTCCTCATCCTCGCTCACTACGACGTCGTTCCGGTTCCCGCGGAGCAGCTCGCGCGCTGGAAGAGCCCCCCGCACACGCTGACCCACCGTGCGGACGGCCGGCTCTACGGCCGCGGGTCGAACGACGACCTCGGTAGTGGGGTCGTCGCGTCGATCGCGGCGCTCCGCAAGCTCTCCGAGGACACCGACCTGCGTCGGAACGTCCGGTTGATCGCGTGCTGTGATGAAGAGACGGGAGGCGAGGGAGGCGTCGAGGCGATCAAGGCTCACGACGCGCTGCTCTCCCCCGAGGACCCCGAGCGGATCCTGCGTGGCCACATCGCTCTCATCCCCGACGGCAGCCCCGAAGCGACCGCGGGGTCGAGCGGGGTCGCGTTCCTCGAGGGCTCGTTCCCGGGCCCAACGGCCCTCACCGAGACGCTCGCCTACGCCCAGGCGCTCGTCGACCTGCACGAGGTCGCTCGACGGTGGCGTTCCATCTACGTTTCGCCCGACTGGCCCGAGCGACATGCCCCCGAGCCGGTGATCACCGGCCGGGCCAGCGTAACGCGCTTCGATGTGACGGAGGTCGGACCTCCGGAACACGGCGTGCGGCTCGTCGGCGCCCACGCGGAGACCGATGCCGCCAACCAATCCGCAGCCGCGGTAACTCTCCTCTACCGGGGAGAGGGGGCGCCGCTCCGCGACCTCCCCGACCGTCTCGCACCGCTGGTGGTCGCTCCGTTCCGACTCGAGGCCGCCGGTGCCACCGCGCTTACGGTCGTGCCCGGAACCCTCGCGTTGCAACTGATCGGCGAGGCGACCCACGGGGGGTACCCGCACCGGGGCCACAATCCGGTTCCCCCGACGATCCGGATGCTTCGAGCAGCGGTAGAACGGGACCTCCCCGATGGAACGGCCCTCGGCCGCGCCTCCTTCACGGTCGACCTTCGTCTCATCCCGGAGATGGAGCTCGCCGACGGCGTCGAGGCCGCGCTGCGGTACGTGCGCGCCTACGCCGAAAACCATTCACCGACCGCCCGGATCGTGGCGCCCCCCGAGCGATGCCGTGCCGGGTACTGCCTTCCGGTCGACCATCCGGCATTGCTGCGTCTCGAGCGGATACTCCGAGAGACCATGGGCGCGAGCGGTGTGCGGGGCGAGTATGGAGGCACCGACGCGAGCGCGCTCCGTGACCTGACGACCCCGTCCGGCGAGCCGCTGCCGGCCCTCGTGTTCGGAAGCATGGACCCGGAGGCGCACATTCACGACGCCGAGGAGAGCGCCGACCCGAAGAAGATCGCCGAGGTTGCCACCACCATCGCCCGGTTCGTGCGGGAACCGTAGACCGAGGAGACGCCCGTGGTGGACGCTTGGCTTTCCTCCCTGATGGGGGTTCTCTGGGTCCTCACTCCATGCTACATCGCGAGCGCCCTCGCCACCCTCCCCGGAGGACGGGGTCCCGCAATGGACTTCGGCCGGATCTGGAGGGCCGACGGACGTCGACTCCTGGGTCCCTCGAAGACCTGGTCGGGATTCCTCTTCGGGGGATTCGTGGCCATGCCGTTCGGATTGCTCGAGGCCGGACTCATCCTGGCGGCGCCCCCGAATCTGCAGCTCGTCCCCCAGTTCGCGGCGACGCTCCTCGCGGCGATACCGGTCGTGGCCTTGCTCACTTTCGGCGCGATGGGGGGGGACGCGCTGGGGTCCTTCATCAAACGCCGCCTGGGGCGCGAGAGCGGCTCTCGGGCGATACTCCTCGACCAGCTCCCCTTCGTTCTCCTGCCGATTGGGCTCGGGTTCGCGCTCTATCCGAGCTTGTTCCTCGGTACGTTTCTCAATCTCTGGTCGCTCCTCTGGCTGCTCTTCTTCACGCTCGGGCTGCACACGCTTTTCAACTGGATTGGGTACAAGGCCGGCTTGAAGAAGGTGCCCTGGTGAACGCTTCGGTCGGGGACCCCGAACCGTCCCACACGGAGATCGTGCGCGTCCTTCTGGAGGCCGGAGCCGTCCGCTTCGGCGACTTTACCCTCGCCTCGGGAGAAAAGAGCGATGTCTACATCGACGTCAAGCGCGCGTGGACGGACCCGAAGCGGCTCGACGTGCTGGCCCGAGCGCTCGCGCATCGTGTCGGCTCGACCGACCGGCTCGCGGGCATGGAGCTCGGAGCCGTCCCGCTCGTCGTCGCGACCGCGCTACGGACGGGTCACTCCTACGTCGTGCTTCGAAAGACAACGAAGGAGCACGGGACCCGTCAGGCGTTCGAAGGCGACATCTCGCCCGGACTCCACGTCCTCCTGATCGAGGACGTGACCACCACCGGCGGTAGCACGCTCCGCTCGGTCGAGATCGTGCGAGGGGCCGGGGGCGTTGTCGACCGCGTCCTGGTCGTGGTCGACCGGGAAAGCGGCGCCGCCGCGCATCTCGCGGCTGTGGGGATCCGGATCGAGCCGCTCGTCACGCTGTCCGAGCTCCGCGGGGCTCGTCCGTGAGCGGGGCGCTCCAGGCAGACGGAACGGTTCGGTTCGACGAACCGTCCGAAGCCGGCCAGGTCTACGGAAAGGGGTTCTTCGGAACGCTCACGTCGAGCGGGGGCCTCTCGCTCGACCGGTACGAGGCGGTCTACCTCTCGGAGATGGGTCGGGTCGACCTACGGGGAGCGGCCGGTCGAGCCGTCGCCTGGCCGACGGTGTTCCGCCGCGCGGTACGGGCCAACCCCGGCTTCGCGGTTCGATACCTCGTCTACCGAGACCTCCGTCAGCGAGGGTACGTCGTGCGAGCGAGTCCCCCACCGGTCGCGTTCACCGTCCTTCCACGGGGCGGGGTTCTGCACAAGACCCCGTCCCGGTACTGGGTGGAGGCGATCAGCGAACGGGTCCCCTTCGACCTCGCCCGGCTCTTCGACCTCGCCGAACGGGCCCAGAGCGCGAAGAAGCTCCTCTTGCTCGGCCTCGTGGACGAGGAGTCCGACCTCACGTACTACCGGGTCCGCCGGCCGACGCCGACCGGCGCGCTCCCCTCGAGGAAGCTCGCGCAACCGGCCGAGGGATGGCTTTCCGAGGACCGGGTGACGGTGCACGGCTCCGGGCTGGCCACCGAGCTCGGCAAGGAGCTCGCGTACGGGAGCCGGATCGGCGACCGCCTCGAGCTCAGCCTCCTCGAGGCCGCGTACCTTTGTTCCGAGGGCCAGCTCACCCTGCGGGATTCGAAGAGCGGTCGCGTGGTCTCGCTCGAACGATTGGAACGACGCGCGCGTCGCCTGGTTCCGCTCTTCTTCGAGCGGCTGGCCGCGTACCGGGAGTTGCGAGGGCGATCCCTGGTCGTCAAAACGGGGTTCAAGTACGGCGCCCATTTTCGCGCGTACCCGCGCAGCCCCGAACACTCGCACGCGCGATATCTCGTCCAGGCCGCCCCGTCCACGCACGTCGCGTCGTGGCCGGAAGTGGCCGGGGGCGTCCGGGTGGCCCAGGGAGTCCGCAAAGAGTTCCTGGTCGCCGGAGTGCGCCCGGACGCCCAGGTCAAGTTCCTCTCGCTCGAGCGGGTCCGACCGTAGCGGGACCCGGTCAGTTCGTGGCCCGTGCGCGGGCGGATGCGATGGCGCGGACCCAGTTCCGGAGGTGGTCGGTCGACGGCCTTCGTTCGAGCAGCTCTTCGAGCGCGGTCCCCACGACCACGCCATCGGCGCCCGTGGCGAGAGCCCGTGAGGCCGACGCACGGTCACGTACCCCGAAACCGACCAGGACCGGGAGACGGGGGGCCGCGCGGTGGGCGGTCCGAACGATCGGACGAAGGTCGACCGACGGGTCGTGCACCGCCGTGCCGGTCGTTCCGTAACGCGAAACGAGATAGAGAAAGCCCCGACTCGCCCGAGCGAGCGCGGCGGTGCGTTCGGGCGGACTCCCCGGAGCGGACAGGAGCACGAGCGCGAGTCCGGCCGCACGGGCCTCCGTTCGCCAGGGGCGGGACTCCTCGAACGAAAGGTCCGGCACGATGAGCCCGGTGGCTCCCGCACGAGCGAGCTGGCGCATTCCGGCCTTGAGCCCCTCTTGCCAGACCGGATTCGCGTAGGTCATGACGGCGGTCGGGAGCACCGAGCTCGCGACCCGGCACGCACGCATCAGGTCGCTCCATCCGGTACCCCGAGCGAGAGCGCGACCCGCGGCCGCCTCGAGAACGGGGCCGTCCGCGATCGGGTCCGAGAACGGGAATCCCAGTTCGAGCGCGCATGCGCCGCCGTCGCGCACCGCCTCGACGGTGCGACGAAGGCTCGAGGACCGAGTCCGGTCGACCATCAGGTACGGAACCACGAGCGGTCGTCCGGAAGCTCTCGCGGTGCGCAGCGCATCAGCGAGCGGCATGCAACACTATCTCGAGGTCCTTATCGCCCCGTCCCGACAACGTCACGACGATTCTCTGGCGCCTCGGCCGTCGTCGAGCCTCGCGCACGGCCGCGTAGATAGCGTGCGAGGGTTCGAGCGCGGGGAGGATACCCTCGTCCTGCGCGAGCCAGTGGAACGCTCGAAGAGCTCCGTCATCGGAAACGCTGATGTAGCGCACCCGGCCCGAATCCCGCAGAAAGGAGTGCTCGGGCCCCACACCCGCGTAGTCGAGTCCCGCGGAGACGCTCTCGGTCGTGGCGACCTGACCTTCGCGGTCCTGGAGGAGGTAGGAGAAAGAGCCGTGGAGGATCCCGGGTCGGCCCTGCGTCAACGAGGCGGCGCCCTTTGACCCCGGCCGACCGCCCGCTTCGACGCCCAGCAGCTCGACCGACGTGCGGAGGAGAGGACGGAACGTCCCGATCGCGTTCGAACCTCCCCCGACGCAGGCGATCGCGAGGTCGGGCAGGCGACCGAACGCCCGACGCGATTGCGTCCGGATCTCGCGACCGATCACGCTCTGGAAGTCCGCGACGATCGAAGGGAACGGATGCGGTCCGACCGCGGAGCCGAGGAGGTAGTGCGTCGTGCGGACGTTCGCGATCCAGTCCCGAAGCGCGGCGTTGATGGCGTCCTTGAGGGTCCGGCTGCCGGATCGGACGGCGACCACGTTCGCGCCGAGCAGGCGCATCCGGTCGACGTTCGGACGCTGGCGTGCCATGTCGACCGCCCCCATGTAGACGGTCGTGTCGAGACCCAAGGCGGCGCCGACCATCGCCGTCGCGACGCCGTGCTGACCCGCTCCGGTCTCGGCGATCAGGCGGGGCTTTCCCATCCGGACCGCGAGCAGGCCCTGGCCGAGCGTATTGTTGAACTTGTGCGCGCCGCCGTGAACGAGGTCCTCCCGCTTGAGCCAAATCTCGGCGCCTCCGGCGCGACGGCTCAGATTCCGTGCGAAGTAGAGCGGAGTGGGACGCCCGGCGAGGGTCTCGGACAGCCGAGCGAGCTCCGCCCGGAACGCCGGGTCGCGCCGCGCGGACCGCCAGGTGCTCTCGAGCTCTTCGAGGGCGGGTACCAATGTTTCGGGGACGTAGGCCCCGCCGTACGGGCCGAACCGTCTAGGCATGCCCCTGGCTAGAGACCCCGACCGCAATTAGGTACGAGAGCCCTACCCGGTAGTGATCCGCGGCAACCTGTCAATCATCCTGTTCGAGACCGCTCTCGAGACGAGCCCGTCTCCGGCGTACGTCGCAGGATCGAGAGCCTTCTCGACGTGGAACAAACGCGTCGCACTCTTCACAACTTTCTTGTTGGTGTCCGTCACTCTCACGGAGACGTGGAAGATCCCGGGAGGTCCGGTGAATGTGCAGGTGATCTTCAGCACATCCGCGCTGACGCAGCCCCCCCGGCAGGCCGTTCCAAGTGTAGGTATAGGGTGCCTTTTCGAACCTCCGGCCGGGCGAAAGGACGTTAACTCAAGGGTTCGAATATGGAGATCCCGGCAACAAGCCCACAAGCAGGGCTACCTTCCCAAGAGGATTCGTTCGAACGAGAAGTCAGGCTGAGGCCGGGCTGACTGCCTCGAATACCAGTCGAACGCCTCTTTCAGCCCCTCGATCGGGTCGGTCGGTCGGAAACCGAGCAGCCGGCGGGCTTTGTCGACACTCAGCGTCTCGTCGGACGCCGAGTCCAGCCCGACACCGAAATACGTGTGCGGCGCCCCGGTCGACGCGCCCATCTCCTTCAGTCTGGAGCGCGGGATAGGCACGGTCTCAGCGGTACGGCCGGCCACCTTGGCGAGTCGCTGAACGA
>JBEKEY010000044.1:0-16714 GCA_050013595.1 Thermoplasmata archaeon | reverse complement strand
CACGAGCTCCGTTCTCTCCCGCCGACCGGATTCGGCGGCGACCACGCGACGGACCGCTTCGTCGAGCTGGGCATCGAGGCGAACGAGCGTCGACCGCTCGCCGGTCATCGCCTCCTCGGCCGCTCGCAGGGTCCGCTCCGCGTCGGCCGCTGCCGCCCGGAGCTCCGCCGCTCCCCGTCGTTCCGCACGCAGGGTTCCGAGCCGCGCGGCCCGCTCCGCGAGCCGACCTTTCAGGAGCAGGGCGTCCCTTTCGAGTCGACCGCTTTCGGTCCGCAGGGCCTCCACGGACCGGTCGATCCCGCGGCGACGCTCGGCCGCGAGGACCGAACGCTCCACTTCCTGCGAGAGCGCGAGGCGTGCCTCCTCGCTCCGGGCCACATCGGCCCGGAGTGCGGATTCCCGGGCCTCCTCGGGCAGGAGTTCCCCGACACGGCGGCGCGCGTTGTGGGCCGCTTGTTCCGCGGCCGACAGGTCGTGGACCGACGACTCCGACGTCTTGACCGCCCGAGCGAGAGCCGCGCTCGTTGCAGACCGGCGTTTTTCAACTTCCTTCCAACGCTCGAGGGCTCGTTCGTACCGTTCCCGGGCCCGTCGCTCCTCGTCGACGCGGACGCGCTCCGCCTCGCAAGCATCCAACGTTGCCCGCGCCGCGGCGAGCTCGGTACCGGCCTCGGTTCGGTGCGTTTCGAACTCGGACGGGCGGACCGCTTGATGACAGCGGGGGCAGACTCCCGCGTGGAGCAGCTCATCGACCTCGGCGAGGGAACTTTCGGCCTGGGCGACCGTCTGAAGGGCCTTCGCCTCCCTTTGGCGGACCTCGATGAGCCGAGCCTCGATCGTCGACAACGGTTCGGGCGTGGGAGCCGGAGGTTCCTTCGCGGGTCCTTCGGCGAGGGCTTCGTCGTGGATCCTCCTCGCCTCCGCCTCTTCGGCACGGTTCCGCTCGGTGGCATCGCGGAGTTCCGCGACTCGTCGGTCCGCCGACGCGAGGAGCGCTCTCGCTTCGGCAAGCGAGCGAAGGTTGGCCGAGCGGCGCTCCACCTCGGACCTCCGTTGGGAGAGTTCCTCGTCGGCCTTCGCGAGAGCCTGGCGGCGTCGGTCGAGTGCATCCGCGTCCATCGCTGCTGCGGCGGATTCCGCGAGACGCCGCTCGGCTTCCCCCTCCTTCTCCGAAAGTACCCGAAGTTGCTCCTCGAGCGACCGCTGATCGGTCTCTTGCTCCCGTTCGAGGCTCGAGAGCTCGCGTTCGTCCGCCTCTGCTTTGCGCATCCGCGCCTCGAGCTCGGCGCGGCCGAGACGGAGGGAGGCGACCGTAGCCTCCCGTTCTCGGAGGGCCCGGTCGAGCGTCGTTCGGTCGACCCGGAGTCGGTCGGCCTGGCGATTGCCCTCCGCGAACTCCTCGTCAAAATGCCGCAATCGGTCGGCTTCCGCCCGTCGCGACGCCGCGCTCCGCCGCAGGTCGGTCGCGAGCTCCTGGGCGTTCTCGGCCGCCGTTCGATACCGCTCGACGCCGAGCGCTTTGCGGACGGTCTCGAGACGGTCCTGCGGGCGGGCGCCGAGGATATCGCGCATCCGTTCCTGAGGAACGTAGACCGCCCATCGCCAGAGGTCCGAATGGGCCTGCGGGCTCGGATTGTCGGGAAACCCCAATAGTCCGATCACCTGCTGGCGGAGTTCGGTGGCCGAGTACGACGTCTCGGCGCCATCGACCGTGAATCGGATCTTCTCGGCCTCGAAGGTGTCCCGACCCTTGCGTCGGAGACGACGGAACCGGCGATAGATCTCGTAGCGCTGCTCGGGTCCCTCGAACGCGACCGACACTTCGGCATGGCTCGAACCGTGGCGAACCAGGTACGCCGCGTCGACCTCGGCGACGCCGAAGAGAGCCATCTCGATGGCGTAGAGAAGACTCGTTTTTCCGGCCCCGACGTCGCCCGCGATGAGCGTGGTCCCGCTGCTGAACTCGATCTCGGCCGCCTCGTAGCTGCGGATGTTCTTGACGCGAAGGCGGCGCAGTTGCACAGTGCGCCCCTAATCCCCGACCTGCTCGAGGCGCACTCCGAGCAATCGGCGTGAGCTCCCGAGCCGTGCGTTCGAATAATCCTGGCGGGACTCTCCTTCCGATTTCGGGAGCCCGAGCTCCCGCATCAGTTCTCGAACCCGTCGCTCTCCCTCGGGGCCCTCGAGCCAGGACCGGCCCAGGACCGTCTCGGCGAGGAGTCGGTGGATCTCTTCGGTCTCGATGTCCGACTCGGACGAAGCCTCCGCCCCTTCGGTCGGTGCCGGGGCGAGGTCCCGCACGTCCCAGTGCACCGTCCCCGCGTCGGGGCTGCGTTTCCGGGCGACCTGGGTGAGCGCGAGACTGGCCAGTGTCCCATCCGCGAGCGTTCCGTGCACGCGGGGAAAGAGGAGCGCGCCGGGCTGGCTCACGTCGGAAAGGCGTCGTTCGACCTCCGACCGGGCCTCCTCGGCGGTCTTCCCCGAGACATCGACGTCGACCAGGTGCACGGCATCCCTCGGCGCGGTGTCCACGAACTCGGCGCGGGGTTGTCCGGCCTCGACGGTCACGATGACCACGCCCTGATGGGTGCGTCCCTCCTGGCCGTTCTCGAGGTCGGTCCGGCTCGTCCCGAACACCGCGCCCGGATTCACGAGGAGGCCACCGCCCGGTCCCTCGCCGGTGTAGGTGTAGTGGATGTGGCCCCCCGCGTAGTAGTCGCATCCCACCGGAAGGTCGTCCCTTCGGATCCCGTGAATGTGCTCGCGAAGGCTCTCCGGGAGGTACTCCTCGACCGCGGCGTGGAACTGAAAGATCTTGAACCCGGGCTCGGCACGGAACGCTTCCGAATCGACGCCCCGGAAGTACTCCCGGTCGAGCCCGTGCGAACGGCCGGAGATACCGGCGATGCGAGCGCCGGTCGGTTCGTCGACGCGGAACGGGAGGGTCCAACGCGTGCCCTCACTCCGAACGGCTTCGGGGGCGACCTTGAGAAACACCCCCGTTTCGGCGAGCACGTCCAGCCAGCTCGTTCGGTGGGCGACGTAGTCGTGCGACCCGTAGATGACATAGATGCGACGGCCCTGGTTCACGAACCGGCGAAGCGCGGCGGCGACCGGGGCCACTTCCCCCGGGTCGGGGACCGGCGTATGGAAGAGGTCGCCCGAGATCAAGAGGAACTCGGCGTTCCGCTCCTCCGCGACGTGCAGGGCGGAGATCAGGCTCTCTCGAAGCGCGGATCGCACGGCCGGGTCGCGGGGCCACGCGCCGACGTGCGCGTCCGCGAGATGAGCAAAAACGAACCGGTCGGGCGCCATCCTCTACCCCTTCTGGGACGAGGTTCGCGGATTCGTTGGGGCGCTCGGGGTCGAACCCGGTGGCGTGGTCACGTCCTGGATCCGCTTGGTCATTGCTGCCAGCAGGCCGGCGCCCGCTCCCATCGCGAGAATGCCGAGCAGAAGGAAGTCGTCGCCGCTGCCTCCCGGCGCGGACGGAGGGCGCGCGGCCGGCGGAGGGTGCGCCGGCGCCAGTGAGGAGGGAGACGCCGGGACCCGGAGCAGGGCCACCCGAGCGGACTCGCTCGTTTGCAGCATCCCCTGCATGAGGTTGAACAGCTCGGTCGCCTCTTCCATCGTCATCTGACGGTTGCGAAGACGCGCCACGAGGTAGGCATAACGGGCGTTCGGGCCGCCCCCGCTTCCGCCGGCCGACCCACCGCCTCCTGAGGCCTGTCCCGGCGCGTACACGAGCTGACCCACGCCACGTCCGCACTTGAAGAGTCGGTGGACCCATCCGCCGGGCCGAGGGCGTTATCAAGGGTCGCCCGTTCCACGGCCGATGACCGACTCCGACGCCCCCGCGCCGACCGAGAAGGACCGGCACCTCCATGTCCGCATGGCGGACGAACGGACGTCGATTTACGACCTGATCACCGAGTACCTTCAGGCCTCGGGCAAGGCGCCCGACTGGTACTGGAGGACCGCCGGCCGTCTCGAGGGGAACGACGCCGATAACCTCGAGGAGCTCCTGTCGAGCGCGTTCGAGGCCGGGGCGTTCATCTCCCACGACCACCCCGAGGACCTCGAATTCGTCTGGGTCACCGAGGAGGAGTGCGAGAAGGAGCGCCGCAAGGAAGAACGCGGCGGTCCGAACGACGCGTCCCGGAAGGAACGCACGAGCCTCAGCCACTACGCCTGAAGCACGGATCGGAACCGACGGGGCTTAGCGTCCCGTCGGACGACGCAGCCCAAGCCTCGCTGGCAAAAAGAACCGCCGATGGAACCCGACGACCGTCGCGTCCCCACCCGTTCGAGCGTTCGCTCGAACGCGATCACGGCCTTACGGCTTTTTCTTGGTCTTGCAGCCGCACGTGTCGCACATGTTTGACCTCGTGGGACCGAGCCCGACCCGGCTTATGAACGTCGCGGTGAGCAGGACGCCCCGTTCCTTCAGATGGGGATCAGGGAGTGCGCCACGATGAGGGCGATGAACAGGATCGAGATCGTGTTCACGACCTTGATGAGCGGGTTGATCGCCGGTCCGGCGGTGTCCTTCGTCGCGTCGCCCACCGTATCGCCGACGATCGCGGCCTTGTGCGCGTCCGAACCCTTACCGCCAAAGTGGCCGCTCTCGATGTACTTCTTGCCATTGTCCCAGGCGGCGCCACCCGTGGTCATCGTGAGGGCGAGCGGGAACCCCGACACGATCGTGCCGAGCAAGAGTCCCGCGAGCGCGATGGGTCCGAGGAGGAAGCCGACCGCGAGCGGGGTGACGACCGCGATGAGCGCGGGCACGGCGAGCTGCTGGAGCGCCGTGACGGTGACGATGTCGACGCACTTGCCGTAGTCGGGCTTCGCCGTTCCCTGGAGGAGTCCCGCGATCTCGCGGAACTGGCGGCGGATCTCGAAAACCATCTTCTCCGCAGCGACTCCGACCGCGTTCATCAGGAACGAGGTGAAGAAGAACGGGAGTGCCGCGCCGATGACCAGGCCCGCCACGACGAGCGGGGTCGAGAGGGTGAGCAGGCTCGTGAACGAAGCCCACGGGTGGCCCCAGTCCTTGGCGGCGGCGAACGTGTACGCCGCGAAGAGCGCAAGCGCGGCGAGGACCGCGGAGCCGATCGCATATCCCTTCGTGATCGCCTTCGTCGTGTTGCCGACCGCGTCCAGGGGGTCGGTGATCGCGCGAGCCGCCTCGGGAAGCTTCGCCATCTCGGCGATACCCCCGGCGTTGTCGGTGATCGGGCCGAACGCGTCGATCGAGATGATCATTCCGGTGACCGAGAGCATGCTCGCGGCCGCGAGGCCGATCCCGTAGAGGCCGAAGTAGCTGTCCGGGCCTGCGCTGCTCGAGTAACCGTTGTACCAACCCGCCGCCGCATAGGCGATCAGGGTTCCTCCGACGAGGATCAGGGCGGGCATCCACGCCGATTCGAGCCCGACCGAGAACCCGCTGATGACCGTGGGTCCCGCTCCCGCCTGGGCGGTCTCGGCGATCTTGTGGACGGGCTTGTACTTCGCGCTTGTGTAATAGTCGGTGACGACGACGATGAGGATCATGACGATGAGACCCACCGCGGTCGCGACGAAGATACCGAGGTTTCCGCCCATGAAGTAGTAGTCGAGGACGTAGAGGCCCACGAGGCCGACCGCCGTCGTGGCACCCAGGCCCTGATAGAGGGCGCCCATGATCGACCCGCCCTTCCGCATGCGGACGAAGAACGTCCCGACGATCGTCGCGATGATGGCCCACGCGCAGACGAGGAGCGGGAAGAGCACCGCGTTCGGGAAGACGGTCAGGAGCGGGGAGGCCCCGACGATGCTCCCGATGAGGTAGGCCAGCAGCATCGCGGCGAGCGCGGTCACGACGTAGGTCTCGAACAGGTCGGCCGCCATGCCGGCGCAGTCGCCCACGTTGTCGCCGACATTGTCCGCGATGACGCCGGGGTTCCGGGGGTCGTCCTCGGGGATCCCGGCTTCGACCTTACCGACCAGGTCGGTGCCCACGTCCGCTCCCTTCGTGTAGATCCCGCCGCCGACGCGCGCGAAGAGGCTCATGAGCGAGGCTCCGAAGAGGAGTCCGACCATGTCGAGGACATTACCGCCGAAGGCCCAATAGAAACCGACGAGCTCGAGGAGGGCGAGGGAAGCGACCGACATTCCGGTCACGCTGCCGCCCCGGAAGGCGTAGCTCATCGTGGCCCCGAGATTGCCCTTCATCGCGTGGGCGGCGGTCCGAACGTTCGCCCGAATGCTGACGAGCATGCCGACCGCGCCGGCGAGCGCGCTGCCGGCCACCCCGAAGATGAACCCTATAGCGAGGCGAGCCCCGTCGCCCGTGATCCCGAACGCGAAGGCGATGACGACCGTGAGGACGCCCGCCGCGGCGAAGACGAACGTGTACTCACGGCGCAGAAACGCGATCGCCCCTTCACGGATGGCGGCTGAGATCTCCCGCATCCGCTCGTTGCCTTCGTCCTCCCGCAGGACGAGAACGGTCTGGATTCCCGCGTATGCGAGGCCGACCAGCGAGGCGATCAGAATGAGGAGCTCGGTTTGCCCCGTCGACAAATTCATGTTTTTCCCTCGAAATCTGAGGCCGCTCAGGGGGGCCCGTAATTAAACCTTACCGACCGTCGCCCCACGTCTGGGCCCTGGGTCGACCCACCGGGTCTATATCCTTCGCCCCACGTCACTCGCCTCGTGCAACCCACCAGCTCGCGCGAATCGGACCTGCGTCGGTCTCGCGTCCCTTGCAAGGTCTGCGGACGGCCCGTCGAGCTCGTTCGGATGCGCGAACATCTCCGCTCGGAGCACCAAGTCGATTCGTCCAACCTCGAGACGATGTACCTCGACGCGCGCATCGAGGCGCGACGGTCCCATCGGTCCCGCCACTCGTAGCTAGCTCTAAGGGTCGAATTCTCGGGCCCGGACCCGACCCGAAACATAACCGAGGAATTCTGCGCGGGAGAGCGAGCGGCTTTCCCGGTTCCCTCTCGCGCGGAGCGCGACGGTCCCTTCGGCCACCTCTTTGTCGCCGAGCACGACGATATAGGGGAGTCGGCTCACTTCCGCGTTGCGGATCCGCTTGGAGAGCGATTCTTCCGTGCCGACGGTGTCGGCGCGCAACCCCTGGGCGCGGAGCTCCTCAACGAGGCCGAGCGCCGCCGCGGCGTGGCGGTCCGTGACCGGAATGACGCGAACCTGCAGGGGGGCGAGCCAGGGGGGCAGCCTGCCTCCGACGTGCTCGAGAAGCACTCCGAAGAAGCGCTCCCAGGTTCCGAGGATCGTCCGATGAACGACGACGGGCGCGTGGAGCTGTCCGTCCGGCCCCTGATACGTGAGTCCGAAGCGAAGCGGCATCTGGTAGTCAAGCTGGATCGTGCCGGTTTGCCACGGGCGTCCGAGGCTGTCGCGGATGTGGATGTCGATCTTCGGGGCGTAGAACCCGCCCTCACCGGGGGAGATACGGTACTTCACTCCCGAAGCCTTGAGGACCCGTTCGAGCGTGGCCTCGGCCTTGTCCCAGACCTCCGATTCCCCCAGGAACTTCGCAGGCCGGGTGGAGAGTTCGCAGCTCCAATCGAGGTGGAACTTGGAGAACACGCGTTCTATCAGGGCGAGGAGGGAACGGATTTCCGGTTCGGCCTGCTCCTCCATGAGGAAGATGTGGGCGTCATCCTGGACGAACTCCCGGACCCGGGTGAGTCCGTGGAGCGTTCCGCTGGCCTCGAACCGATGCAGCGGGGCGAACTCCGCGAGGCGCATCGGGAGCTCCCGGTAGCTGCGGGCGCGGGCGCGGAAGATAAGCATCGAGCCGGGACAGTTCATCGGCTTCCAGCCGAAGGTCCGTCCCTCGACCTCCGTCAGGAACATGTCCTCGCGGTAGTGTTCCCAATGCCCGCTCGTTTCATACACCGATTGGGCGAAGAGGAGCGGGGTACGGATCTCTAGGTACCCGGCGGCTTCGAGTTGCTCCCGAACGAACTTCTCGAGCTCGCGGACGACGATCATGCCGTTCGGGAGCCAGATGGGGAATCCGGGCGCCTCGTCCACGAACATGAACAGCTCGAGCTTCATGCCGAGCGTCCGGTGGTCACGGGCTTCGGCCTCGGCTCGCATCTTGAGGTAGGTGTCGAGTTGAGGGTGGGTGGGAAACCCGACGCCCCGGATCCGCTGGATCGCAGGAGCGTTCGTGTCCTCCTGCGTGATGGCGGAGAAGCCGAGGATGTGGACTCCCTGAAGCCACTCGGTGGACGGAACGTGCGGTCCTCGGCACAGGTCGGTGAACGTGCCGGTGTCGTACACCGAAACGGTCTCCCCTTCCGGCACCTCCGAGATGTAACGGAGCTTGTGGGGGTTCGTGGCGAAGAGCTTCTCCGCTTCGGCCCGGGAGAGCTCGCGGCGAACAAACGGTTCCTGGGCGCGGATCGAGCGCTGCATCGCGTCCCGGACGCAGTCCAGGTCGGTCGGCGTGAGCGGCCGCACATCGAAGTCGTAGTAGAATCCGTCCTCGGTCGGTGGCCCGTGAGTAGGTCGAGCGTCCGGGATCGTTTCGACGAGCCCCTTCGCGACCAGGTGCGCCGACGAATGCTGCAGGATCTCCCGCCCGACCCGATCCTCGAAAGTAAGGGGCGCCAGCGCTCCGTCGGATTCGAGCGGCGTGGCCAGGTCGACCGCAACGCCGTTCCAGGACGCAGCCAGGGCGGTCTTGAAGAGCGCGCTGTCCCACTTCCGTAGCAACTCGCCCGCGGGCGTACCCGCTGGGAAGGACTCCTCTCTTCCGTCGGGGAAGCGAACGTGTATCGAGGTCGGATCCGTCATGGGCCCGTCGGCGGCGAGCGACGGGCCTCCTCCCTAAAAGGCTTGGGCGGTTCCTCAGCTCGGGTCATTGGGGCCATCCATTCGGACGACCGATCCCGCCTGCGACGGTCATATCGGCCCGAGAGACTCACTGCGGGAGGGGGGGTACTTGTCGACGCTCGCTCGGTTACGACGAGTGATAGCGGGCGTACCGCGGGGGAAGGTGATCACATACGGCCAAGTGGCGGCTGCGGGAGGATTCCCGGGTGCCGCGCGCCTGACGGTGTGGGCACTTCAAAGGAGCCAGGGACTGCCGTGGCATCGCGTAGTGGGCGCGGGAGGTCGGATCGCGTTGCTGGGTGAGGAGGGCCAGGAACAGCGCTTACTCCTCGAGATCGAGGGCGTGACATTCCGAGGGGGCCGTGTCCGCATGGACCTCCATAACTGGACCCCGAGAAACCGTAGACGAGCCTGCCACCGTAGAAAGGGCGCCGAGTCCTCCCGACTCCCTTCGGGAGCTCGTAGTCCCGTTTTGCCCCCGAGCTCGACGGTTAGCCCATGACGTGCGCTCAGCCCGCCCATTATTCGTCAACACCGCAGAGAATTGCCCGATTTCGCCATCCCCCAGTGAAAGGGCCTACTCCGACCTCGCCGAACGCCTCCGTCCCTTTCCGGCCTGGCCCTCCACCGAGCTCGAGCTAACCGCTTCCGCCCCGGGGCAACCCGGGGCGACTCATTGTTTCGAAACCCGCGATGCGCCGACGCCCGGCTAGGCAGGTGCCGGCCCCGGTACGACCTCGTACCGGAGCGCGGTGACGCCCGACTGGAACATTCGGCTCTCCTTCAGGGCCAAAGGCTGCCGGACTTCGGACTCCGCAAACAGGGGCCGCCCCTTGCCGACGATGATGGGCTGGATTCGGACGTTCACCTCGTCAACGAGGTGCTCTTTCCAGAGGGGCGCCAGAATAATCGAGCTGCCGAGGATTAGGATGGAACCGCCGGTCCCTTGCTTTTCTTCCCTGATCATTTCCGCGACGGGACGACAAACAAACTTCGTGTTCTTCCAGGTCGAGGAGTCGAGCGTGCGTGAGAACACAATCTTTGGCAGCTCCGTCATGCGCTCCGCGATGTAGGGTTCCTGTTCCCGGGCCGACTGCGTTGGCCAGAACTGCGCCATCAACTCGAAGGTGCGACGTCCCATGACGATCGACCCGGCCGCACCCATGATCTTTCGGGACCACTCCATCGACTCCTCGTCGAACCCGAACCAGTCGATTTCGCCGTTGGGCCCCCCGAAGTAGCCGTCCAGGGAAAGCAGATGATCGGTCACCACCTTGCGCATTCGGACTCCCCGACCTCCAACGGGGGTACTCGGTATCAAGATTTGGGGTTGGGTCCTCTAGAAATCGGCTCGAGTGCGAGGGAATCGAACCGGATTTCGCGCATCGCCCATCCCTGCCTTCGCGAGGGACGTACGATGCAATGCAGCATCTCGTATCCAACGCCGGAACGCCAACCGCCGACCGAACCCGAAACCACGATTTCGCGCCTGAGAACCGTCACCGGGAACCGCTTCCCGCGGAAGTGTTCCTGCGGTTGCGGGCGCCAGATCCCACGAGACCCCGATGTGCCCTACGTGGTCGATTTCGGCGCGCAGCGTCCGTACCCCGCGTTCATTCGCGAACACTCGCCCGACTATGGATCGTTGGGAAAGCAGTCGCGACAGTCCGCGGAGGATGACGGCCTCCCAGATGTGCCCGGTTTCCGACCCGCGAGCGAACTCCTCCGTGAATCCGCGACCGCTACCCCCGAGTCCGGCCGGCCCTGGGCTTCCGGCCAGCTCGTCTTCAACGCGGGCCAGTTCGAGTCCGCCCGCAGCGGGTTCGCGGACTACGCGAAGGACAGCGAGACGGGGGAGCAGCTCCGCACACGAGTGAATGGGATAATCCTCGAGGACCTCGAACAGAAAGTGCTCGCGCTCCGGGCGCTCCACGCGAAGCTCCGCGAAAAGGTTGTGGGAGAGTCGTTCGCGGGAGTCGTCGCGTGGTCGCGACCCGTTTGAAACGTCTCAGGGGCCACATGTTCGAGTTTCGCCTGCGCATCCTGGACGTGCGGGAGCGCGACACGGACCCTCCTTCCTTTCTAGGGATTGTGGAGGGGTTCCCTGAGGTCCTCGTGCATGCGACGTCGTTCGGACAGACCGAGGTGGTGTTGACGAACGCAATTATCGAACACCTCAAGCGGTTGCAGGATCGCGAGGCGACGCGGATTGACCCGGATGACTTTCCCACCGTGCGAATCCATCGTTTGTGCCTAAGCCCCCTGCGGGCTAGGCGGGCTACCCGACACCGAGGGAGACGCGGACTAGGGCGATCGGCGACCTACAAGGATTGAGGCACGGGAACCTCATTCCGACCCGCGAGGGAATGATCGTGTTCCTTGGCGTGGATCCCTCTCCGACCGCACCGTAAAGTACCGCCGTGACCTGCTCGTGTTCCGGAAGTCGCAATGTCGACGAACAATGCGGCCCCGGCGTCGAGCTCCCCACCGGCTATCGCTTCCACGGCTCCTCCGCCTCCGACCTCGCCGCCTGCCCGAAACCGGAGCCGGTTGATCGCGATCATCGCCGCCGTGGTCGTAGTCGTGGTGGTCGTCCTGGCGGCGGTGCTCCTCTCGGGAATCCTTTCGTCGGGCGGGGGAGGATCGGGCGCGACGACCCTCGAGTCGTCGACGGACGCCCTCGCCCTGGCCAACACGGGCGCGAACGGCATAGCGGGCGGCCCTTGGTATCTGACCGAGTTGGCGGGCCTTAGCTTGACCAGCGCGTACACCAACAGTACCGGCATCCCCGTCCCGACCGGATGCTCCTCGCTGGAGTCGTCCACCATCTCGGTGGCGGCGTACAACGGCATCTACACGACCGGGAAGCTCGAGAGCTGGCTCGCAGTCTACCTCAACGGAGGCGGGACGGAGGAGCTCGCGATGTACATTAGTGGCGGCCCGGCGAAGGAGGTCGGACTCGTCGGCGGGACCGGATGCTCGTTCGGCCACGCCGGGTCCGCGATTTCAGCGAACGTTAACAGCACCGCGGCGGCCGCGGCCGCCCTCGGCACGGTCAACATCTCGACGTTCGCGCGGAACGAGCCCACCGCGAACGCCGAGTTCTTCCTGACGGACCTATCGGCGGACCAGGGGGCCTGGCTCATCCTCTACACCACGTGCGACTTCGTCCACGTGAGCGGCGGACCCTCCGTTGGATCCTCCGCGCTCGCCTACGTCAACGCCTCCTCCGGGCTTGTCGTGAGCAGCTACTATTCCGCGGCCCAGAACTGTACGAATCCTTTCCCCGGTGGACCGGGTCCGACCAAGATCCCTATCGGAACGGCCTTCGCCGCAGGGAATCCCGTGGAGGGAACGTGCCCGGTGGGCGATTCCTTCGCGACCAACGGGTGCTTCGCGGGGCACTACACATACACGCTCACCATCGAGGCCTCCGCCGTGAAGTTCGGTGACGTGCTTTTCGGTGTAAGGACCGCAACCGGGGGCATCTACCAGCCTACCGGTCCGGGAGGGTTTTCGGTGGTTTCGATCACGGGTTCCGTGGCAGCCCAGACGGGGGTCGGGAGCGGTAGCGTGATGAACATGGGCATCCCCTTCACGACCTTCGGCCCTGGCGTCTCGGTCGCAACTCCCCTCACGAGCCTCTATGCGATCGTCCTCGACGTGGGGACCGCCAATCCCACGGGTACGGGATTGACGTTCGTAGTGACGGGCACCGGCAACTACACCGGAACGACCGCGCCGCTCGCGTTGCCCTAGGTGGAACCGCGGCGTTCGCGGTGGTTGGGCCGCCGGGCCACCGTGATCCAGATCCCGTCTGAGTCCGTGACGCTCGCTACGAAGACCAGCACGACGAGCGATACGCACCGCCGCCAAGGTCCCGTCAGCAAGGGCCCTCAAGATTGGCTAGGTCCCTAAGTGCCGTTAAGAACGACTCATCGGGTCCCCTTGACGCGGATGCGGGTCCGGTTGCGATGTGCCTCGCTTCCGCGCGCTGATCGCGTCATGTCATCGACCGCGCGCGTCCCACATCAAGCCGGCGGGGGCGTCAATTCGAGCCGCGCCTTCACGCGTGTTGGCTGAACGACCACCCTTTCTTGTCGATTACGTCGAAGAGGTTGCCATCCGGGTCGGCCAACGTCACAAAGTCGTGCCCTTGGTGGGCGGGTTTCTTGAGGGTCGCCCCAAGGTGAAGAAGCCGTTCGACCTCTTTCGCTGGGGCGGATGAATAGAGGTCCAAGTGGAGTCGATAGTCGTCCAAGGGTTCTTCCGAAGTTAGGTTCAGCGAGAGGTTGGGACCTCGACCCTCGGGATCCTTCAGGACGACGCCGTCGGGCTCGGGGGGATCTCTCGGAACGTAGTGAAGGGCCTCCTGCCAGAAAGCAATCATCCGCGGGAGGTCGCTGCAGTCTACGACGATCGAACCGATCCAGATCTGGCCCTGCCCCGTCGCGGTCATCACGCTAAGAACAGCAGGGATCTGATAAGGCCCGGCGGTCGGGTCCGTCTCCGTTCGCGTGACGGTCTCCAGGCGCGCTGATCGCGGTCAGGCCATCGGCCGCCCGCGTCCTTCATGAAGTCTCCACGGCCGCGGTCCCCCCCCGCGCTCCTCGCGGTCGGTCGCCGAACGCGCGCCCTCGATTTGGGGTCCGTGAGCTTCGTCACGGGGGTGGGCAGGAGGCATGCGACCGAAATTGGCCGCCCCCTAGGCCTCCCACTTTCAGTGCATGGCACCCGGTTCCTCTCGGTCTCCTCGTCGAGCGATACTTGTTAGACTATAGTACGTCGTTTCGAGGTCGAAGCACGTAAGTAATCTCCGCGCCTCAACGCTCGGCGGAAGCGACAGCGAGGGATCCGAGGAACAGACAATGGCACGCGGCGACGAAATCAGGCGCATGGCCTACAATTTGTGGGAGAAGGAAGGCCGGCCCGAGGGACGCGCGTTCGACCATTGGCTCAGGGCCGAGGCGATGTGGGATTCCCAGCATGCGACTAGACCGCAATCCGCCCCGGTATTGGAACGGGAGAGAAGGCCAGTCGTTTCCCAACCCACGAAGCGTGCTGGACCGTATCGACCGTAGGTCGCTCTGGGCGGGAGCTGCCTGAGCCAGGCAGTGCCAACGGGCTCGGAGAAGTCAGTTCCTAGACCCAGTACTCGTTCCTCCCACTCCGTGGGGAACCGGCGACCACGTCGGGCCGGTCCGACATACAATGTGCTCCTCGCGGTCCGTCATCGGCCGCGCGCGTCCTTCATCAAGCCTGCGCGGCCGTCGCCGCCAAGTCTCGCGTAGTTAGTCCCAATCATCCGGAAAGGTTGCGCTGACATCGCCGGCCGCTCGGAGGCAATGTGTGTCGAGCAGAGTCACATCTCACCGATTCCGTCAGGTGAAGGTGATCCAACCCGAAACGACCGCCTTATCTTTCACACCGCCTAACCCTCGCGTTGTCAGCGGGTGCGACCACCACCGAGGAACCCCCGTCGTTGCTCGGGATCACGGTGCGTAGGGCTTGGGTCACCGGCCGGTTCTTCTTGGTGTACGGGACCGCCATCAGCGTGTTGCTCGGTGTTCTCTTAGCACATTTCTCCGGTCCTTCGTTCGCGAGCTCGTACTCCCTCTTCGTCCCGATCTTCGCGGTCGTTGGGTCGATGGGAGGGCTCACCGTTTTCACGAGCGACCGGACAAAGGGCGTGCTCGAGTACCTGATCGCCTACGGGTACTCACCCCGCCGACTGTTCGCGGACGTCTTGTTGACGACGTTGGTCCTCGTGAGCATCGTCGTGGGCATCGGTGTCTCCGTGAGCTTGGGGGTGTACTTCGCGGAGGGGCAAACCGTCACCAGCACTCTGGTCATCAGTGTGGGGGTCTACGCGGTTCCCATGGCGTTCGCTTGCGCCGCTTTCGCCTCCACGGTCGGGGTGTACTGGACCACGCTCTCCTCTCCCCGCCAAGGAATCAATAGTCCGGTCGGAATCATTCCCTTCATCGGGATCCTTCCGGCCCTGGTCACGCTCTTCGCAATCGTTGCGGTCACACTCTCCGGCCCTCTCTCCGCCACGACCCTCCTCTTGATTCTCGGGTCCGCGATGGGGCTGGTCGCGATCTTCGTGATTGTCTTGCTCGTGAGCTTGGGACGGCTCCTCCGGCGCGAACGGTTCCTCTCGCCGGCGTAGGTGGTGCAGTCGGTTGTCCATGGGATCCGTTACGAACGGTCCGGATTCGTCCGTTTCGGCCGGGAATGGCGTGGGGATCGACTGCCGGTCGGTAACCGCGGGGTACCTCGGCTCTCGGGTTCTGCACCAGATCTCGTTTCGAATCACGGAGCCGTCGATCTACGTCGTTCTCGGACCGAACGGCGCCGGAAAGACCACGCTATTTCGAACCTTGGCGGGGATCCTACGGCCCTACGAAGGCGAGGTGTACGTCGGCGGAGAACCCATCGATCACCAGTCGTCCCGTGACCGGCTGCACTATCTCACTCACATGGACGGGCTACCGGATGGCTTGTCGGTGCGCGAGGCCCTCGAGTTCTTCGCGCGAGCCGAGGGGGCCCAGTCCCGAGATGTGGACCGCGTGCTAAACCAGCTCGAGATCCGCGATCTGAGCGCGAAGTTCCCCTCTCAATTGAGCGCCGGACAGCGCAAACGAGTCTCGATTGCCCGCGTGTTCCTTCGAGAGCGGTCGATCTATCTCCTCGACGAGCCGACCGCCAATCTAGACCCAAAAGTGGCGCGCGAGATCCGGGAACTCATCCTGAAACTGAGCCACGAAAAGATCGTGCTGTACTCTTCGCACAACCTCTTCGAGGCCCGCGAGATCGGTCGCTACGTTCTGGTGATCAAGTCGGGCCAGATCTCCCGCTTCGATCGTATCGAGAATATCCGGGGTTCGCGCTACGTACTTGGGATTCGAGTGCTTCAGCCGTCCCCCGCGCTCGCGGCCTACGACCATGAGGGAGAGTACTACCTCCGAGAGCTCTCGGGACCCGAGGAAGTGCCCGCGGTTCTTCGTGAGCTGATGGCTCAGGGCGTCCAGATCCGTGAGGCCCGCGAGATGGAGAACCCTCTCGAAGACCTCTTCGCGTGACCTAGTCGTCCCCGCGCGTTGATCGCGGTCAGGTCATCGGTCGCGCGCGTCGCTCCCCAGGGCCCGGATTCGGTCAGAAGTGACAACAATCCTTCGCCGTGTCGATCTCACAGAACAGGCTGCGTCGTGGGATAGTCGTAGAATACCTCCCACTGGAAGTACCATGTCTGGTTCGAACTATCGTTCGTATCGACAAAGAAGGGGTCAGCACAGTATCTGGGCGGTGCACCACAAGTCATCGAGTATCCGCCGAAGCTCAAGTTATCCGAGGCATACAACAGTGTGGCTGGTGTCGTGTCTATCGAGTAGAACCGGAAACTCATCATCTTCCCGGACAGCGTGGACCAGTTGAAGGCAACCCAGATGTGTGTGCAAAGATACGAGGACGTTCCGACGCAGTGGGCCTGAGCGGGCCAAAAAGTCTCATCGTTGAAGAAGTAGGATTCATTCGTTGAGGCCATGGAGTGCCAATCCGTTCCCGTCTTCGTAACGGGGTCGACCGGGATTGTGAAGAGTGCCACTACCACCATTAAACAGATGATCAGAATAGCCGACACTCTCTTCCAAGACCGAATTCGCGGTGGTCGCGACGCCGCAGCAGTCCGCTTCTGCTCACGGTCCGCTTGATCCGCTTCGATCACCGGATCTTCTTGGTCGCTGTCGCCCATGTTGATTCCTTAAGGTCTTCCGAGCAACAGGGTAAGATCGCAAGCGGCTTCAACACATCACGAGGCGATGAGTCTTGCCCCGGCGCTCACGCCGCGGTGAGC
>JBEKEY010000043.1:0-17423 GCA_050013595.1 Thermoplasmata archaeon | reverse complement strand
AGCTCGGCCAGTCCCTCGAGGGTCGTCCCCTCCCCCGAGACCAGGACCGCGATCGGGAGCGTCCGAACCACGAATCGACGAGCGGTCGGGATTAGAAGAGGGTGGCGGAGGTGAAACGGAAGGCGCCGGTCGCGAGCGCCGGGGCCGTCACGGTTCCGTCGCCGGAATACATGCGCCGGTCCTTGCCGAGGAGCGTTACGCCCGCGAGCGCCGAGAGCACGCTCTCGGTAAAGCGGAGGTTCCGGGCGGGTCCCGCCAACTCGCCGTTCTCGATGACGTAGGTCCCGTCGCGGGTCATCCCCGTGATCACGCCGCGGCCCGGGTCAACGACGCGGACGTAATGGAAGCGGGTCACGAGGAGTCCCCGACGTGTGGCTCGGATGAGCTCCTCTTCGCTGGCATCGCCCGCCCCGAGGAGAAGGTGCGACGGCGCCGGGCCCGAGTCGCCCCACGGAGCCTCGGGGGGTTGGGCGTGGCCGGTGAGCGGGCGGCCCAATCGTCCCGCGGTGAGCAGGTCCGTCACGACGTTCCCGGCGATCCCCCGGTCGATGAGCGAAGTGGGCCGGGCCCAGGCGCCCTCGTAGTCGATCGCCTGCGGGATCGTTTCGCGCGAACGGGCGTCGTCGGTCAACGTGACGGACGGGGGCGCGATTCTCTTGCCGCGCTTGCCGTGAAGGCAGCTCCAGCCTTCGACCTCGCCGTTCGCGCCGAATCCGAGGTAGGCCAGGAACCGCAGTAGGTCGGCGACCGCCGGGCCCCGCAGGACGACCGGGTAGGTACCGGGCTCCACCGAGGCGGGCGTGGTCCGGGCCATTCGCTCGGCGGCTTCACGACCCAGACGGGCGAGACCCAGCCGGCCCGCGTCCCAATGAGCGCCTTCCGACCATCCGGCGACCGGCGGGTCGCGCTCCGGTCGTTGCACGAGAACGCTCGCTCGTGCGAACGAGCTTCGGGTCGTCCGGTCGATGCCCGATGAGTTCGCCACCCTCAGCTCCTCGCTCCCGACCGTGACCGTGCCGGCGACCCGAGCACCGAGCGCTTCCGACGCCGCGGTGTCAAGGATCTCCTCGGCGAGGCGCGTGGCCGCCTCGGGCGAGAGCTCCGCGGTAGTCTTCGAGAAGGCGAGGGGTCCGGGTCCCCGTCCGGTCGCAGGAGCGAATCCGGGGAATTTCCGCTCCACCGGCGCGATCCGGGCGAGGGAGCGAGCGGTCGTGGAAAGGGAGCGCAGGCCCGGGGCCGAGGCGTCGGAGCCGGTCGCGGTCGCGAGGCGCCGTCCGTCGGCGACCCGGAGCGAGACCTGGGTCGACCGCTCGAGATGCGGCTGATGGATCCGGCCGTTCGCGAAGCGGATGGTCGTCCAGGCGGCGGTGGTAATCCGGAGGTCGCCAGTGGTTCCCTCGGGCAGCTTCGCGAGGGCGGCGCGAGGGTCGCCCTCCAGTCGGTCGGAGCCCCGTCGGGTCGCCATCAGCCGCCTCGTACCGCGATGTCGCGGAAGCGGGCGGCCGGCGCGCCATGGCTCACGCGCGCACCCTGGATCGGTTGGCCCTTGCCGCAGTTAGGGAGTCCCCACAGCTGGCGGGTCCCGGGGTCGCCGAGGGCGTCCATCGACCCCCAGAAGGTCGGGGTCATTCCCGAGTAGATCGGGTTGCGAAGCAGTTCGCCGAGCTCGCCGCGGACGATGCGGCGGCCGAACTCGGTACCGAATTGGAAATTGAGTCGTCGGTCGTCGATCGACCAGGAGCGATTCGTATCGAGGAAGACCCCCTCTCGGACGCCCTCGAGGAGCTCCTCGAAGGAGTGGTCGCCCGTTTCGAGGTTCACGTTCGTCATGCGGACGAGCGGAGCGCGGTCTCCTCCGGAGGCTCGCGCGGTCCCTCCCGAGTGTTTCAGCCCGAGCTGGGCCGCCGATTCCCGGGACGACAGCGTTCCCACGAGCACTCCGCGGTGGATGATCGCTGTCCGCTGGGCGCGCACTCCCTCGTCGTCCCATCCGAACGTGCCAAGGCCACCGGTCTCGGTCGCGTCCGCGACCACGTTCATGAGGTCGCTGCCGTAGCGCAGCGTCCCGACCTTGTCGGGGGCGACCCAGCTGGTCCCCGCAAACCCGGCTTCCGAGCCGAAGATCCGGTCGAGCTCGACCGCATGCCCCACGCTCTCGTGGACCTGGAGCGCGAGCTGGTCGGAGCCCAGGACCAGGGTCGTGGGGCCAGTGGGGCAGATGGGAGCATCGAGGAGCGCCGCGGCCTCCTTTCCGATCTCCGGGGCCTTGTTCACGAGGTCGAGACCCTCGACGAACTCGAAACCCGCCTGGGCGAAATTCCCGCCGTGCGAGGACGGTGCGCTACGACGCTGGACGTTCGAACCCCGGACCGCCGTGGCGGTGAGGCCCGCGCCGACGTGAACGATCCGGGACGTGAAGCTCGCGCCGTCCGACGAACCGTACCACTTGTTCTCCTCCCAGGCCTGGAACGTCGCGATACCGCTGCGGACCGCGCGCGCGACGTGGAGCCCCTTCTCCGCCGCCGTGAGGAGCTCGACCACGGACTCGAAAGAAGTGCTGAACGGGTCGCGGCGTAGGGGCGTATGGTACTGGCCCCCGGTCGGAGCTGCCTCCTCCGTGACCCGGAGCGGAGTTCGAGCATGTCGGCCGGCCGCCCGAGCTAGGCGGACGGCGAGCCGCGCGACCTCCCGGACCGGCTCCGGACGGAGGTCGCACGTCGTCGCGAACCCCCACGCTCGGTCGGTGCGCACCCGGACCCCGATGGCCTCGGTGCGCGAGTCCGTGAGCGCGCTCGCGGCTCCGTTGCGCACGGCGAGTTGGACGAACCGGTCGGGTGCGACCACGCGAACGTCCGCGTGCACGACCTCCGCCGGGCCGACGGCCGCGAGCGCGGTTCGAATGAGATCCTCCACAGGGCCTCGACTCGGGCGGCGGCAACTAGGCGGAGGATTTACGCGTGTGGGTGACCGCGGGCCGGCGGTCTACAGCATCACGCGCAGGTTGAGCTTCTCGGTGAGCTCTTTGTACCGGTTCCGGATCGTGACCTCGGTCACGCCCGCGACCTCGGCGACCTCGCGCTGGGTACGTCGCTCGCCGCATTGGACGCTCGAAATGTAGATCGCGGCGGCCGCGACCCCCGTCGGGCCGCGACCGCTCGTCAGCTCGCGCTCGGTCGCCTCCTTCAGGATCTCGTTGGCCCGGGTCTGGATCTCGCCCTTCAGCTTGAGCTCGGAGCAGAACCGCTGGATGTAGTCCTGCGGTCGCGTGGGCATGAGCTTCAAGTGAAGCTCGCGGGTCATGAACCGATAGGTGCGCCCGATCTCCTTCCGTCCGATCCGGGACTTGGAAGCGATCTCGTCGAGCGTCCGGGGGACGTTGCACTGGCGGCAGCTGCCGTAGAGCGAGGCGGCGACGACGCCCTCGATCGAGCGGCCCCGGATGAGGTTGCGGTTGACGGCCTTGCGGTAGATCATCGCCGCGGTCTCGCGCACGTTGCGCGGGAGCGCCATTCCGGAGGCGATCCGGTCGAGCTCGGCAAGCGCGAACGCGAGGTTGCGTTCGGTGGCATTGGAGACGCGGATCCGGCGCTGCCACTTGCGGAGCCGGTAGAGCTGGGCGCGGTTGCGGGTCGGAATGGATTTCCCGTACGGGTCGCGGTTCTTCCAGCCGATCTCGGTGGATAGTCCCTTATCGTGGATCGTGAGCGTGGTCGGAGCGCCGGTGCGCGCCCGCTTCTCGCCCTGCTCCGCGTCGAACGCGCGCCAGTCAGGCCCCTGGTCGATCATCGACTCCTCGAGGACGAGGCCGCATTCGTCGCAGACCAGCTCGCCGCGTTCGTAGTCGCGGGTCAGGTGGGTCGACCCGCAGCTCGTGCAGCGCGTCGGAACAACGATGTCCTCCGGCCGGTCCGTGGGCTTCTCCGTGTTCGGGGCCGCTTCTCCGTTCTCCATGGGTTCCTTGCTCTTATTCACGGACGAGTGTCGCGCCGAGCAGGGCGGCGCCCTCCGACGCGGAAGGGGTACGGCGGGGCCGGACGCTCAGGTACGGACGAGCGACCGGGCCGAAGACGCGCACGACCTGGCCGCGTACGACGCCGCGGACATCGCTCACGAGGGTTCCCTCGGGAACGACCTCGGGGCCGGTCGACCGCACCGTCAGATGGCCCGCGGGAGTGATCGCCAACACGTTCCCGACGTCGCGACTCCTGAGCCGACCGTCCGCGCGCGACAAGTGGTATAAACCACTTGCGATACGTATATGAGGATTACGCCCGTGGTCGGGTGCGGTTCCGCCCTCGACCGGTCGAGGTGGAGTCGCCGGTCGTCTCCGCCCCGGGCTCCGCCGGTCGGTCCTCGGGCGGCACGTAAGGAACGTAGAACGAGGGACGAGTGGTCCGCTGGTGCGGCTCCGGCTCCTCGGGCTCGGGCTCCGCTCCGGCCGCCGCCGTCCCCTCGGCTCGCGGCGTAGTGACGGTGGCCGAGCCCTTCTTCTTCTCCTGCGTGAGACGGTCGACCTCCGCCCAGAGCTGCTCGATCTCCTCTTCGGGGGTCCCGTAACGGCGATCCTCGCTGATCGCCGCGCGGACCTGGGTCATGAGACGCGCCGCGCTGCTCGCGTCCCTCGCCTTTCCCTTGATCCGCTGAAGCCGACGGGCGAGGTTCCGGGCTTCGAGCAGGATCTCCTCCTCCTCCCGGGGCGAGAGCGGAGGAAGCATGGGGGCTCGTGGGATCCGAGCCACGGTGCGCCGCGTCTCGACCAAGCGTTGCGCCGCGGTCGCGAGGTTCTGGTCCTGGATCGCGGCCAGCAGGCGGGCGAAGGAGCGGGCCGCGTCGGCGACCTCCTCGCCCCGGTCCCGTGCCCGACGGATGGAGACCCCGAGGGCCTGAGCCTCCTGGATGCAGAACTTGGGGACGGCGTCGTTCAGGACCGCGAGCGCGAGGGAGGCGCCGGCGGCCGCTTTCTCGAGCGAGGCAGCGCTCAGCGGTTCGGCCAGCAGATGTCGGCGCGGATTCCCCACCCGGGTATCGAGGACCGCAAGGTCGACGCCGATCGCCCCGGCGACCGCCCGGAGCTCGTCCGCCCGACGGAGGAGTTCCCGGACCCAGACCCAGTCGCCGCCGACGTGCGTGAGCAACGCTTCGCCTCGCTTGAGGACGTCCGTCGCCACCGCAACGTCTCCGTCCCGGGCCGCTTCGAGGAACGCGTCGCGCATGTCGTCGGTCGGGAACGGGAGCCCCTCGACCTCGAGCGCACGACCGCGCTCGGTGAGGGCCTCGAGGCGAGGGCGCATCGACGTGATCCCACGAGGCTCCGGGTTCATCGATCAGCTCCGGGTCGGGATCGTGGTCAGCATGCGCATGAGGCGGGTCAGCGTTAGGTCCGCCTCCTTGAGCTTGTGGGAACGAAGGAGGTCGGTCGCCTGCCGTATCTCGACCGCCGCGTCGTGGGCGATGTCGCTGTCGGGCGGCAGTGTGCGGACCCGGGAGGCGAGCGACCGTGCCTTCTTGAGCAGTCGGTCGAGCATCTCCTCCTCGGTCTCCTCGATCGTCGGGCCGTGGATCGCGGCGATGGCCGGGGACGCGGCCGCGGCGACCTCGAGCTCGGCCAGCTCCCGACGAAGGTCTTGGACGCTGCGGACGGCCTCCGCGAGGCGGCCCTTCTTCAGGTGCCGGGTCGCCTCGAGATGCAGCCTCTTCGCGACCGCGCTCGCCGCATGGTCCTCGGGGAAGCGGTCGAGGACCGTCTCGCCCTTCAGGAGCTCCTCCGCGAGCGCGCTCGGGATCGCTTCGTGCAGGAGCATGAGCGTCTGGGCCGCTTCCTGAGCGACCGCGTCGAGCGCATCCTCCGTCAGGTTCGGTTCGCGCAAGCGTTCACGGATGGCCTCGACCTCGCTCGCGATCTCCCCGAGCGGGATGCCGATCTCGGACGCCTCGCTCCGGAGCCCCTCGACCTGGGCGAGCAGCCCCTGGAGTCCTCGCCAGTCGGATTCGAATTGGGTCATGCGTCGGTCGGTCTCGACGACGCGACGGATGGCGTCCTCCCGCTCTCCCGTCGCGAGCAGATCCGTGGCCTGCCGAAGGTCCTCGCCCACCGAGATATGGGCACCGGTCTTCTCGAGGGACTCGCGTCGTTCACCGAGCTCGGTGAGCCGTTGCCGGACGAGTTCGTCCGTCTGGCTCTCGAGCCGCGACTGGGCGGACCGCAGGATGCCGAGGGCCTCGGAGGCGCGACCTTCCGCTTCACTGAGCGCCGCCTCGCAGAGCTCGTTCGTGAGGTCCGCGGCGCCCCGCCCCAGCTCGCGAGCGAGCTCCATCTTGGACCGCAGGTCCCGGCTGATCGCCGCGTTCAAGTCCTCTTCGGGCGAGAGTACGTGAGGCGCGGGCGGCTCGCGAGGGGCAACCTGTGTCGGGGCCCCGGTCGCGGAGGAACGGGAATCCTCTCCGTCCATCGAGCGGAGGCCCTCGATCGCGAGTCCCGTGGGAAACCCGCAGACCGAACAGTGGACCGCGGTCGACGGGATTGGCTGCTCGCAGATCGGACAACTGGACGGCACGGGGTGTTCCTATCCGGGAGGAGAGACGATGCGGGCGCCCTTAATCCCTTTCGTCAGTCGGCCGACCTCGAGAGAGAACCGCGACGCCGATCGCACTACCCGCCCGAGAACGTGGGGATGACCGTCAAACGCACCGACCGCTCGAGAGGAGTGTCGAGCGGAACGGAGGTCTCCCCGATGAGCACGGCGCACCCTTCGGGCGCCTCGCCCGCGAGACGGACGACCGCTCGGACCAAGGTGCCCGGCGCGACCGAAAAATGTGCGTGTCGGCTTCGGCCACCGCGGGCGACCTCGACCTCGACGCGGACCTTTCGGGGGGAGGCGCTGAGGGGGAGATTCCCCGTCGCCGGGGGTCGACCCCGCACGTCCTTTGAACTCCCGCGATGCAAACGCATCACCAGATCTCGAATCTGGCGCCTTGGCCGAGCTAGGCTACCTCAGCACCCAACACCTCGGAGCGTTGCCCCTATTTGGTCGTTTTCCGGGCACCGACCCCGGAAGCCCTTGCCCAAACCGACCGTGTTTTCGCTGATTTGGCTCGACGTATATCCATTCCCTCCGTTCGGTCCTCCACCGAAATGGGAATTGAGACTGAGACAACCCTTTCCGCCCCGGGGCAACCCGGGGCGCCTCTTTCTTTCGACCGGTGCCAGTGTCCGGCGCGCACAAGGAAGGACCTGGCATACTGAGCCAGTTGTCGCGCGAGCTACGGGTGTAGGGGTCCGAACTCACCCATGCCGAAGACAATTCGTGTCCGGGAGTAATCCCGGACATCTAACCTCTTCCCGAAGCTCCCGCGCTACTTGGGGTTCCGCAATGTTCTATTGTTCAATCCGATTAGAGAATGGCCGGTCATACCGATGATCCACTACCGGATCAAGAGAATCGAGCGGCTCGCGGAGAACGACGATTTGACGGAGGAATTTTTGAATTGTGGGAAGCAGGGGAGTCCGACGGAACGAGGGAGGCCCCTTTCGATCGCCGGAACCTCTCGCTAGGCAAGCGAAGAGCACGGTCGCGTTGTCAGTCACGAAGAGGAAGGGATTGGCCCGACAGTCCTCGACAAGCGCCCGAAAGAGTTCGGGGGCCGTCTTCCCATCCACCAACCCGCCTCGGACGAGAGCGACTGCCTCCGGGAAGTTGCTCGCCCAACGGGAGCAGGCGGCCGGTTCGAGGAATGAACGGAACTGTGCCAAGCCGGAACGTACGAGCCGCCGTTCCCGCGCCCCTTGAGCAAACCGACTCGTCCACCCGTCCGGGGTCGACCCTCGGGACTGGTGGAGCTGTCGGGCCATAAGAGAGCACAGTGCCTCACGGTCCGCTTTTGAAATCAGATTGGGTTGGATCCCACTGATGCCACCAGAGCAGGGCAGGGAATGTGGGTAGGCCAAAGTCCCCCGCAGACCGGTGATCTCACCCCACGAAGCCTCAAAATCGAAGAAGACAGGAACTGTGGGCACCCTTGAATCGCAATCGAGAAAGAACGCGCTCCTGTAAGACCGCGGGTCGCCAAGTGGCTCGCGAAGGGCCTTGGCAGCTCCAGGCTCCGGGAGAAAGAAAACGCCGAATATGCTGTCCTTGAACGCCCATACGTCGACCCCTCCCTCATACGACCGCCACGTCGCAATCGCACTGGAGCGCATCTCCGCATACGGCTGGGCTAGTGCAAAGGTGACTATGGGTCGGCCAAGAGCCGCGGGATCCGGTACGTATCGCTCCTTGATCGAGTCCCGCTCGGCAAGCCTCTGTCGAATGACCTGTGCGGTCCTGCGGGGAATACGTTCATCCGGAAGCTGACGGTTCCGGCGTCCGGCGCCAGCTAACAGCCTCGCGGTAACGATCGCCTCCGACCGGGAAATCTCTCGCAACGGATGGGCTCACCTATGACCCAAACCGAGCACGGTGGGATTACCCTTCCGAGAAAGCCATCGGCCAGGTCAGATCAAGTCGGAGAGTGAGTCTTCCTCGGTGGTTGCCGAATCCGAATCGCGAGGTGTTGTCCCAGCACTCCCTTCGCTCGGAGGACCGGGTTCGCTTGGCTCGGCATGCGAGCCAACCGGCTGTGGTAGTTGGTAGACGGCGTAAGGTTCGGGTCCAGATCCGCGCCGACCCCTGTAACCCGAGTACAGGACGGCGCCGACCAGCGCGACAGCCAATGCGGCCGCTATCACCCCACCGAGCACAGGTGGCGATTCGAGGAACGACCATGCAGACGAAGCTCCACCGGCGATCACGTCCACCCTGACCTGATTCGTGGCATGGTTGCCAGCCTGGTCGTGAACCGAAATGGAAATGTTGTAATTGCCGACGTGCGTAGGAGTGCAGGTCAGCTCCGGAGAGTCGGCGGAAGAACACCCGGGCGGTAGGCCGGAGTAGCTGTAGGTGAGCGTGCCATAACCACCCTCGGGTTTCACGGAAACCGTGAATGCGTGACCTACCGTGTCTACGGAGGGGGCGGCTACCGTGAAGTCAAAGACAACCTCGAGTGGAATCGTCGCCTGTGTCGATACACCATTGTGGTCCGTCACGACCACGCTGAAATTGTAGAATCCGGCCTGTGTAGGGAGGCAACCGATGGTCGGGCTGTTGACGGAGACGCAGCCTGGCGGGAGCCCGGCGTAGGCGTACGAATAGGGGCTTGCGCCCCCCGAGGCGGAGGCATTTATCGCAATCGATTGCCCCAATGCGGGCGTCGCATTCGATACGCCCAGGACTACCTTGAGCGGGGGATCAACTGTTATCGAGATGGTGTTGGTGATCGATCCCCCATCCGTATCATTGACCCACACGCGCGCGATGTAAGTTCCGGATGCCGCGTATGAGTGGGAAGGCTCTTGCGCGCTAGACAGGCTGCCATCTCCGAATTCCCACTCAAAGGTGTTCACTCCGGACCCCCCTGATGGATTTGATGTAAAGTTCACCGGGGAACCCGCGTCTGCGGGGTTCGGACTGGCAGTCGCGGTGGCGCTCATGGCGGAGATCACAGTCAGGCTCGTGGTTGCAGTAGCGCTGTACCCTGCGCTGTTATTCACATAAACATGGACAACGTAAACCCCGGCCTGCGTCGGCGTACAGGCTAGGGTAGAGACGTTCGACGTGGAGCAGCCGTCAGGGAGTCCAGTGTAACTGAAGGTCAAGACTCCTTCACCGCTTCGGGCGCTAACGATGAAGGTCGTGGCGGGAATGGTCGTCGAACCGATTTCTACGGCGGAAGGAGTTGCGGTGAATGCGGAGATACTTGGAAAATAGAACGATCCGTTGATCACGGACACATTGTCCGAAAAAGAATTGGCGACGTAAACATATTCATTGGCGGAATCGAACGCAGCGGCATCCGGGTAAAAGCCGACAGGTATCGACGCGACGACCGATGTCCCATTAATCACCGAAACGTTGTTTGAGTTGCCTTCATTCGTAACATAGATGTATCCATTGGCGGAATCGAATGCAGCGGCAGAGGGACCCTCGCCGACCGGTACTGTCGCGACGACATGTGTCCCGCTTATAACCGACACATTGTACGAATTGTAATTGGTGACGTAGACACATCCGTTGGCGGAATCAAAGGCGACACCGAATGGCGCCGCTCCGACTGGTATGGTCGCGACGACCCGTGTCCCATCTATGACGGACACGTTGCCCAAGAACCCCACACCATAGTCGGTGACATAGACGTATCCATTCGCGGAATCAAAGGCTGCACCTGAGGGGCCCGCACCGACGGGTATGGTTTCGACGACCTGCGTCCCATTGATCACGGACACGTTGCCCGATGTGCCCGAACCATAGTTGGCGACGTAGACCAGCCCGTTCGCGGAATCAAAGGCAGCGGCATCAGGAGCATAGTTATCCGGGATCGACGCGACCACCGAAGTTCCGTTGATAACCGATACGTTTCCAAAACCGTTGGTTACGTACACGTAGCCGTTCTCGGAATCGAAAGCGGCTCCGAGCAGGATATTGCTGCCAGGTAGCGCAATTGCCGTCTCCACCGAGGTCCCGTTGATCACCGATACGTTGTCCGTAGAGTGAGTGACCACGTAGACATATCCGTTGACCGAATCGAACACGGCTGAATCTGGGTTAACCCCGACCGGGATCGACGCGACAATGGGTGACTTGCCGACTAGGGGGTAGACATTGCTCAAGGCACTCGCGGCGTTTGCCGATGGTGCCACCACAGTGGGCGCTCGTGACCAGGTGCCCGTGGACCGGACCCCTGGACCGAAGGAGGCCGGCACGATAACCATGATCAGTATGAGAATCACCAAAATGAGGGAGGACAACGCAAGCGCCGGACTGCCTCGGATCTCGGGCCACCAGGCACGTCTCCCGCCTCGCGAAGGCACGGTCGTCTCCATCGTCTCCCTGTGTGTGTACTGGCTCTCCCGCGGATAAGTGGGTGCGCAAGAATTGGCGCGCATTCTTGCGCGTCCCAAGAAGGGAGGGTGCGCCGAAATGAACACTCGCCCACTGAGTGGCAGGTTAGAATGCCTATTCGTTTCCCGGAATTCAGGAGCCTATCCTGATTCCCTTGCCCAGCGTCGACGCGGGGCAAGGTACGCCGCGCACCGCGCAGGGCAGAACATGGTCACGATTCCGCTTTGACATGAGTCTCTCGAATGAACCGGTCGGGCACGGATGATTACTGAGCTTGGAAAAACAGATTAGTAGCGGCATCCGGCATGGAATCGAAACCCATGCTCGCGCTCTTGACTCCGGAGAAGCGGCACAAGCGCCGTTTGGACGGGATCAATGGTGAGAAATGAAGGCTCGGGGCGAGAATACCCCGATGCGGGTTTCACAACCCTTCCCATTTCCACGTCGGCACACCAGTGCTGTAATAAAGTCGGATTTTCCCTCCCGGGTCGATTCTGAACTGCCACCCTAGCGCGACAGCGGCGGTGAACGAAACGAGGTTCGAATTCGCGTCGGTGATACCGTACCCTGTCATGCCACTTCCGACCCCGGTTATGTACACCATGACGGGAAACGGATTTGGGTTCGGCACGTCAATTCCCGGCCCGCCTGCCGAATACTGAGCGATTGCGAAGCCTCCCGGATTGTAACCGGGGCAATTGACGATTAGAGATCCCGCCAACAACCCGACCCCGATAATCGGACCGCTCGTGCCGCCGATGGCCGTCAGTTGTTGGTTGGAAGTGTATCTGTTGCGAAACAGTGTTCCTCGGCAAATGACGATATTGCTTGGGTTGACGATCGCCAATCCGAGCGCGTTATTGTCGTAGAAATCACAGTCGGCTATTCTTACTTCAACTGAGGACTGACTGTTGCTGTTGATCTGGGCGCCGCCTTGATTGGAGCTTCCGGAGCCGTTCTGCCAGATCCTGCAGCCCAGAAATTCGTTTCCTTTCGGGGAAACCAACGTTGTGTTACTGATGACAAGGATTCCTGTGACGGTGTTCAGGTAGACATCGCAGTCTATGATCGCGCTATCGATTGTATCCGAGAGCACGATTCCCGTGCCGCAGCCGAACCAAATCGAGTTGACGAGCCGAATCTGGTTCGAGGAGTTGCTCTCGTTGAGAAGCCTCCCTGTGTTGTTCTTGGTGGCGGTGATGGAATTGTAAAACACGTTGAATCCGTATCCTCCATCAAGCGCAACTGAGCTATCTCGGACCACGATGTTTTGGATGAAAGCGAAGTCGAAACCGCGATAGATTGCGTTCGCCCCCGCGATACTCGTGTTAATCAGTAGACGGTCGAACGTCGAGTCGAATATCCAGTCTCCAACTATTGCGCTCCCATGGAAGGAGTCGAAGTGACAATCGACTACGTGAACTCGCTGAGAACTCTCGATGGCGAGCCCACCCGCGTTTCCCGTCAACGGCCCATAAGAGTTGCCTAGAAACCGAATTCCCGCTACTACGATATCAGAACACTCGTAGAGAACGAGAATGTCGGAATAGTTGGACCCGTTATTCGGAGTGATTACCACGTCACCCCCCGGTGCCCCGATGATAGCGACCCCGGAAACTCCGTTCAGTAGAATGTTTGGTTGGTCAATCCAACTTACAACTTTAGGGAGGAAGGCAGTGAGATAAAAGGATCCAGGAAGTAGATAGACAATGCCCCCGGAAGTCGAGACAGCGTTAATCGCCTCTTGGATTCCCATCGTGGCTGTCCCGGAGGTATCGGGTCCGTAATCGGCGCCATTGTTGGTCGAAGATCCACCGTTGATGAGACCCACTGGGCTCACAGTGATGATTGGCTTCCCGAATAGAGAACTCCAGGCAGTGCCCACCATATCGGCCAGATTGGGCGAGCCAGCCATTAATTGCTCGCCCGTCCAGTGAACCCTCAACATTGGAAAGCCGCAGGGAAACGTTTCGAATCGGCAATGGCCGCCGACTCAGTGGATTGAACCACCGGATACCCGGAAATGGTCTAAAGTCGGGCAATTCTCTGACGAGGGTAGTGAGGCTACCTCAGCACCCGACACCTCAGGGAAAGACCCTGAATATGGCCTTTTCCGGGCATCGACCGCTTCGGAGCTCGTCCGGCGAAACCCGAATTTCACCGTGCTAAGGGCCTGCCGCTCGGTCTTCCCTCGATGGCGAGCTAGCCCCAACGGCCAACAGGATAGCTGTCGATAGGTTTTGGTCGCTTCCGATGCCGCAGATGTTCCGCGACTCCTGCAGCTACGATGACGAGGCCCAGCAAGATACAGAGGACACCGAGTAGCGCGGCCACGAGCGTCGCGAGGAGGACGAGCCCGAGGAGAACGCCCATCATTCCGAGCAGCAATAGCTCGCGACCGGCCATGCCGAGGACTCCGGACATGGTGAGTCGGCACGACCGATAAGAACGTGCGGTTTCGATGGCGCGAGACCGGGTAGTGGCTTCGGCGCCCGCGGACTAGGTTCGGCGAAGTGCTGCGGTCGTTCTTTTCCGGGAAGATCCGCCGGGAACCGTCCGGGGGGTCGGTGCCGTCGGCCGGCTCGGGTTCCCCAGGGAGGACTTCAGTCGCATGATCGCCTCGACCGGGTACGGGTCCACGCCCGATCGGTCGGCCATGAACAAGCTCAGGTGATCACCGAGCGCGATCCCGGCGAGGAGCGCTTCGAGCCGGTCGTCGGACAGAAGAGAAGCACGGGCCGTCGTGACCCCCTTCAACGACAGCAATCGCTCGAGGTAACGGAAGCTCTTGCGGACCAGCGGGGACTCGCCCGACCACTCGAGGAGGATCGCGACGGACCGCCCGGCGTCCGTTTTCGAAATGGCATCCCAGCCCACGAGGGCGTTGTGAAAGAGCTCGGGGACCTCGTCGAACACGGCGAGGCGTTTCGCGTTCTCCTCGACCTGCGTCTTCCAGCGTCGGGCGAGGGGAACGAAGGAACTCTCGGCATAGATGAAGGGAAGGTGACCGCCGACCCGCTGGGCCAGCGCGGCGGCCGGACCACTCGAGCGGGCGTACTCGCGGATGCGAGAACGGGTCGCCTCGGCGGTGTGGACCACGCGGTTCTCGAGCGACTCGGGGAACGCGGAATCCAGAAGCCCGAGGACGCCGCCGAGAAGATGTCCGATCGCCGAGCGAGGCGGGAGACCGGGGGGCACGATGAGCGCCGGCACACCGTCCGCCTCGGCCCGCTCGAGGAGCTGTCCGCCCGAGGTGACGACCGTGCGTCTCGCCCCCGCGCGTCCGGCGGCGTCGTACGCCGCAAGCGTCTCCCACGTGTTCCCGGAGTAGCTCACGAGAAGCACCTCCGTCCGCGACCCGACCGCGCGCGGGAGGTCGGGGGCTCGCACGACGGAAAGTGTCGCACGGCTCTCGGCGTCCACGAGGCCCCGCGCGAGGTCGGCGGCGATGCCGGATCCTCCCATTCCCACGGCGACGAATTGTAGGTCGTCTCCGGGGAGAGGTCGAGCGAGTTCCCGGCCGGAGCGGTAGCCCGATTCGAGGGCGTTCGGCAAGGTCGCCGCCAGAGCCCGCATTCGGGCCGGGCCGTCGGAGAGGGGAGTTCTCATCGGCGGCCCGTGGGGGGCCACGGAAGATATCCCTTGCGGGCGCGGTTCCGAGGCGCGTGTGGTCCAAGGAAAGTTGAAAAGGCACATGCTCCCATGGTCTGTCGACGCAATCTCTCGAAAGAGGGCGCGCGTCAGGTCTCCCGATGGTCGAAGAGCACGCGGCCGCCCGTCTGGGGGATGCCCGCGTATCGATCGGCAACCCATCCCTGGACCGAATGCTGGAGGGCGGTCTCGTCGCGCGCCGTCCCTACCTGATCGTCGGGCCCTCGGGGGTCGGGAAGACGACGCTCGCGGTCCAATTCCTGTGCGAGGGGGTCCGGCGCGGGGAGCGTGTCCTTCTCGTCACTCTGGAGGAACCTCCGAACGAGGCTCGGGTCAACCACCGAGGCCTCGTGCCCGAGCTCGACCGGGTCGATGTCTTCGACGCCATCCCCGACATCATGCGCTACGAGCGGGCTCCGTTCAAGGACATCGCCTCCGTCCGCTCCGCGGTTCCGTTCGGGCAGGTGGCTTTCCGGATCCGGCACAGCCCCGAGCTCGCAAGCGTCGAGGTGACGATCACCGCGCTCGAGCAGATGCTCCGGACCGAGGTCATCCGGAAGAACTACACCCGGCTCGTGATCGACTCGCTCACCGCGCTGCAGTACTTCTGCATGAAGGGTTTCGAGCCGGTCGCCGGTGCGCAGTCGTTCCTACGGTTCCTTTCCGAGCTCCGCGTGACGACGCTCCTGACGGTGGAGGCACCGCTCGAGGACGTCGAGACGCCCGAGCGCATGCTGGCGCGAGGGGAGATACGCCTATTCCGTTGGGAGCTCGGGGGCCAGACCGTCCGGGCCGTGGGCGTCGAGAAGTTCCGAGGAAGCTCGCACGACGTCCGCTTGCATCCGTACCGCATCGGTCCCCAGGGCCTCGACATCAACCTCGAGGTCACGATCTCCCGGGACACGCGCCAGATCATCGAACCGATCGTCCCGCGCCCGGTTGCTCCGGCGGCCGCTACTCCGGCGACGCCCTTCGTCTCGGCCGTGACACCGCTGATGGACGAAGTGCGGGACCTGATCCTCCTCGGCGCGGACGTCGCGCCGGCACGCAACGAGATCGAGGCGGCGCTCGCGGCGACCAACGAGGGGAACCTCGCGCAGGCCCAGGCCCACCTCGCACGAATGTCCTCGCTCGTCGTGGGGCTCGTCGACACGCTCGGCCAAATACCCGCCGGTCCGCCAGCGGCGGACCCCGGCACGGCCGCAGCGCTTCAGCGTGTCCTCGCGCGGGCCGATTCCGTGCGCACGGGCGTCCCTCCGACCAGCCTGCCACCGCAGTCCGTGTTGCAGGTCCAGCTCGGAGCCCTTCTGTCGCTGCTCCCCGTTCTACCTGCGACTCCGATGGAGCCCCCGACCCCCGCAACCGCTGCGGCGGTCGCCATGGCTGCACTGGAGCCTACGGTGGCCGCCGCTCCTGTGGCCGTGATTCCAGCGCCGATGGAGACCGAGGCCCAACTCGTTCCCGAAACACTCCCGAATACCGGTCCCGAGGTTTCCGTGCCCGAACCTCTCCCGGACGCACCCTCCGCTCCACCCCTCATGACGGGACCCGAGCCCGCATCGTTCCCGACGGAACCGGTTCCTTCGCCCGTGACGGTCGAGAATCCGATCCCTGCGCCTCCGGAACCCGAGATGCCCGTTCCGATCCCTCCACGAGCAGAGGAACCGACGCCAGCGCCGCTGGCGGCCGAAGAATCTGCCCGCCTATCAGTGAAATCGGAGGCCCCTGTCCCAACCCCGCCAAACGTCGAAGAGCGGGCGGCCGCGAAGCCGACGATATTCCTTCCTCCGCCTCCCAAGCCGCGCCCGCCGGCGGCGGTGGCGAAGGCCCCGAAATCGGCGCCGCCTCCGATGCCCCGACGCGCGGCGACGGCTACCCCGGAACCGCCACCGCTCCCGACGGCCACCACGCCCGGTTGGCTCAGCCCTCCTCTTCCCGACGCTGGATCCTCGAAGCCTCCCCTCGCGACGCCCCTTCCTCCTCCGACCCCGCCGTCGCCTCACCCGACAAGCGCGCCGGCGCACGAGCCAACGGCTCCCGCCAAGAAACGACGCAAGCCGAGCGCCGCCACGTCGAGCAAGAAGGCGGGCGGGGTCCCTCGGGCGCTGTCCGCGCACGAGCCGATGGCCGCACCGCTTGTCGCTCCGCTTGCGGCACCGAGCGAAGTTCCCCGGCTACCGCACGCGGCGGCCCCGACCGTCTCGCGCCCAGCGGAGACCCCTCCTGCTAAGCCGCGCCGCCGATCGCCCCGAAAGAAGAAAGCACCGCCCGTGGTCGCCGTCGAAGTGGAGCCGGGTCCGCCGGGCGTGTTCGGAAACCCCGACCCAGGGTCGACCCCCGACGAACCCCCGGACCCGTCCGCACCGCGGGAGGGATAGTTGACCGCTGCCGAGTTGGCCGACACCCGCGTGCCGACCGGAGTTCCCGGACTCGATCGGATGCTCGGGGGCGGCCTCATGGCTGGCCGACCCTACCTCGTGACGGGCGGCACGGGGAGCGGCAAGACGTTGCTCGGGCTCACGTTCCTGCTCGAAGGGGTTCGCCGCGGCGAGGAGGTCCTCCTGGTGGCGGTGGACGAGCCGCCGGGCGAGATCGTGGAGAACGTTCGTTCGTTCGAGTGGGACCTCTCCGCTATCAAGACCCTGGATGCGAACCCCGGAACGCGCGGCATCAAACGCAACATGGCGGTCCAGGAGATCCGTGCGATGAACGACCTGAAGGCGATGCGGGACGTCGCCATCGATGGGAAGCGGAGCAGTGATGCCGAGGACATCGCGATCCAGGGCATCCAGTTGAAACTTCGCCAGCAAATGTCCGACGTGCCGTTCCGTCGGGTCC
>JBEKEY010000042.1:0-17686 GCA_050013595.1 Thermoplasmata archaeon | reverse complement strand
AAGCAGCCCCTGGGCCAGGTAGAGCACCCGAGGCAGGTCGGGGGGACGAAGAGGTCGTATCAGCTCGACGAGGATCGAGCGCATCTCGAGACGTTTCGGGGTCGCCTCGAGCCGCTCGAACGCCTCCGCGATCTTACCGAACTCCATCGCGTGCTCCGCTCTCGACCGCCGCTCGCAGGCGCCCGAGGTTTTGGGCTACGTCACCCGAATTGTACACGGAGTTCCCGCACACGAAGAAGGTCGCTCCGGCGCGGGCAGCGTCGACGGCGGTAGCGGGGGTCACGCCCCCATCGATCGAGACGAGTGCTTTCGACCCGGACCGGTCGAGCTCGTCCCGAGCGGTACGGACCTTGGGGAGGACCTCGGGGATGAACTGCTGGCCCGAGAAGCCGGGATGCACGCTCATCACGAGGACCTCATCGAGTTGGGAAAGGAAGGGCCGTACTGCGTCGAAAGCGGTGCCCGGCCGGATTGCGGCCCCGACCGCTGCGCCCGACGACCGGATCGCCCGGACCACCTCGAGCGGCGGGTCCTCGGACTCTACGTGGAAGACGAGAGTGTCCCCGCCCGCCTTCCGGAACGCCTCGACGTAGCGAAGCGGCCGGGAGATCATCAAATGAATGTCGAGCGGAAGCTTCGTGATGGCACGGACGGCCGCGACGACGGCCGGTCCAAAGGAGATGTTCGGGACGAAATGTCCGTCCATCACGTCGAGGTGGAGGGCGTCCGCGCCCCCCCTCTCGGCATCCCGGACCGCCTCCCCAAGGGAGGCGAAATCGGCGCTCAGGAGGGACGGCGCCAGCCAAAGTCGACGAGAAGGAGTGGACACGCACGGCGGCAAGGCTTCTAAGGGTATATATACGGCCTTCCGACTGGGGAGCCCAGACCTCGGAAACGGGGTTTCGAAGCGATGCAAGAAGTGGATGAAACGCGCCCGTCCCCGGTCCTCCGGGGATTGGGTCGAAGGGGAATGTCGCCGACGATGGCCGCGGTGGTACTTATCGTGGTAATCGTGGTCGTGGGAGGCGCCGGTTATGCGGGGCTGAACGCGGTCGCGGGGAACGGGGGTAAGCAGACCTCGAGTAGCTGCTCTCCGGCGTCGGCGCCACAGTGTGGAGGACAAGGGAAACTGAACGACGTGGTCCTGTTCGTGGCCTACCAGCCAGGTGCGGGCCAGCACATGATCACCGTCAACAACGGCCAGTCTTTGCCTGCCACGGTGTCGCTCTCCGGTGGAGAGTCGGCATCTTCGTTCAGTGTCTTTTGGGGTGACGGAAAGAACACCACCCAAACCTCGACGACGTTCACGCACACCTACAACGGTCTTGGTGAGTTCGTGATCTCGGCGACGGCCACGGTCAACGGTGTCACTCACACCGGCACCAACTACCTTTACCCCGTGAGCGTCATCCCGACGCTCGCGGACAGCGCGAGCGGTCAATTCCCGACCCTCGTGACCACCCTTACGAACGGGTCGGCCAGCGGCTCGAACTACTACCCGTTCACCCACGCCGGTGGTCAGTTCTCGGTCTCCGGTTCGTACGCCACGCTCCCGACCGCCTCGGGTTACACCGCGGGCTCTCCCTCGATCACATCCTCTGGGGGAACCGCGATCTCGAACTCGAACACGTCGATCAGTGCGGCGGCGACCTACTCGTTCGCCAACCCCGGCTACTATTGGATGACCTTTGTGGGCCCGGTCACCGGTCCGAGCGGAACGGTTTACCAGAACTACACTTGGGGCGTCTTTGTCGGAGCCGCGGGATCCCCGCTCTCGTGCACCAACTGTAAGGGAAGCTCCGGAGGCGGCAGTCCGCACACCGGTTCCCTCTACGTTTACGAGATCGTCCCGGGCGGCGCTACGAGCCTTGACCCGGCGGTCGACTACGAGACCACGGGTGGCGAGATCATCCAGAACGTCTACGAGACGCTCGTACAGTACGCCGGCGACTCGACCGCGAGCTATGTGCCGGTCCTGTCGATGTGCGTACCCGGTCCGGCCGCGTCAGGCCCTGGCTCCTGCCAGGCCCAGTACGGCAGCGACCTGCAGACGGGCAACTACTGGACGTTCCCGATCAACCCGAACGCGAGCTTCTACGACCCGAGCACTCACAGCTCGTGGGGCGTCTACCCCTCGGACGTGATGTTCTCGGTCGCGCGGACGCTCATGTGGCTGCAGACCCCGAGCCAGTACACCACGAACGGCTGGATCATCGGTCAGGCGCTGCTCCCGTACGGCCAGGGCTCGTTCGATAGCGGGATGCACGTACCGTGGAACAACACCCCGCAGAACGTCTACGGCGCATTCCTCGTGAACGACACGAAGTATTGCCCGGCCGCCGCGATGACGAACGCCCACGGATGCATCACCTTCGATGCGGCCGGATCGCGATCGGTCTGGCCCGAGCTCCTTGAGTTCATCCAGGACTCGGAAGGCGCGTCGGTGGTTCCGTGCGGCTGGTTCACCTCGCTCGGTGCGGGGCTGCCCGGCTTCACGACTAACGCGGCGCACGGGGACGGCCCCTGCATGCTCCCCGGTGACGTGACCTCGACCAACACCTCGGCGTTCACGAGCTACGTCTCCGGCGCGAGCCCGACGCTCTTCGACCCCATCATCGCGCTGGACTCGACCAACATCTACCAGCCTCAGCCACAGGTGCGCTGGAACATCGTTGGAAGTGGCCCGTACTATCTCGAGAGCGTGAACCAGGGCCAGGGATACATCCTGAAGGCGAACCCGGCCTACACGCAGCCGAATTGCGCGGGTCTGCCCGGTTGCTACTCCGCGGCGAACGCCTACGCGAGCACCGTCTATGTGTTCTGGGGCCAGAACTCCGTCACAGGAGTGGAACAGTACATCGCGGGTCAGTCGGACGTCTCGACCTTCTTCCCGACCGACATCCCGACGATCCTCAACCTGGTGCATGCAGGCAAGGTGGGGCTGTTTACCCTGCCGACCCTGAATCTGTTCCCCGAAGGGTTCAGCTACCAGTTTGACCCCTCGGTGACACAGACCGATTCGGGATTGACGACGAACGTCCACGGCGACTTCTTCTCGTATGCCGGGATGAGGGCGTTCTTCGCGGCGACGTTCCCGTACAACACGTACATCACGGTGGACAACACGGAGGACGGGATTCCGTTCATCCAGGGCGAGGGCGGAGCGATCCCCGACTACCTCGGGAACTACTACCCCACGAACATCTCGTGGCCCGGCCTGAACACGACCACCGGTGCGTGGATGGACCCGAACACGGCAGCGTCGGCGTCGGTCCAGGGAAGCCCAGCGTGGTGGTGGGCACAGCTCACGACCTCGGGCAGCACCTACTACGACCCGGAGGCCGCAGCGTGTATGACCACGACCTGCAACTTCCCGATCGGGTCGGAGCTCGGTGACACACCGTTCGACTCGGCCGTGGATGCCTGGAGCTCGATCATCAACACCGTAACCCACGGTGCGATCGTGACCAGCCGGTGGGACCCCACGTTCAGCCAGATCGTCATCAACCTCGGGTCGTCCCCGGGAACGAGCGGCTTCGACACGTTTGTCGCGGGCTGGCTGCCAGACTACCCCGACCCGACCGACTACATGGTGCCGTTCTACATGCCCGATGGGTCGTACACCTACGCTGCCTCGCTGAACGAGACGTTGGTCGGCTCCGGCCTCTACAACGGCTGCTCGGCGAATGCCGCGGACACCTGGGCGAACGTGGACTACTGGGCCAACGTGGCCACCCCGTCCGCGCCGCTCATCACGACGGCGTGCCAGGGAACGGCGTACGCGGTGATGACGTGGGCGATGATCCAGGCCGCCTCGATGCCTGACGGACCCGCGCGGGTGCTCGCCTACAACCTGGTGGAGCACATCGCGAACGAGCTCGTCCTGTTCGTCTACACCGAACAGCAGGTCGGTCTCGGATCCTACGCAGGCTGGATCAACCCCGCCGGCATCTGGACCAACGTAGTGGCGCCAGGTCAACTCTGGTTCCAGTGGTACGGGAACGGAGTGGTCTAAGGTTAGCGAACCTCTTTCCGGGCTCCGCGGCGCAAGCCGCGGAGCACCAACCCTTTCCTATCCCTTTTTTTCTTTGAGCTTCGGACCCGATCGTTGGCCCGCGCGCTCCCTACCCTCCGTCCCAAATTGGTCGTAAGCGGTGCTCGACCCGGGACGCTGCTACTGCGAGTATGAAACTAGATTCCATGGGCGCGGGGAGCGGATCTGGTGGACCGGGCCTCGAGCGCGACCGGTGACTTCCGACGTGCTGGGGTAGGTCCGCGACGGGGGCACTTTCAGGGCAGGTGCCCGAAGCGGACCCGTCTTAGAGGAAGTCTTCCCGTCGGGGTCCGCCATCGGCAGTGGGGAACTGACCCTGCTTCGCGAGGACCCCTTCGCGGGTCCAGCGTCCGACCTCTCGGGGGCGAAGGAGCGTGGGTCGGAAAGGACCCGAGCTCCTCGGCGCTTCCGGGTCCCAGCGGTACCAGAGGTAGCGGTACGCGAGGAACTCGAGGTAGAGGGCGGCGACGAGCGATAGTCCGAGGCCGAGCGCGTTGACCGGGTTCAGCCAGGATTCGACGATCCAGATGTCGGCCACGAAGAACCCCATGGCGATCCAGACCTTGGAGCCGGAGAAGAGGAACCACTCCTTCCAGTTCGGCCCCGGGTCGGCGAGGGCCTTCTCCCGTGCCTCCTCCCAGGCGTCCGCCTTCTCGACCCGCGACGCGAACGAGGTGGAGGCATCGGCCCCTTGCGGCTCTTCGGGTTCCGAGGACTTGCCGGAAGGGAGTAGCATGGCCGTGGGGGGCGCCTAGGACGAGGCTCGAGGCGCCTCGGAGACCATCGCGATCCCGCCGGCGGCCTTGTCGGCCTCCTCGCGCGGCGAATAGAGGTGGCAGGCCACCCAGTGGTCCTGGCCCATCGAGATCATCTCCGGCTCGATCTTGGAACAGACCGGCATCACCGCGGGGCAACGGGTGTGAAATCGGCATCCGGGAGGCGGCGAGGCGGGGCTCGGGACGTCCCCGGAGAGGACGATCCGCTCGCGCTTCGTCAGCGGGTCGGGGATCGGGATCGCCGAGAGCAGCGCCTGGGTGTAGGGGTGCAGGGGCCGCGAGAAGAGCCCGTCCGTCGGAGCCGTCTCCACGACCTTCCCGAGGTACATGACGACGACCCGCCGACTCATCGCGCGAACGACCGAGAGGTGGTGGGAGATGAACAGGTAGGCGAGTCCCTGCTCGTCCTGCAGACGCTTCAGGATGTTGAGGATCTGGGCCTGTACCGAGACGTCGAGAGCGCTCGTTGGTTCGTCGAGCACGATGAGCTCGGGTCGGAGAGCGAGGGCACGCGCGATCCCGATCCGCTGGCGCTGTCCGCCCGAGAACTCGTGCGGGAAACGCCAGAGGTGCTCGGGGTTGAGTCCGACCTGCCCCAGGAGCTCGAGGACGCGTTGGTCGCGCTCCCGGCGGGTCCCGGAGTGGTGGATCTCGAGCGGTTCGCCCACGATCTCACGGACCAGCAGCCGCGGGCTGAGCGAGCTGAACGGGTCCTGGAAGACGATCTGGAGGCGTCCCCGGAGCTCGCGCATTTGCCGCGCGTTGCGCCGGTAAAGGGAGTACTGGTTCGCGATCTCGTCGAGCTCCTTGAGCGTGGACGACGAGGGCGTGGACGGCTTCTTCGTGCTGCCGTTGTCGGTTCCGAGCGAGGAGTAGAGCGAATCGAGCCGCCCCATCACCTCGGGCGTGGGGCGATAGTAGCAGTGGCCGGAGGTCGGCTCGATCAGTCGGAGGAGCACGCGGCCGAGAGTCGTCTTCCCGCACCCCGACTCGCCGACGAGGCCGACCGTTTCGGACTCGCGGACGTCGAGCGACACCCCATCGACGGCGCGCACGTCGCCGACGTGGGAGGAGAAGAGGCCGCCCCGGATCGGAAAGTACTTCCGGACGTTCCGGGCTGAGAGGACCACCGTGTGGGACGAAGTGTTTTCCATCGAGAAACCACCCGTTGCGTTCACTCGACGACTGACGGACCGTGATATAAGAAGCACGCGACCGAATGCCCGTTGCCCTCATCGGTCATCGGCGGACGGGTCTCCTTGCAGACCGGCATCGCGTAAGGGCAGCGGGGATGGAATCGGCAGCCGGTCGGGGGCGTGATCAGGTTCGGGACCGAGCCCGGGATCGACTCGAGGCGCTTATCCGGCTGGTCGACCCGGGGGATGGAAGCGAGCAGGCCACGGGTGTACGGGTGGAGCGGGTTCGCGAAGAGGCTCCGCACCGGGGCGTTCTCGACGATGTTGCCCGCATACATGATGCAGATGCGGTCGGCGACCTCGGCGAGGACCGCCAGGTCGTGGGTGATGAGCAGGGTCGAGGTTCCCACCCGGGTCTTGAGGTCCCTCATCAGGTCGAGAATCTGTGCCTGGATGGTCACGTCGAGCGCCGTGGTCGGTTCGTCCGCGATCAGGACCGCCGGCTCCGACGAGAGCGCCATGGCGATCATGACCCTCTGGATCATGCCCCCCGAAAGCTCGAACGGATAGCATCGGGCCACCTGGACCGGGTTCGCGATCTCCACTCCCTCGAGGAGGCCCACGGTGCGCCAGAAGAGCTCGTCCTTGAGAGGCTTCTCCGCACGCCGGTGCACGAACGGGACGGCGAACTGGGGGTGCGACCAACGCAGCGAGATCGTCCGACGGCGAGCGCGTGCCTCGAGGAGGCGGTGAAGTTGGCCCTCCTGCATCTCGCGCATGTAGGTCTGCCGGAGCTCCTCGAGGATCTCCGTCTGCCGCCGACGGTACTGAATGTAGGATCGTTGTAGGCCCGAGAGGCGGAACCGGCGAAGGCCGGCCTCGAGGTCCGCGGTCACCGCGGTCGGCGAGGTGGAGAGGGCGTTCCTCGCGGAGTAGAACGCCTGGGTCCCGAACGAAGAAAGGTGGGCCGCCTCCCCGACGACGTTCGCGAGCTCTTCGAGGCGCTCGGTCGACTCGCGGGCCCGGACGGCCTCGGCCAGTCGTTCGATCGCGGGGCGGACCTCCAGGGCGTTGGGGGTGGCCTGGAGCAGCTCGTCCATGATCTCCTTGCCTCGGTGGATGACCAGCGTTTCCCCGATCTGGTCGTAGACGGGGAAGATGGGGTTCATCGCCTGTGAGGGCTCTTGGAAAATCATCGAGATTCCGTGGCCCCGGACGGCCATCATGCGGGCACTCGCCGCCTTGATCCGCCGGAACTTGCGGATGACCTTCACCCGCGCGGATCTCTTGATCGGCTTGATCCGCGCTTCCTTATCGAGCCCCCAGAGGAGGTCGGCGCCCCGAAAGAGGATCTTCCCGGAGACGATCCTTCCGGGCGGGTCGGGGATCAGACGAAGGACCGAGAACGCCGTAACGCTCTTTCCGCATCCGGTCTCGCCCGCGAGGCCGAGGGTCTCTCCACGACGGAGCTTGAACGACACCCCGTCGAGCGCGAGCACGACGCCGTCGTACGTGTAGAAGTACGTCTTCAGATTCCGAATGTCGAGGATGACGTCGCCTCGGTTGAGGGCCGAAGTGTCCGTCTCCTCCGGGCGGATCCCGGGCGCTGGGAGAGGAGCGGCGCCCTCCTCGCCGATCGGCACCTGAACGAGCATCGCGTCGCGAGGTGCGGCGGCGGCCATGCGGGTCGTTTACCTCCTCAACCGGGGGTCGAGCGCATCTCGTAGACCGTCGGCAAAGAAGCTCACGCTGATCGCGAAGAGGAAAAGGGTGAGGCCCGGGAAGAAGAACTGCCACCAGGGGAACGTGCAGCCCCCACCGAGGGCCGAAGCCGACTGGCACGCGGTGATGAAGGAGGCAAGCACGGCGCCCTGCACCGAGAATGCCGTGATGGTCCCCCATTCGGGGAAGTTCAGCTTGGGGAACACCTGGAATCCGATGAAGACGATCGCGGCGATCAGAAGGGGCACGGTGCCGACGTCGAGGGACATCTGGACGAACACGGGGTAGATGCTGTTGGGGAGGATGTGTTTACGCAATATCCGTCCGCCCTTGGCGCCCGAGGCCTTGGCCGCCTCGACGTACCGCGCCTCGCGGACGACCAGCACCTGGCTGCGGACGATACGTGCGTACGTGGGCCACCACACGACCACGAAAGCAGCTATCACGAGACCGACGCGTGTCCACAGACTCGTGATCGATGGAGCGAAAACGGCCAGCGTGATGATCACGAGCAACAGCCCGGGGATCGATAGGAAGATGTCGGTCACCCGCATGATGACCTCATCGATGACCCCTCCGTAGTACCCCGCGATGACCCCCAGCATGATCCCGATGAACGCTCCGGAAGCGACGACTCCGATGGAGATCGTCATCGACCACTGAGCGCCCTTGACCAGGCCGTCGAAGGTGTTGTAGAAGATCTGTCCCGGAGGATTGAGGGTCAATGAACCGAACGGCAACGGACCGAGTCCGGCCGGATGAAGGGTATCCGTGGGGCCGATGACCGAAGGCATTCCGTTGGGGGTCAGGTAGCAATTGGGAGCGGGGGGCACCTCGCCGGACTGATACGTGCACACCTCGGGATAGAGGGCCGTAGGGGAAGGGGCGGCCCCGTTCGTGGCCTGGTAGGTAGTGAGCTCGGTCGAAGACGCCGGGTAGAAGAACGAAACCACGAACAGGCAGACAAAGAACACCAGGATACCGAGGCCGACCATCGCCAATGTGTTTCGACGGAAGAAGTACCAGGTCCTCCGGAATTGGTCGATCCGGGGGCTCGGCCGGCGTCGGACCCGGGCGGGCTTCTTCTGCGGAACGGCTGGTTCGTCTGCCACTACCGCCTCACCCGAGTCGGACTCGGGGGTCCAGGAAGGCGTAGAGGACGTCCACGATAATGTTGGCCGCGACGACCAACAGTGTGAACAAGATCGTGCTTCCGAAGATCATCCCGAAGTCGTAGGGTGTGAGGGTGACCGAATAGGCGATCATCCGGCCCACTCCCGAGAGGTTGAACACCGACTCGATGATTGGGAAGCCTCCGATGAAACCCGCGAAGGTCAGGCCCAGCACCGTGATGGTCACGTTGAGCGAGTTACGCCCCGCATGCTTCTTCACGACCGCCTTCTCGGGTAGACCCTTCGCGCGGGCAGTCCGAACGAAGTCGAGGTTGAGCACCTCGAGCATGCTGTTGCGGACGAACCGTAGGAGGAGGGCCACGGTTCCGTACGCGATCACGAACGCGGGGATGATCATGCGGATCAGGGTGTCCGCGGCGAACCACCAGTTCCCGTGAATGGCGGCGTCGAGCGTGGGGAACCCCGTGGGAGAACTGATCTGACCGGCGGTCAGCCAGCTGGGGTAGACCCCGCCCGGCCAGCACTGAACGGGCGGCCAGGACCCGTAGAGGTCGGTGTAGGAGGATTCCCCCTTACAGAAGGGAGAGAGGCCCGACGAACCCCCGAGTAAGAGCACGAAGACCATGAGCAGGACCGAGCCAAGCAAGAACGCCGGGAGGGCGTAGCCCGAGAACGAGAGAACCCGGGCGGCTTGGTCGATCGGCCGATTACGGTTGACCGCCGAGAGGTTACCGATGGGCAGGGCAATGATGAGAATCAAAAGGAGCGACAAGGCGGCGAGTTCGAGCGTGTAGGGAAGGAACCAGCCAAGGACCTTGATAACCGGTTGGCCGGCCGCGATCGGGATGGATTGTGTCACGCCGGTCTTGTTGCCGACGAATCCCCAATTGCCGGTAAAACTATTTCCTATGTAGATAGCCCATTGGACGGGGATTGGCTTATCCAAACCGAGTTTGGCAATTCCGTTTAGGTACACCGGGTTCGGGCAGGTCCCGTTCTCTCCGGGAACTAACCGAGAACAGGGCACCGTGGGGTCGTAGGACAACCGAGGAGACGGGCCGAGATACGAAACCAACCGCTGCTGGACAGGGAGCGCGCTGACGAGCGCGAAGGTGATGGTCATGACCCCGATGACGACGGGGATGACGAGGAGAATCCGCCGGACCACGTAAATCCAAAGCCGCATTCCCCACCCCGGCCGACCGACTCTCGAGCCGGCCAAGATGACCAACCCGAAGGGATTATTTAAACTTCTATCGGAGCCGGCCGGCGGCGTCTCTCTCCAGGAGGACCCGGACGATCAGGAGGGTCCGACAGGGCCCCCGGAGGCGGGCCGGGCACGGCGGCCCCCGGTCCCGAAGGAGACTCGGCCGGCCGGACTCCACGTGGGCGCCATCCACTGTGCCCGCAGGGCCGCCGACGCCTCTCAGGGTGACTAGCAAGGAGCCCTTTTTGACCCGGCCGCCCGTGGGGGACCTAGCGGGGAGGGGACGTTGAAGCGACCGGGACCAAAGCCGAAGCGGTTCTACCTTCGCCTCGTTCGGTTCGGCGGAGCCGAGTCCGAAGAGGAGGAGTGGCGCGCCCCCCTACGGACCCTCGTCCACGAGTTTGACCGGGTAGGCCGCCTCGTCGCCCACGGCGCGCTCACCGGCCCGCGGGGCGACCTGTTGGTCTTCCGTGCCGTCGACCAAACGGAGGCGCTTCGCCTCCTTCGCAGCGACCCGCTGAAGGGCGTCGCGGGAGGCAGCTACGAGGTGTTGGAGTGGCAGGTCTCCGAGCTAGGAATGGGGGTCAACGTCGAACCTCCCCCGGCGCGCGGGTCGGGCCGATTGACCCAGGTCCAGCGGGTCGGCGTGATCGTCGGCGACCAGCAAGCGGCGGTCGCCTGGTACCGAGACGTCCTGGGCCTCGAGATCCTCCGCAGCGACCCCGAGACGGAATACGTAGAGGTCTCGCTGGGCCAAGGGGCCGTCGCCCTTTCGTTGATCACGCCGCGACCGGAGTGGGGAGAGGCCCACTACGCGGAGGCCGTGGCGCGTCGGGGAAGCCGTACCGGTATCGTCTTCCAAACCGACAACGTGGACGCGCTGCAACTGCGGCTCGAACACGCTCGAGCGACCGTCACGCAGAGTGTGGAGGCGGAGCCTTGGGGAGGGCGAACCCTCCGGTTCGCGGACCCCGACGGGAACGAGTTCTTGGCCTTCGACCGAGGGGTCCCCCGTACCCCCCCGCGGGCGGGCAAGGCCCGTCGTAGCCCGTGATTTGGAGTCGCTAGAGGAGCGCCAACCCGCCCGTGACTTGGTCGATCTCGGATCCCGGAGCGGGTCCGAGGCCGAGGCAGGTCTTCGTTCCGGGGGGGACCTCCGTGAATCCCGCGTCTTCGACCAGGACCCACGGAATGCCGAGGCTGCGGGCCTTTCGCGCGAGCGCCTCGAGGTCGGGAAGGGTCGGCGCCACGAGCGCGATCTTCTTCTGACCCGCGGACGACCAGGAACGGAACGCCGCCGAGGATCGTTTCTCGGCCTCCAGCGCTAGGAGGACCGCGGCGTGGGCGACCTGCACGGCGGCCTTGCCGGCCGTGAGTCGGAGCTCGGCGCGCACGACGATGACCATCTTGTAGTCGGACCCCACCGAGACTGTCCTACGTGCCATATTCTTCCTCGCGCCGTTGTCGGAGGGTTTCCCGCTCGGCCCGAACCGAATCAAGCTCTCCGTGGAGCCGCGTCGCGTCGGCGGGGCTCAACGACGAGACGCGCAGCGCGTGTTGAAGCCTTCGTTCATCCCGCCCGAGACGCTCGAGCTCGCGCGAGAGCTCCCAGGCATTTTCCTCGCCTTCGCCTACCGGCACCAACGGGGCTGCTGGGGGGGTCGCTGCGAAGGCTCCTCGACCGAACGCCACCCCGAGCGCGACGACGCTCACGGCCACGAGCACCGTCTCGAGGACCGGGTCGGACCAGGTCGCGGCGAACCCGCCGGGAGCGAGACTGAGAAGGCCGTAGCCGACCACGACCGTGAGCCCGATGCTCGTCACGAAGGAGAGGGTGACCACCTCGAGCAATCGTCGGCTCCCTCCCGGGCCACGGACCCGCCATTCCGGGAAGAGCGCCTTCGTCACGGCGTACCCCGGCACGAAGAAGAGCAGGAGGGCTCCGACGCCTCCCTCGAACCCGCTCAGGACCGTCATCGGCCGGTCGGCCCCGTCACGGGGCCCGGTCCCCCCCCGAAGCGCCGAACTGCTTTTCCATTTGGCGTCGGAGCCTCCGATTGGAGACGAGACCGTGGGCCGCCTTACGGGTCGTCTCGTAATGCTTCAGGAGCGCCCGCACTTCCTGCGGCCGGTGGCCGCTGCCGCGGGCGATCCGATGGATCCGGTCGGCCTTGATGATCTGGGGGTCGTCGAGCTCCTCCGCCGTCATCGAATCGAGGATGATGCGGAATCTGCGCAGCCGTTTCTGGGTCTGCTCGAGTTCCTTGTCGTCGACCTTCATCGCACCGAAGCCGGGGAACGCGGAGAGGATCTTCGAGAACGGGCCCATTTCCCCGAGAGAATCGAGCTGGGCGCGCATGTCGCGCAGGGTGAAGCGCCCGCTCATCAGCGCCTTCGCCGCCTTTTCCGCCGCTTCCTTGTCCGAGAGTTCCTCGAACCGCTCGAGGAGGCCCTGAATGTCGCCCATCCCGAGCAGCCCGGAGACGAACCGGGTAGGCTCGAACCGGTCGAGCTCGTTCAGGTGCTCGCCGGTCCCGATGAACAGGATCGGTGCGCCGCTCACAGCGACCGCGGAGAGCGCGCCGCCGCCCTTCGCCGAGCCATCGAGCTTCGTCAGAATGACCCCCGTCAGACCCACCGCCTTGTGGAACGCTTCCGCGCTGCGGCCGGCGCTCTGCCCCATCGCGGCGTCGAGAACGAGGATGACCTCGTCCGGCGCGAGCGCGGTCTTGACCCGTTTCAGCTCTTCGATGAGTTCCGCGTCAATGCCGCTGCGGCCCGCCGTATCGACGAGGACCGCAAGGTGGGGCGGGAACTTCTCGAGCGCTTCCCGGACGATCACCTCGGCCCGCTGCTCCGACCGGTTCGCGTAGAACTCGCATCCGACCTTCTTCGCGAGCTGCTCGAGCTGGTCGATGGCCGCCGGACGGTGAACATCCGCGGCCACGAGTCCCACGCGGATGCCCCGCTTCTGGAAGTAGCGCGCGAGTTTGGCCGCGGTCGTGGTCTTTCCCTGACCGAAAAGACCGGCGAGGAGGATCTTCTTCGGCCGAAGGTCGAACGGGCGGTCCTTACCGAGGATCCCACGGACCTCTTCGTAGATGATCCGAACGAGGAAGTCCCGAAGGCTCATGCCGGCCGGCGGTTTCTCCTGGAGGGCTCGATGGCGCACGCGCTGCGTGAGCTCGAGGGTGAGCTGTACGTTGACATCGGCCTGAAGGAGGGCCCGCTGGATGTCCCGAACGACCTCCGCGAGAAGCGCTTCGTCGACGACCGAGCCTCGGGCGATCTTCTGGAGAACGCCTCGAAGGGACTTTCCCAGAGAATCCAGAACCATGGGTCCGACCGACCCGCGCGGGGGGTCGCTGAACCCACGCCCGTCGGTCTATAAACTCTGAGCGTGCGCAGCCGGAAGAGCGCCGACGCGTGCGAATCCTTCGCGCACCACGGAATCGTCTTAAGACCCTTTGGGACTCGAAGGGGTGACCATGACCGCCGACGCGGCCGCCGCTCCCGTTACCGCTAAGCCCACGCCTCCGAAGCTGAACCCGGTCCGAGTCCCGATCGTGGAAGAGCCCGTGGGCGTACGGACCACGGACTTCCGAGAGGTGCTGCACGCGTACTCGAAGGAGGAAGCGATCCTCGAGGCGAAGCGGTGCATCCAGTGCCGCCGGCCGTGGTGCGTCGAGGCGTGCCCGATTACGCAGGATTGCCGAGAGTACATCCGCCTCGTCGCGGACGGCGATTTCGAGGGGGCGGCGCGCGTGACCCTGCGCGAGAACCCTCTCGCGACCTGCCTCTGCAAGGTCTGTTACCACTACTGCGAGGATTCCTGTGTCGTCAAGAAGAAGGGGATCCCGATCGCGATCCGGCACTTGAAGCGCGCCGCCCTCGACTACGGGACGAGCGACCTGGTCTACGTCCCCTCGAAGCCGAAGAACCAGCGAGTGGCGGTCGTCGGCGCGGGTCCGGCCGGCCTGATGATGGCCTGGGAGCTGGGAGTTCGAGGCTACTCGGTCACCGTCTTCGAGCAGGAGCATCGGTTCGGCGGTCTCATGCAGACGATCCCCGCGTACCGCATGACGGACGCGGACGTCGAGACCGACCGAAAGCGCTTCGGCGACCTCGATGTCACGTTCGTGGATGGCACCAAGGTCGGGAAGGAGTTCCCGGTCGACAAGCTGGTCCGCGAGGATGGCTACCAGGCCGTCTTCATCTCGATCGGAACCTCCACGCACCGGACGCTCGGCGTCCCCGGCGAGAATCTCCCCGGTGTCCTTCCTGCGCTCGACTTCCTGAAGAACGTCAACCACGGGATCCCGGTGACGGTCGGCCACGAGGTCATCGTGATCGGCGGCGGTGACGTCGCGATGGATTCGGTCCGGACCGCGTTGCGCGAATCCCGCGGCGGGCGGGTCACTCTCGTTTACCGCCGAAGCCGCCAGGAGATGCCGGCCGACCCGGAGGAGATCCACGGGGCCGAACACGAGGGGATCGTATTCCAGTTCCTCAAGGCGCCGATACGGATCGTCGGGGACGGCCACGTTCAGGGCCTCGTGGTCCAGACGATGGAATTGGGTCCGCCCGATGCGGGTGGACGGCGGAGTCCGGTGCCGGTGGCGGGGTCCGAGGCGACCCTTCCCTGCGACACCGTGATCGTCGCGGTCGGCCAGAAGGCCGACCTCACCGGGTTCGGCCCCGACCTCGACCTCAAACTCACCTCTCAGGGGTGGCCGGAAGGCAAGGGGAAAGGGTTCGAGACCGCGGTCCCGGGCATCTTTGCCGCGGGCGGCCGCTCCGTCGTGTATGCGATGGGCACTTCGATGGAAGCGGCGAGCGCGATCGACGCGTACCTCGCGGCGAAGCGTGGGGAAGCTCCCTCGCCGAGACCCGACCCGCTCGGTGGCGCAGAGACGTTCCACCTCCCTCCCGGCTACACCTCCCCGATCCGAGGGTAGGCCCCGACCCCCTCCGGCCGGTCGGGAACCTTTTTCCGAGCTCGCGGTGCATCTACCTGGGATGGCAGGTAGACGTCGGGCCGACCGTCTCCGCTGGGGCATCCTCGTGGGGATCGCCGTGCTGATCGCCGTTCCGAGTCTTCCCCTCGCCACGGGACGGGGGACCACGCCCACCCCGCCGGTGGCCGGTTCTCCGATCCCCTTCGATGCCGCTTCGGTCTATTCCGGCTCGTTCGCGACCCGGGCCGGCTACGATCCGGGGAGCCTCCGCTCGGTTTCGAACGCCCTCCCCGCCGCGGGTCAGGAGCTCGTCGTAGTAACGTTCTACCCGAGCGACGCGTCGTTCTTCTCGCCGCCCCCTCTCGGTGCCCATCCGTTGACAGTCCGAGAGATCGCCGATCGTTACGGTCTCGCTCCCGCCGCCTACGCCTCGGCCGAATCCTACTTCGAGACAATGGGACTGACGATCGTGCACTCCGAGCCCGATCGACTCTCGCTCACCGTCGGCGGAAGTGCCGGGGCGATTGGGCGTGCGTTCGGAACCGAGCTCGAGTCCGGAACGTACGAAGGGCGCGCGGTCACGTTCCCTGCCTCCGCCCCCAGCCTCCCGGCGCCGTTGGAAATGTCCGTGGCCTCGGTGACGGGCCTCTCGAGCGGCTTTGACACGTTCGCCTTGCCCGTGGGTCTTCCCAGCCTCGCCGTCGCGAGCGGTCCCCAGGCGGGAACCGACCTCATCACACCCGCCATCGCGCGGGGTATCTATGACCTCTCGCCGCTCTACAACGTCTCCGGCTCCTCCGAGTTCGCGGGAAGCGAGGGGATTGTCCTCCTCCTGTGGGGAGACGGGTATGCGCCCAGCGACCTCTCGACCTTCTTTTCGAGCGACTACCCGGCCGGCTTCCCCGCCGTCCGTTACAACGCGTATCCCGTGGACGGGGCTCCGCCTCCCTCGAATGCCGCGCCGAGCGACCCCAGCAAGGCACCGCAGGAGCTGACCCTCGATATGGAATGGTCCGGTTCGATGGCGCCCGGGGCGACGCTGAACGCGGTGTACGCCCCCGACGGACCGGCCGCCGACAATTACTCCCCGACCGACGCTTCGATGACGGACGCTTTCCACACGGCGGTCACCGGGGTTCCCGGCGTGTCGGCGATCTCGATGTCGTTCGGCACTCCCGAGAACGCGAGCCAGTCGCTCGCGGCCGGGTGGACGACGGACATCGCGCTCGCCGCCCAGCAGGGGATCACACTGCTCGCCGCGACCGGCGACTTTGGAGGCGATGTCGGGGCCAACTGCCAGGGGGGAGCGACGGTCGACTTTCCCGCGAACTCGCCGGAAGTGATTGCGGTCGGAGGGACCAACCCGACGCTCGCGCGCAACCTCTTGGGCCAGGTCACGGGACTGGCGGACGAGTCCGCCTGGAGCGGGAGCGGCGGAGGGTTCTCGAGCGTGAACGCGGCGCCCTCATGGCAGGAGGTCGGAAGCGCCGCAGGCCCGATCGCGGCGAACGGGCATCGAGGGCTCCCCGACGTTTCTGCGGCCGCGGCGTACAACTTCCTCTATTACGACGGTTCCAGCGGAGTTGCGGCGGGCACGAGCTTCGCGACGCCGCTTTGGGCCGGTCTCGTCGCCGAGATGGACGCACTGTACGGCAGCAAGCTCGGGTTCCTTACGCCGCGGCTCTACGCGGTCGGTGCGAGTCAGGAGACGGGCAAGGACCTGGTCGGCCTCGCGGACATCACGAGCGGGTCGACGTGCATCGGGTCCGCGACCCAAGGGTGGGACTCCGAGACCGGCTGGGGCTCCCCTCGCGCGCTCCTCCTCTACGAGGACTTGACCGCGACGTTCGTCGACCTTTCCGTCTCCGCCTCGCCCTCGCCCGTGGCGCCCGGGGGCTCGGTCACCGTGGTCGCGCAGCTCGCGAACCGAACGAGCGGGACACCGATCGCGGGAGTACCGATCTCGGTCAGCCTCCAGGCCAGCGACACGGAGGGGCCCTGCGTCGGCGTCTGGGGTTCGGCGACCCTCACGAGCAATGCCTCCGGCTCCGTGAGCCTCGCCGTGGCGATCCCGACCTGTTTCTTCGGGTCGCACGGAACGGCGCAGGTGTCGGTGACGAGCGACGGATACTACGGAACGAATTCGACCACCGTGGACGTCAATCTCCTGGGACTCGTCCCCGCGCTCGCGGGGATCGAGGATTTCCCGCAGAACATCGTCGCGTTCGGCCTGATCATGGGAGCCGCCATCGCCGTCGGATATGTCCTTGGCCGAGGGGGACCGAGACGTGCCGCGCCTCCTCGGACGGTCGTCCGACCACCGCCGCAAGCGGCCAGTGCATCGGCGGGTCCCGCTCAGAATCCTGCGCCCGGTTTCTCGTCGAGCCCCCCACCCCCCCCGCCGCCTCCGAGCCGGCCGCCGACGACCTAGGTTGCGTGGTTCCCGCCCACGCTCCCGTCCCGGGTCTCTCGGCGGCCGGTCGCCCCAAAAGACTTAATCCGGCCCCCTTCTCGTCCGGTTGTGCCCGAGGCATCCGGGGATGCCCCGGTCGGGGCGGCCCCGGTCGCTCTCTCGGGGCCCGAACGCTCCCTTCTGCTGGCGTTGCGCGAGCGCGAAGGTTCCAGCGTGGACGAAGAATCGTTGGTCCGTGAGGTCGAGCTGCCGGCCGACCAGGTGCGCGGCAGCCTGCAGCGGCTCCG